>NZ_JBHWIQ010000001.1:165354-546644 GCF_042732055.1 Streptomyces sp. NPDC059816
GCGGCCGCCGCGCCCCCCCCTCACCGCCGTGGCCCCCCCCGTGAGGTCACGGGGCGCTCCTCGGCGTTCAGGGCCCCACCGGGCCGGTCAGGGGGTGTCCGCGCGGCTAGATGAGGCCGTGCTCGCCCAGGTAGTCCAACTGGGCCCGGGTGGACAGCTCGGCCGCGGGCCACAGCGAACGGTCCACGTCCGCGTACACCCGGGCCACGACCTCCGCCGCGGTCCGGCAGCCGTCCTCCACCGCGGTCTCCACCTGGGCCAGCCGGTGCGCCCGGTGGGCGAGGTAGAACTCCACGGCGCCCTGCGCGTCGTCCAGGACCGGCCCGTGCCCCGGCAGGACCGTGTGCACCCCGTCGTCGACGGTGAGCGAACGCAGCCGGCGCAGCGAGTCCAGGTAGTCCCCGAGCCGCCCGTCCGGATGGGCGACCAGCGTGGTGCCCCGCCCGAGGACGGTGTCCCCGGTGAGGACCGCCCGGTCCGCGGGGAGGTGGAAGGAGAGCGAGTCGGAGGTGTGCCCGGGAGTGGGCACCACCCGCAGCTCCAGCCCGCCCGTGGTGATCACGTCCCCGGCTGCCAACCCCTCGTCCCCGAGCCGCAGCGCGGGGTCCAGGGCGCGCACCCGGGTCCCGGTCAGCTCGGCGAAGCGGTGCGCCCCCTCCGCGTGGTCGGCGTGGCCGTGGGTCAACAGGGTCAGGGCGACGCGCTTGCCCGCCCGTTCGGCCGTCGCGATCACGGCGCTCAGGTGCGACTCGTCCAGCGGGCCCGGGTCGATGACGACGGCGAGCGGGGAGTCCGGCTCGGCCACGATCCAGGTGTTGGTGCCGTCCAGGGTCATCGGCGACGCGTTCGGCGCGAGGACGTTCACCGCGCGCTCGGTCGCCGCCCCGGAGACCACCGCACCCCGCGGCTGGCCGGGCAGGGGAACCGTTCCGGTCATCGCGCACCTCCCGCGCCGGGCTCCGGCGCACCGTCCGGGACGGCCCCGGACGCGGGCACCGCCTTGGTGAACTCCTCGTGACCCGGCCAGGTCAGCACCACCCGGTCACCCTCCAGCCGTGCCTGCGCCAGGACGGGGGTCAGGTCCCGCCCGGGAGCTGCGGCCAACGCCTCGGCGGCCGTGCCGAAGCCGGCCAGCTGGCGCAGGGTCGCGATGGTCGGGGGCATCATCGTCAGTTCCCCCCGGTCGTACCGGGCGGCGGCTGCGGCCGGTGGGGTCCACACCGTGCGGTCGGCCTCCGTGGAGGCGTTGCGGGCGCGCTGCCCCGCGGGGAGCACCGCGACGAAGAACCAGGTGTCGTAGCGGCGCGGCTCGAACTCGGGGGTGATCCACCGCGCCCAGGCGCCCAGCAGGTCCGAACGCAGCACCAGGCCCCGGCGGTCCAGGAACGTCGCGAACGAGGTCTCACGGGCCACCAGGGCGGCGCGGTCGGCCTCCCAGTCCTCGCCGGTGGTGTCCGAGACCACCGCGTCCGGCGCGGGGCCGGCGAGCAGCACCCCGGACTCCTCGTACGTCTCCCGCACGGCCGCGCACACGATCGCCTGGGCGGTCGCCTCGTCGGTACCGAGCCGGGACGCCCACCACGCCCGCGGGGGACCGGCCCACCGCAGGTCGCGGTCGTCGTCACGGGGGTCGACGCCACCGCCCGGATACGCGTACGCGCCCCCGGCGAAGGCCATGGAGGCGCGGCGGCGCAGCAGGTGCACCCGGGGTCCGTCGGGGGCGTCCCGCAGCAGCATCACGGTGGCGGCGCGCCGGGGCGGGGCGGCTCTCAGGGTGCCGTCCGCCCACGCGCGGATGCGGTCCGGCCACTCGGGTGGGTACCACTGCCCGTTCACCATGGCGGGAGGCTATCCCGGGGGGCGCTGATGTTCGAGGGGGCCGTGGGGGCCCGGCACCGGGGCTCACCACCGGCGCCGCGGCCCGCTACGGGACCTCGACGGAACCTAGTCGGCGACCAGCTCGACCAGGACCTCGATCTCGACCGGCGCGTCCAGCGGCAGCACCGCGACGCCGACCGCGCTGCGCGCGTGCACGCCCTTGTCCCCGAAGACCTCGCCCAGCAGCTCGCTGGCCCCGTTGAGGACCCCCGGCTGACCGGTGAAGTCCGCCGCCGACGCGACGAACCCGGTGACCTTGACCACTCGCGCGACCCGGTCCAGGTCCCCGGCGACCGACTTCACCGCGGCCAGGGCGTTCAACGCGCAGGTCCGCGCGAGGCCCTTCGCCTCCTCGGCGGTGACCTCGGCGCCGACCTTCCCGGTCAGCGGCAAGGTGCCCTCCACCAGGGGCAGCTGGCCCGCGGTGTACACGTACACACCGGTCCGCACCGCGGGCTGGTAGGCCGCGAGCGGCGCTGCGACCTGCGGCAACGTGAGTCCGAGCGCGGTCAGACGCGCCTCGACCGCCCCGCTCATTCGGACTTCTCGCGCTTCAGGTAGGCGACGAGCTGCTCCGGGTTCGGACCCGGAACGACCTGCACCAGCTCCCAGCCGTCCTGTCCCCAGGTGTCGAGGATCTGCTTGGTGGCGTGGACGAGCAGCGGCACGGTCGAGTATTCCCACTTCTTGGTCATGCGGCGACTGTATCCGCTGGGAAAGGCGGCCTCCTGCGTAGGCCGCGGTGCCAGTGGTTAGGCTCGCAGTGTGAGCAGGTTCCAGGTCGTCAGCGGCAAGGGCGGTACCGGCAAGACCACGGTCGCCGCCGCACTGGCGCTCGCCCTCGCGACCGAGGGCAAGCGCACCCTCCTCGTCGAGGTCGAGGGCCGTCAGGGCATCGCGCAACTCTTCGAGACGGAGGCGCTGCCCTATGAGGAGCGGAAGATCGCGGTGGCCCCCGGCGGCGGTGAGGTGTACGCCCTCGCCATCGACGCGGAGTTGGCCCTGCTGGACTACCTCCAGATGTTCTACAAGATGGGCAGCGCGGGGCGGGCCCTCAAGAAGCTCGGCGCGATCGACTTCGCCACCACGGTGGCGCCCGGCGTACGGGACGTCCTGCTGACGGGCAAGGCGTGCGAGGCGGTCCGGCGCAAGGACAAGGCCGGCCGGTTCGCGTACGACCACGTGGTGATGGACGCGCCGCCCACCGGTCGGATCACCCGCTTCCTCAACGTGAACGACGAGGTGGCCGGGCTCGCCCGGATAGGGCCCGTGCACCACCAGGCGCAGGCCGTGATGCGGGTCCTCAAGTCCCCGCAGACGGCCGTCCACCTGGTGACCCTGCTGGAGGAGATGCCCGTGCAGGAGACCGTGGACGGCATCGCCGAACTGCACGCCGCGCACCTCCCGGTGGGCCGGGTCTTCGTCAACATGGTGCGCCCCCGGCTACTGGACGGGGCCTCGCTGGCGCTGCTGGACGGAGCGGACGGCGGCGTCCCGCGCTCCGCCGTCGCCAGGTCGCTGTCGGCGGCCGGACTCGGCGGGGCCCGCAAGGGCGGCAACGCCGAGAAGCTCGTCGATCCGCTGCTCGCGCAGGCCGCCGAGTACGCGGAACGCCGCGCCCTGGAACACACCCAGCGGGCCGTGCTCGAAGGCTCCGGCCTCCCGCTGGCCGAACTGCCGCTGCTCGCCGAGGGCGTGGACCTCGCGGGCCTGTACCGGCTCGCCACGGACCTGAGGAAGCAGGACAGCGCATGACGCCACCCATCGAGCGGGCGTTGGCCGTGGACCCCCTGTTGGACGACCCGCGCACCCGCATCGTGGTGTGCTGCGGCGCGGGCGGCGTCGGGAAGACGACGACGGCCGCGGCGATCGGACTGCGGGCCGCCGAGCGCGGGCGCAAGGTGGTCGTGCTCACCATCGACCCGGCCCGCCGGCTGGCCCAGTCCATGGGCATCGACTCGCTCGACAACACCCCGCGTCGGGTGAAGGGCGTCGACGACGCGGCGGGCGGCGAACTGCACGCCATGATGCTGGACATGAAGCGGACGTTCGACGAGATCGTCGAGTCGCACGCCGACCCCGAGCGGGCCGCCGCGATCCTGGGGAACCCCTTCTACCAGTCCCTGTCGGCCGGTTTCGCGGGCACGCAGGAGTACATGGCGATGGAGAAGCTGGGGCAGCTGCGCGCGCGCGACGAGTGGGACCTGATCGTGGTGGACACCCCGCCGTCCCGGTCCGCGCTGGACTTCCTGGACGCTCCCAAGCGGCTCGGGTCCTTCCTGGACGGGAAGCTCATCCGGGTGCTGATGGCCCCGGCGAAGGTCGGCGGCCGGGCCGGGATGAAGTTCCTGAACGTCGGCATGTCGATGGTGTCCGGCGCCCTCGGCAAGGTGCTGGGCAGTCAGCTGCTGCGGGACGTGCAGACGTTCGTGGCGGCCATGGACACGATGTTCGGCGGCTTCCGTACCCGTGCGGACGCGACCTACCGGCTGCTCCAGGCGCCCGGTACGGCGTTCCTGGTGGTGGCCGCGCCGGAGCGGGACGCCCTGCGCGAGGCCGCGTACTTCGTGGAGCGGTTGGCCGCCGACGACATGCCGCTCGCGGGGCTGGTGCTGAACCGGGTGCACACCAGTGGCGCGGCCCGGCTGTCCGCGGAGCGGGCGCTCGCGGCGGCGGAAGCCCTCGACGAGCGGGCGGCGGCGGAAACCCTGGACGGGCGGGAGACGGACGGTCTCGACGGGCGGGCGGCGGCCGAGGGCACTGCCGAGCCGGTGGCGGCCGAGGGCTCCGATGCGGAAAATCTTGCCGGGCGGGGCATTGTCGATCAGGGGGACGGGAAAGCTGGTCTTCGGAGCGGTGTGGCTCCCCCCGAATCCCCCGAGCCCCCCAGCTCGCCCCGATCACGGCCGGAACATCCCGAAACCCCCGATCACCCGCGTGGCGCGAGCGACCCGGGTGACCCCGACCCCCGCCCGAGCGACCGCGGTGGACCCGACCGGCTGACGGCCGGCCTGCTGCGGCTGCACGCCGAGCGCATGCAACTGCTGGACCGCGAGCGGCGCACCCGGGACCGGTTCACCGCGCTGCACCCCGAGGTGGCCGTCACCGAGGTGACCGCGCTGCCGGGCGACGTCCACGACCTCGCGGGCCTGCGGGACGTCGGCGAGCGGCTGGCCGCGCCGGCAGCCGCCACCGGTGGGACGGGTACGACTCCCGCCGGTTGAGCGGACGCCCTGGCCGACCGGCCCTGGCCACCCCTGGCCGACCGACCTCGGCCGACCGTCCCTGGCCGGCGGAGCGCAAGGAGCACGACGAGTACGACCAGTACGAGGGAGTGGACGGAGGACGGAAGGCACTCGGCAGAACGATCACCGTGGGCCGAGCAACCTCCGGCCCCGCCCTCACGTCTTCCTCCACAGCACGACCCGGCGCCTCCCCCGGCACCGCTCAGCACCGTCAGCAGTTCCCGGCACCGTCAGCACCGCACGCGGGCCACGCACCACGGCAGCAGATCGGGCACCCACGGGCCCGTCGGCCCACGGATCACCGTTCCCGCGACACCCGCACGACACGTACCGGCACAGCACCTATCCCGCACGGCGCGTGCGGCACGGCATGCACATGTACGGCACAGGGCGCACGAACATCAGCGCGCGTCGCATGGCTGTTCGGCGCGCCGGCGCACGGGTGGTGCACGCGCAGGGCATCGCACGACGATGCACCCGAGCGACGCGTGCCCGCGCACACCAGCGCGCGAGCAGGGCATGTGTTCCCGTACCGACGCACGGGCCGCTCCCACTACATCCACCGAACGAGTGATGCTCGGTGCACTCGGTACGCGGTTCCGTCTACCCGACGGCGGCGTAGCTCTCGTAGCGCTCCTCGTACGAAGCCACTTCGTCCATGTCATCCATCTCGCGCATGTCGTCCACGTCGTCGATGTGCACGGGCAGCAGGCCCGCGCCACGTTCGTACTCGGTGCGCGCGGTCTCCAGCAGTCTGCGCCAGGACGTGACCGTCGGGCGCCGGCGCAGCAAGGCGCGGCGTTCCCGCTCGGTCATGCCTCCCCAGACGCCGAACTCGACGCGGTTGTCCAACGCGTCGGCCAGGCACTCCGTACGCACCGGACATCCGGTGCACACCGCCTTCGCCCTGTTCTGCGCTGCTCCTTGTACGAACAGTTCGTCCGGATCGGTAGTGCGACAGGCCGCCTGCGCACTCCAGTCGGTTACCCAGCCCATACCGGCGCCGTCCTCTCCCGAATTCGAGGCTCCCCCACGGCGGCAGCGGCATATTCACCGCCGCCAGTTGAGGACGTTACGGAAGGCAGGCACAGCGCAACACCCCCTTCGGGCCCAATCTTGAATGGCCCGAACGGACTATGCGTACGCGGCAGATCACCCAACGGAGTGACGCTTGGACATGCGTGAGGGAAGCCACAAAGCAGGAGGGTTCCCTACGTCACTTCGGACGCGGGGCGACACAGGCGACGGAATCGGACACCGCCCAGCGGGCCGCCGACGCCTCCAAGCGCTCGGGGGAACTTTCCTCGGGCGGAAGGGGTTTGACCATCTGAAGGGTTGATGTCCGGCCGTACTGCTGTGACAGTCGTGAGCAGCTTAGGCCAAGGCATATACGTGTGTCCGGCGAATCAGAACGTAGGCTGCCTCCATGCCAAACAAGCGCTCGGGCGGTGGGCTGTCCCCCACGCAGCAGGCCGCCAAGTTCCTCGGTGTCAGCGTGCTCGCTGGAGTGGTGCTGGCCGGTATCGCGCTGCCCGCAGCGGGCGCGCTCGGCCTCGCGGCCAAGGGCTCGGTCGACAGCTTCGACGAGATCCCCGCCAATCTGAAGCGCCCGCCGCTGAGCCAGCGCACCACCATCCTGGACTCGGAGGGCGGCCCGCTCGCCACGGTCTACTCGCGCGACCGCACGGTGGTCCCGCTGAAGGACATCTCGCCGTACATGCAGAAGGCGGTGATCGCGATCGAGGACTCCCGCTTCTACGAGCACGGGGCGATCGACGCGAAGGGCATCCTGCGCGCCCTCAACGAGAACGCGCAGAGCGGCGGCGTGGCCCAGGGCGCGTCCACCCTGACCCAGCAGTACGTGAAGAACGTCTTCGTCGAGGAGGCGGGCGACGACCCGACGAAGGTCGCCCAGGCCACCCAGCAGACCCTCGGCCGCAAGATCCGCGAGCTGAAGTACGCGATCCAGGTCGAGGAGGAGCTGGGCAAGAAGCGCATCCTGGAGAACTACCTGAACATCACGTTCTTCGGGCAGCAGGCGTACGGCATCGAGGCCGCCTCCCAGCGCTACTTCTCCATCCCGGCCAAGAAGCTGAACGTCGAGCAGGCCGCGCTGCTCGCCGGCATCGTCCAGTCCCCCAGCCGGTACGACCCGGTGAACGACGAGGCGGAAGCCACCAAGCGGCGCAACGTCGTCCTCCAGCGGATGGCCGAGGTCGGGGACATCACCCAGGCCGAGGCCGCCAAGGCGAAGGCCAAGCCGCTCGGCCTGAAGGTCAAGCGCCCGCAGAACGGCTGCATCACCGCCGTCAACGGCGGCGGCTTCTTCTGCGACTACGTGCGCAACGTCTTCCTGACCGACCCCGCGTTCGGCAAGACCAAGGAGGACCGCGCGAAGATCTGGAACCGCGGCGGCCTCACCATCCGCACCACCATGGACCCCCAGGCCCAGGAGTCGGTGCAGGACTCGGTCAAGAAGCACGTCTACAAGAGCGACAAGGTCGCGACGGCCATGTCGATCGTGGAGCCCGGGACGGGCAAGATCCTCGCCATGGGGCAGTCCCGCCCCTACGGCCTGGGCAAGGGCGAGACCGTGCTCAACCTCTCGGTCGACAAGGACATGGGCGGCGGCGCCGGCTTCCAGCCCGGTTCGACGTTCAAGCCGATCGTCGCCGCGGCGGCCATCGAGGGCGGCGTCCCCGCGACGAAGGTGTTCCCCTCGCCGTACAAGATGCCCTTCCCCAGCCCGGTGGACACCTGTGGCGGCGGGAAGTACGTGAACACCTCGAACGAGGAGCTGGAGAACGAGAACGAGAGCGAGGTCGGCCCGTACGGCATGAAGGAGGCGACCGCGAAGTCGGTCAACACCTACTACGTCGAGCTGATCAGCGAGATCGGCATCTGCCCGGTCACCACGCTCGCCAAGCAGATGGGCGTCGAGCGGGCCGACGGCGGCAAGCTGGCGCAGGGCCCGTCGATCGCGCTGGGCACCGAGGAGATGTCCCCGCTCACCATGGCGGGCGCGTACGCCACCTTCGCCTCGCGCGGCACGTACTGCACCCCGGTGGCCATCCAGTCGATCACCAACGCCGAGAAGAAGTCGCTGCGGGTCCCGAAGTCCACCTGCTCCCGCGCGATGTCCGAGCGGACCGCCGACACCGTGAACACCCTCCTGCGGGGTGTGGTCGAGGCCGGTACCGGCCAGGAGGCCGGTCTGGGTTCCCGCCCGAGCGCGGGCAAGACCGGTACGACGGACTTCCGCTACGCCGCCTGGTTCGTCGGGTACACCCCGAACGCGGCGGGAGCGGTCTGGGTCGGTGACCCGGCGCACAAGCAGCGGATGGTCAACATCACCATCGGCGGCCAGTACCACGACAAGGTCTTCGGCGGTCAGGTCCCCGGTCCGATCTGGCGCGACGCCATGAGCGGGGCGCTCGCGGACAAGGCCGCCCCCGACTTCAAGCTGATCAACATCCCCGACACCCCGCGCAAGCCGAAGAACGAGGACGGCGAGGGCGACGGGGGCGACGGGGGCGGTGACGGCGACAACGAGGACGGTCGACCCGGCGACGGCCTGATCGGCGGATTCCTCGGCGGCACGAACGGCGGCCGTCCCGGTGGCACGGGCGGCCCGGACACCGATGTCCGCCCCGGCACGAGCGGCGGTGGCGGTAGCGCCGGGCGCAGTGGCGGCGCGGGCGACGGGCGCGGAAGCGACTGATCGCGCCCCCGTCACCCACGAGTGGCGGGAGCACCGGACAGGGCAGAGGGGCGCCCCGACACACACGACGTGTGCCGGGGCGCCCCTCTGTCGTGCTCGCCGGATCCGCCGCAGGCTTCGTCAGCCCGCGAGGAGCTGCTTGACGAGGGCGGCGACCCGGCCGCCCTCCGCCAGACCGGCCACCTTCGGGTTCACGATCTTCATGACCTGACCCATCGCACGGGGCCCCTCGGCACCCGCCGCACGGGCCTCGGCCACGGCCTGCTCGACGATCTCCCGCAGCTCGTCGTCGCCGAGCTGCTTCGGCAGGTACTCGGCGAGGACCTCGCCCTCCGCCTTCTCCCGCTCGGCCTGCTCGGCGCGGCCGCCCTGGGCGAAGGCGTCGGCGGCCTCACGACGCTTCTTCGCTTCGCGGGCGATCACCTTGCGCACCTCGTCGTCGGACAGCTCACGGGCCTGGGTACCGGCGACCTCTTCCTTGGTGATCGCCGTGAGGGTCAGCCGGAGCGTCGAGGAGCGCAGTTCGTCGCGCCCCCGGATGGCGGTGGTGAGGTCTTCCTTGAGCTTGGACTTGAGCGTGGTCATGGGGGGATTGTCGCAGGCGGGACCGGCCGGACGCCCGGCGATTTACGCAGCGCCGCGGGAACGCCCCCCGCCGCACGTCCCTGCGCAGATCCGGGCGCAGGTCCGGGCGCAGGCTTGGGCCAGGCCGGGCGCCGCCGAATGATCACACCGATCGCGGAAGAGTTGTTCGAGTCTGACACGATGGGGGCATGCGAGCGCGTTATGGAGTACCCCTGTCAATCGCGGCAGTCGGCGCCGCCGGCCTGCTCTACTCGGCGGGTTTCGAGGCCCGTTCGTACCGTCTCCGGCGAGTGACCGTTCCGGTCCTCCCGCGGGGGATGCGTCCACTGCGGGTCCTCCAGGTGTCGGACATCCACATGGTCGGCGGTCAGCGGAAGAAGCAGCGGTGGCTGCGTTCCCTGGCGGGCCTGCGCCCCGACTTCGTGATCAACACCGGGGACAACCTGTCGGACCCGGAGGGCGTCCCCGAGGTCCTCGACGCGCTCGGCCCGCTGATGGAGTTCCCCGGGGCGTACGTGTTCGGTTCGAACGACTACTACGGACCGACCCTGCGCAACCCCGCGCGGTACCTGTTCGAGAAGGCCCGCGGACAGCACGGCCTGAACGGCAACCCGCCCGCCGTGGGCGTGGTCCGCAACCCGTGGGAGGACCTGCGGGACGGCTTCGACGCGGCCGGCTGGCTGAACCTCACGAACACGCGGAGCACGCTCAAGCTGGCGACGGGCGCGAGCGGCGTGGAGATCGGGCTGACGGGCCTGGACGACCCGCACATCAAGCGGGACCGCTACGCCCAGGTGGCGGGCGGCCCCGACCCCTCGGTCGACTTCTCGATGGGCGTCGTGCACGCACCGTACCTGCGGGCGCTGGACGCGTTCGCCGAGGACGGCTACCCGCTGATCCTGGCCGGCCACACCCACGGGGGCCAGCTGTGCATCCCCTTCTACGGTGCGCTCGTCACCAACTGCGACCTCGACACCGACCGGGTCAAGGGCCTCTCCACGCACACCGCCGCGGGGCGCACCTCGCACCTCCACGTCTCCGCGGGCTGCGGCACCAGTCGGTACACCCCCGTCCGGTTCGCCTGCCCCCCGGAGGTGTCCCTGTTGACCCTGGTCCCCGCGCCCTGACCGGGTACGCGGACGCCCGCCGGGGCCCGGGAAACCGGATTTCGTCTCCGGCCCCCGGTGGGCTAAAGTAATCGACGTCGCCGCTGATGCGGGGACATCGGGGTGTGGCGCAGCTTGGCAGCGCGCTTCGTTCGGGACGAAGAGGTCGTGGGTTCAAATCCCGCCACCCCGACAGCCAGTAAGAACAGGTGAGGCGCCTACGAGAAATCGTAGGCGCCTCACCTGTTTCGCCTGAGTGTCTGTCTGCGTGGCTACCGGTCCAGGCCCGTACCCCGTTCCGAAGATCCCGTCCACGGCAACGACCCCAGTCTGGATCACCGGGTGGATCTGCTTGCGGTAGACCTCCTCTGTCCCCGCGTCGTCCACTCACGCAGTTCGATCTCGACTCCGGGCAGGCATCAGGCAGCTACTCACCCTTCTCATCCTTCTTGGCTCAGATGTCCCCGTAACACCAGGGCCCACTGTCACGGTCCCCGCACGACGCACTCGGTCTCCGCTGTCCACTCTGTCGACCTCCGAGTCGAGCCGGTCGACGAGGTTCTTGACCGCGTCGAGCGGTCCCTTCAGACCCGACTGGACCCGGGCACGGCAGTATGCAGGCGCCGGTCCGTGGTGGCCCGCGCAGACCGAGGTACCTGGGTACGAGTGGAGCGGCGCTCCCTCGACAAGATCACGGACCAGGGGTGGAACGGTACGGAGAGCGCTGCCCGGCTGGAAGGCGTCACCCAGCCCGCGTGGCGGGGGTGTGTGGTCTGGTCGGACGCGGAGGAGCCGGTGATGTGGCGGGCCGACGAGACCGATCTCCTTCCCGGCGCGTCGGTCGGGACCCCCGTCCTGGCTGAGGAGCCGGCGCTGTCCGAGGAGTGGTGGCGGGCCTTCGGAGCTTCCCTGGACGCACTGGCGCGGAACACGACCGGGCGCGTGGCCACCCCGGACACCGTCACGATCACGCAGGCCCTACTCACCGAGTTGATTCACGATGCATACACCGACGAGATTAATACGACTGTCGAGCGATGGGTTCCGGCCCACGCCGACCTGAACTGGGCCAACATGAGCGCGCCGTCCCTCTCCCTCTTCGACTGGGAGGACTGGGGAAACGCCCTCCGAGGGCTCGACGCCGCGACGCTCTGGGCCGCCTCGTTCGCCGTCCCCGCTCTGGCCGATCGTGTACGGCGCGAGCGATGGCACGGCTTCGAGAGCCGGGGCGGCAAGCTGATGACGCTCTTCGTGTGCTTGAAGATCCTCGGACCGGAGGCGCACCTGAAAGACCCTCAGATCGAACCCGCCCGGCACAGGGCACGGCAGGTAATCGCGGCGCTTCAGACGGGCTGAGCGATCGACCGCTCCCGGAGGAGGGCGCGGTACTCGCGGACCGTCTCCACCAGCGCCCGCGGCGCTACGACGATGGCCCCCTCGATGCCTACCTGGCTTCGCAGCAGCCCGACACTAAGTCGTTGACATTCCAAACCCCAGGTCAGGGGCCTGACGCGAGAGTGGGCCAGGCCCCGACTCTTCGGCGCGCATGGAGAGCCGGAGGGTCAGGGCCTGGTATCCGGAGGCTGAAGGCTTGGGTGAGCAGTTTCGCGTACGAAACACTCCTGCACGCGTAAGCGGTCGGGTCAGGTCTCGCCTCCCCATGTCCCTTCGTTCTCCGGGCGGTGGGACTGAGCAGCGTCCGGCTCCGGGGGGCGGGCCCAGGAGGGAGCGGAGGAGGTGGCGTTGGCGTAGAAGGCGGTGCCGGGCGCCACGGGGGGCTCGGGGTGCTCCGGAGTCATGGAGTCGGCAGCGGGAGGCGCAGTCGATGGCGGAGTCGGAGACTCGGGGGCGGAAGCGTCGGATGCGTCGGGATCGTCGGGATCGCGGGGGAAGAAGACGTCACGCAGACGTTGGGCGTGAGCGGGGCGGCCGGCGGCCTCGGTGGAGCGGATGAGGCGGTGGAGGAAGACGGAGCGTTCGTCGGATTCGTCGCTGAGGCCGAGATCGCCCAGCAACAGATGCGCGCCGCGGAGCACGGAGTCGGTGTCGTCGTCCAGTGGGTCGGCGCTCCAGGACGGGGACGCCGGATGAGTCGCCGGGTGGCTGGATCCGCCGAGGAGGTCGGCGGTGTCGGAGGCGGGCAAGGTGTGGACGAGATGCCGGAACAGTTCGGGGACCTCGGCGTCGTTCGAAGCCGCGGAGAGCTGGGCGAGGGGACCGATCAGGTTGGCGGCGTGCTCGATTTCGTCGTCGTGTCGGGCGAGCCACCAGGTCACCGCACTGCCGGGGGTGTGGAGAATCTCGGTGGCGAAGTAGTGGCGCCGATCGCGCTCGAATTGCCTCTCGCGGTCCCAGGTGGCCTGTGCCTTCCGCAGGTTCGCCAGGTTGTCGAGACGCTCGCGGTCCGCCGGGGTGAGGGTGAGGGTGACGTGGGAGGCCATGGCCACCACCGCGAGAGAAGCATCGGGTAGGACGGCCCCGAGGACCCCCTCCAGACGGTACCGGACGGAATCCCAGCGTCCGGGCTGTTCGGCGTGGGTGACGGCCTCGGCCCGCTCGATGATCGAGGCCTTCGCCCGGGCGGACAGGGCCGCATCCTCACCGTGGGACCGTTGCTCACGGGGTCGCCACCAGATCGACGCGGAGAAGAAGAAATCGTAGTCAGCGACCGCGCTCGGCAGTCGGACGCTCTCCACCTGGACCACTTCATAGGGCTGTTCGACAGAAATGGGAGGCTCCGGGGCAGGCTGGGGCGGCGGGGCGGCCGTGCGTCGCTTGGCCCACCACAGGCCGCCGGTGAGGACGGCACCGAAGAAGATCCACGGCCAGACGTTCGGCCCCTCGGCCGCGGTGCCGAAGAGGATCAGGCAGAGGGCGGCTCCGAGCCCCGGGAAGAGGCTGTTGCTGCGGTGCATGTCTCGCTCCTGAATCAGTCGGATGAGGTGGTCCCGCCGCAATCGACGCCCTGCACGGCGTCGATTGCGTGCCAGAAGGCAGCGGCGGTCGCGGCACGGCCGTCGGAGGGCTGAGCCGGGCCAGCGGCCCAGCCGCAGGTGATCGCGTACAGCCGGTTGAGGATCTCGCCCCGTCCGGAGGCCGCGTCCAGCAGGACCTGGAGGCCGAGGCTCCCCTCGGCCTCCGGTCGCAGCGCCGAGAGCCAGCGTCGTACGACCGGTGTCCACAGCTCGGCCGAGCCCTCGTCCATGACCGTTGTCCACAGCTCGGTGAGTTGTCGCCACGGTTCGCGGGCCCGTAGGCCGACAGGTTCGACGAGATCCAGGTAGAGCATCAGATGGGCGCGGGCGTTCGGACTCTCCGGGGAAAGGAGGCGCCCGATGAGGCGGGCTCGTAGTTGGCGGCTGCTCCGGGCCATTTCCAGTAGGGCGGCTCGGGCCTCCTCGACCTCCTCCCCTCCCGGTCTGAGCGCGAGATGGTGCAGACGCACCAGAGCCTGCGCGGGATGTGTGGATGCGACGACCTGCCGGCAGACACCGGTCAGCACGCGTACAAGGTCCGCTGGCAACGCGGCCCCGCCGACGGCCCAGGCATAGATCTGAGCTCGGAAACGTGCCCCGTACCGCTCGTGCACGAGCCCGCGTTCCAGCATGGCCGCCGTCTCGGCGTTGAGCAGAGGACGGCGTGCGGTACGGGTCCACTGTTCGGCCAGGACCCACAGATGGTCGGGCCGTCCGACCGCCAGCGCTTGGTCGGAGAAGCGTTCGACCAGGCTCATCCGGTCGTCGTGGGTGAGCTGCGGCAGCCGGAGCGCCTGCCCGACCCAGTCCCGCAGTCCGTCGCGCAGATCGGGGAAGTTGTTCCAGAAGTGGGTACGGACCGCACTGTCGAAGGCCAGCCGTTCGAACCCGACCCGGCCGTCGGCGTCCCGCCGGATCCCGAGCGACCGGAACTGCTCGCCCAGATCCGGCTGTGCAAGGCGCGGGGTGTCGTCCCCTCTGTGGTCAAGGGTCCTCAGCAGCAGGTCCGAGCCGTGGAAGACGGCGTCCGCCGAGGCTCCGCTGAACATGGCGCCGGTCAACAGCAGCGCCCGCCCCTGCGCCGTACGGTGATTGCTGACCTGGCGGGCCGCTTCCCCGGCCCAGTCCGTGACGGCCGACATCGCCTCCGCGCACCAGTCGGGGAAGCGGCTGTCCTGTCCCGCCCTGTCCCTCGCCAGCCGCACCAGCTCGGCAAGCTTGGCCAGCTCCCGCATCGGGGACGTGGCCAGAAAGCCCAACAGCTCCTCGCCCTCGGTCTCCTCCTGAGTGAACGCAATGCCGCCCACTCGCAGATGCCGCCGGAAGACCGCGATTTCCCGGGGCCGCCCCAGCCGCACCACCAGCGGCCGGAGGTCCGCGTCGAGGAGATGGTCCAGGCTGTCCGGGAGGACGACGGCCATCCGGGCTCCGGCGCCCTCGACCGCCGAGCGGAAGGCGGCGAGGGCTCGCTGAGCGGCCGGGTAGTCGTCGTGGGCAGTGTTGGAGAGATCGAGGAGATAGTGGTCGGACGGGCCGGGCTCCAGCCGGCCCGCACCGTGCTCGTGCTCCGGCGAGAGCTCTTCCATCCGGCCTTCGTCGCCACCTGACTGGTGCAGCAGCATGGTGGCCGCCGCGCGCCGGCCGCTGCCGCGGGGGCCGTCGAGCAGGACGACGGCCCCCGGGGCCTCCATGCGTTCCAGCCCGTCGCGGAACGACCGGGGAGGAACGAAGCGGCTGCGGAGAAGGCGACGGCGCTGAAGGGTGATCCTCTGCAGGTCGGGGCCCCGTCTGAGGAGCCGACCCAGGTCTTCGTCCAGCAGCCAGAACGAGCCTCCGTTGAACTGCGGACCGGTCCCGCTGTTCACAGGCCCGCGGGGCCCGTTGACATAGGCGTCGCCCGTCACCGGTCCTGATCCTCGCGCCGTGACTCACGGCCCGAGGTCTGCCGCACGGTGCCGGAGTTGTCCCCCGCCACATAGCTGACACCCATGCCGTCACCGTGGAACCGCGGACCGTTGTGCTGCTCGCCCGGTCCGGTGTTGACCGGCCCTTGGGGTTCGTTGACGAAGCTGCCGAGGTCTCCGGCGAGATGACCGATGCTTCCGCGCAGTCGCTGGCTGACGTCCCGGGCCTGAGTCTGCGATCCGCGGACCTCGCCGCCTGCTGTGTTCCCCTGATGGCCTGGCGACGGCTGCTCGGCCGGCGTGCGCTCGGTGTCCACCGCGGCCAGTCGAGGTACGAGGCCGGCGAGGTCGTCCGCCAGTCGGGCGAGGTCGGCCCGGTCGTTGCGGTGGCTGAACCGCCGGTACTGGAAGTCCGCCAACTCGGCCAGCTCCGGCGGAAGAGCTGCGGCGTCGAGCCTGGTGGCCCGGCCGACCAGGACAGGGATGACCAGGGCCCCGCTGTCCAGAGCTTCCAGGATCTCCCGACGCGTCCAGTCCTCGGGATCGTCCAGCGCCCGACCGCCGTTGCGGGACTCCGCCTCGGTCCAGTGCTCGCCGATCACCACCAGGACGGCGCTGCTGCGGCGCACAGCCGTGACGAGCTGGTCCGGGAAGCGTTGGCCCGGAGTGATCGACTTGCTGGCCTTGAAGATCGCCTCGTCGCCGAAGCGGCGGGACAGCTCGCCCGCTATCAGGGTGGCGGTGGCCTCCTCGTCGCCGGTGCGGTAGTTCACGAATACGTCGGGCATGCTCGACTCCTTCTGGGAGGGATGAAAGGTCGGTGAGGTGCGTTCGGGCGCATGGGGACGGGGGCTCCCGTACGACAGGCGTACGGACTCCGCAGTACGAGTTGGGCGCACCACGTTCCACAGACGCAAAGGTCTGTTCCGGTGCGGGGAAGCCAATTCCGGTACGCCGGGCCCCGGGTCGGCAGACACGCGGAACCTCGACCGGTACGCGAGGATCGGGCTTTGCAGGAAGAACTCGGTCACGCGGGGCTGCGCGGAGAGATCAACCAGAGGTCGCAGGCACGGGCCTGAGCGCCCGCGTCAGCCCGGGCTGAAGATCGCGGACGGCCTGGTTGGCCCGGAACCGCGTCAGCTCCCGGGCAAGAAGCGCGATGTCGGCCCTGACCGTGGCGGACGGCACGGTCACAGCGGCGTCGAGGAGTTCCTGGGCGATGTTGCAGGCGTACTCGATCTCGCCGGTCGCGGCATGGGCCAGGGCCCTGCGCATCCCGTAGCGCGTCCGCGCGCGGAGCGCTTGGCGGGGGATGCGGGCGCACTCCTGGTCCAGTGTGCGGGCCGCCGCCTTTGGCCTGCCGAGGTCATAGAGGCA
The DNA here is from genome assembly GCF_042732055.1 of Streptomyces sp. NPDC059816. Taxonomy (NCBI): domain Bacteria; kingdom Bacillati; phylum Actinomycetota; class Actinomycetes; order Kitasatosporales; family Streptomycetaceae; genus Streptomyces; species Streptomyces sp. NPDC059816. Next base: position 182,146 of record NZ_JBHWIQ010000001.1, read on the forward strand.
CCAGCCGGTGACCATGGCCGCTGGATCGGCGAGATGAGCGGTGCCGATCACCGGCCAGGCAGTGTTCTCCCGCTGCGCGGAGGACAAGGCGGTCCGGGCACGGTCGAGGCTGGTCAAGCAGGCGCGTTCGTCCCCGGCCAGGGCATGGCCCTGGGCCTCCCGCTGGGCGGCAAGCCCTCGGATTCTCGGCGGCAGCCTGCCGTCCTGCGCTCCGCGCGCAAGAGCGACGGTCCGTTGCGCCTCACCGGCGTAGAAGGTGACAAGGGCGCGTCGCACCAGGGCATACGAGGCGAGGTCGCGATCTCCGCCGGCCTGGGCCAGGGTGACAGCGTCTGCCGTCAGGGCAAGCGCGGCTCGGGTGTCGCCGGACTCCTGCGCCATCCATCCCGCGTACTCCGCGAAACGGGCTGCGAGCAAGAGGAACTTGGATCTGACCTGGGAGCTTGCCCGGACGGCGAGTTCGGCGACGGTCTGGGTCTGAGTCTTGAGCAGTGGCAACAACAGGACCGGGTCCGTCCGCTGGCCGAGCTGGCGCATCTGGTCGAACTGGACGCGGAAGGCTTGCGCGGTGCTGCCCTCCTCGTCCCGTACGGTTCCGGCGCCAGTCGTGGACGGATCGAGGCCCAGGCCGTTCAGGACCCCGCTGCCGAGGAGAGTTCCCGTACCCGCGGTGATCAACTTGCGCCGCCCGGCCCCCCGGCCGACCGCGCCGCCCCCAACGGGCCCGTCGACCCGTGGGGCAGGCCCCTCCACCAATCGCTGCAGCTCTCCGCCTGCGTTCAGTTCGGCGTCGGAGCGCAGAGCCAGGTTGCGTGAGGGGCTCCGCAAGCCGCGTTCGACCTTGCTGAGGTGGGCCCTGTGATAGCCGGTCAGGATAGAGAGCTCTTGGAGCGACAACCCCCTCTCCTGTCTCAGGCGACGCATCTCCGACCCGAACACTAATGACACGCGCATGCCAATCAACCCCTCACGGGACATAAACAACCAGGGTGCAGGGATGGGAGTTCGGCGTGATCTCCGCCGCTCCGTGAACGAGTCTGGCACGCAGAATGTGCACATGCCCGCGATCTCGCGAGTTTGCCCGTTGCCAGTAATCACGCAGGGGCCGGCGAACGTCGGCGGACGGCCCCCGGGCCCTTCGGGCCTCGGCGTTGAGCTGCCTGGCGTGAGCTTGGGCGGCAACCGATCTCAGGACACGCCTGCCAGGAAGAAGGCGATTGGCCCCGGCCGGAGCGTGGGAAAGAACACGCCTCGTCCAGTTGGGGAGCCCGAGCAATACCCGAACCTTCCCGACACCAAGCAAGACCCACAGGAACCAGGTATCTGACCTGCGGAAACAGTTACACGCAGGTGGCTATCCCGCCCGAGCCTAATTCGGGACGAAGAGGTCGTGGGTTCAAATCCCGTCACCTCGACAGCCAGTAAGACCAGGTCAGGGGCCTGATCCGCGAAAGCGGGTCGGGCCCCTGAGTGGTTTCTCGGGCCTCTTGGCGCTGCTGATAGACAAGATCCGTGACGCGGTGGGCCTGCATCCCGATCCGCCGACGAACGCGGTGGTGTTCGCGGTGGACGAGAAGCCGCAGATCCAGGCGCTGGAGCGGACGCTCGACATGGCCCGGTCACTGCTGCATCAGCACCACGCCCGGGCTCTGGGCGTGGTGCTGAACCACGCACCGAGGAGACCACGACCCGGCTCGTGCGCACCGCGGCCCTCCAGCACCGGATGGCGGCCCCGATGACCACGCTGGGGGGGCGGTTCGGGCATTGCGATAGGTCCCGCAGACCTCACCGGTCAGCGCCGAAGGGCCTCCACCGGCTGGATGCGCGAGGCCCGCCAGGCCGGATAGAGGCCAGCCAGCACGCCGGTGACCAGCCCGACCAGCGGGGCGGCGGCAACGGTTGCGGGGTGCACGACCGGCGTCCAGTCTCGGACCACAGCGACGGCAACCACCGTCACGGTGCCCAGGCTGGTGCCCACCAGGCCGCCAAGGGCGCCGAGGGCTCCGGACTCGGCCAGGAACTGGGCGGTGATGTGCCGGGCTCGGGCGCCCAAGGCTCGGCGCAGCCCGATCTCGCCGGTCCGCTCCAGCACCGCGACCAGAGTGGTGTTGGCGATGCCGACCGCGCCGATGATCAGGCAGATCCCGGCCAGCAGCAGAAAGAGCTGATTCAGGTCGAAGCTCACGGTCGAGCGTAGGGCCTTGGGGTCCGGGGGCGGGATGGCCTTGAAGTACTCGGGGTGGTCAGGGCGCAGCGCGGTGGCCGCTTCGGTGGCGACCTGCTGGGCGGCGCCCAGTTCGGTGGCGATCAACATGCCGGACTCGGTGGGGTCGGGGGCGCCCCAGATCTGCTTGGCGGTGGTGCCCGGGACGACGACGGAGAGCAGCAGGTCGGCCTTGCGCTCCACATCGTCGACGATACCGACGACGGTGAACGACTCCTCGCCGATGAACAGCGCGGGATGGGTCTCCAGGGTGGTGATGCCCAGTCGGCTCGCGGTGCCCGCGCCGATCACCGCGACCCGGCCGGCTTTGGGCATCCGCTCGTCGTACAGTCGCCCCTCCGCCAGGGTCGGCACGGCGGCCTTCAGGACGCCGGGCGAGGCTGCGACGACATCGATCCGCTCGCCTCCGGCACTGTCGCCGATGGGCGCGGAGCGGACGCTGCCCGCCCGGTCGTCCCGCACGGTCCAGTAGACCCCCGCGGCCTTGACCCCGTTCACCCTGCGCATCCGGGCGTCGGCGTCCTCGAGGAAGGCGGGCCCGGTGAGCTGGTCGGGGTCGTCCACCGTCTCCTCGATCGTCACCTCGGTGGCGGTCAGGGCGTTGAACCGGGCGTCGATCTGGGACGAGGTGGTCGCGGTCAGTCCGAGGATCGCCACGAACGTGCCGACGCCGAGCACCGTGCCGAGCCCGGTCAGCGCGGAGCGGGCGGGCCGCTGCAGCATCCCGGCCGTGGCCTCGGCGAGCAGGTCGCGGGGGGTGAAGACGGAGGGTATGACGCCGTTGGCGGCACGTGCACGCCGGATGCGCAGCTTCACGCGGCCACCCGCTGCTCACGAAGGACACCGTCGCGGATGGCTACGGTGCGGGCACCGCGGGCGGCCACCTCCGGATCGTGCGTGATCAGCAAGATGGTCATCCCGTCGCCGTGCAGTTCGTCCAGCAGCGCCAGGACCGCCCCGGCGTTGACGGTGTCGAGATTGCCGGTGGGCTCATCGCACAGCAGCAGGGAGGGGCCGGCGGCCAGTGCCCGGGCGATGGCGACGCGTTGGCGCTCACCGCCCGAAAGCCGGGTGGGCAGCGAGTCGATGCGGTGGCCGAGGCCCACGCGGACCAGGGCGTCGCGGGCGCGCGGGGCCCGCTCGGCGTGGGGGATGCCGTTGTAGACCATGGCCAGAGTGACGTTCTCCAACGCCGAGCGGTGCGGCAGCAGATGAAAGGCCTGGAAGACGAAGCCGATGCGACGACCGCGCAGCGCGGTTCGATCGGCGTCACACAGTGCGCCGGTGTCGTAGCCGTCGAGGAGGTACGTGCCATGGGTGGGGGCGTCCAGCAGCCCGGCGATGTTGAGGAAGGTGGACTTGCCCGAGCCCGAAGGCCCGACGACGGTGACGAAATCCCCCGGCTCGACGAGCAGTTCACACGGCTTGAGGGCAGGCACGGGCGGCGGACCCGGGTAGGTGAGGCCGACTTGGCGGAACTCGATGACCGGCGTCACTGCCCCGCCGCCCCCTTCTTCACACCCACGATGACCTGCTCGCCCTTGGCCAGCCGGGCGGCCCCCACCGGCTCTACGGCGACGAAGCCGTCGCCCGCGGTGCCCGTGCGCACCTCCACCCGACGCCGCTCGTCGTCCGACTGGAGCACCGTGACCGTGGCCCGGCCGTCGGCGCCCGCGGTGAGCGCGGTGATCGGCACGACCAGCGCCTTGCCGCCGGTACGGGCCGCTTCGATGGTCAGCCGCACGTCCTGCCCGGCCAACCGGGCGTCCAACGCCTTGTCCGGATCGACCCGCAGCAGATAACCGTTCTGTCCCGGCGGCGCCGACGCCCCGCCGTCCGACTCGCCCTCGCCGCCGCCCCCGCTGCCGCTGTCCGGCGCGGTCAGCGAATCGGCCAGCGAACCCACCTTCGCCTGTGCCTCGATGCCGGTCAGCTCCGAGTAGATCTGCACCCGCTGCCCCTTGCGCACCAGGCCCTTCTGGTGCTCCTGCAGATAGGCCTGTACCGCGAGCTTCCCGCCGGACACCGTCAGCATCGTCCCGTCCACGGGCGAACCCACCTGTTCCGGCACCGCGTCCACCCGGGCGGGAAAGCCCTGGAGGAAGACCACTTCGCCGGCCGGCAGCCGAGGACCCGACGTGGCCTGCGCGGCGGCCAGCTCATCCCGCGCTTCGTCCAGATCGTCCTGCACCGCTTGCGCCGACCCCTTGCCCGCGGCGTCCTTGCCCTCGGCCTCCTTGGCCTCGGCGGCCTTGGCCTCCTCCAGCGCCCTCTCGGCCGCCGTCACCGCGCGCTCGGCCGACTTCAGCCCCTTCCCGTTGTCGTCCGTGGCCGGCAACGGGTCGTAACCTATGGCGGCGTAGAAGGCGTTGAGAGCGTCCTTGGTCCCTGCTCCGAAGGTTCCGACGGCATCGCCGCCCGTGCTGTGTCCCAGGGCCCGCAGCGCCTCCTGCAGCTGCTTCACGTCGTCGCCTTCCGCGCCGGGCTTGAGATCGCGGTAGACGGGTATCCGCCCGGGCAGGGCGAACACCGGCCGCCCCGAGACCTCGAGCAGGACCTGCCCGGCCTTCAGCCGATCGCCCTGCTTGACCGGCACCTTGGTCACGACGGGTGCGGCACCGTCCTCCCCGCCGGCCACTTGCGGCGCCACATCCACACTCTGTCCGGCGACGACCTGCCCGCGCACGATCACCGACGACGTCAACATCCGGTGTTCCACCGTTGACGTCAGCACCGACCGCTCCGGCGGACTCGCCTCCTCCGCCGCCGCCTGCGAAGGCGACTTGATCACTGTGGAGGCCAGCACTGCGCCCCCCGCGAGCAACACCGCCCCACCCGCGACAGCGGCGATCCAACGGCGCTTGCGCGCAAGCCCGCCGGCCGGACCTGCGCCTGCGGTCTCCGCGACCTCCTGCGTCGCCTTCACCACGGGCTCGTCCCCAGCATCCGGTTGTGCGGTCACTTCGTCACATTTCCTCGTCGCACCCTGCAGACCTGTTTCACCGTGTCCTGCCGGGGTCGGTCAGCCGCCAACGACGACGTCGCCGTCCGGGCCGGGACCGCACTTCTCCAGGGCCGCTTTGAGGTCGTCGTTGTCGCTGTTCTTGGCCCTGTCGTACGTGGTGAAGCCCTCGGCCTTCATGCACGCGACGAAGGCCGGGTCCGCCTTCGCTGTCTTGCCGTCGCCCTCGGAGGTGTCCGGCACCGGCAGGAGAGCCGCGCATTCACTCTCGGCCTTGGTCAGCGCCGCCCCGCCCCCGCCGGCCTTGACCACGCGGAGTTCGCCGTCGGGGGTGGTCTCGATCTTGACCCCGTTCTTCTCCAGGCACCCGTAGTAGTCACGCTCCGAGTCGCTCGCCGCCGAGGGCTCCCCACTCGCCGCGGGCCTCGTGCTGGAGTCGCTCCCAGGATTGCACGGGCTCTGACCGCCCATGCAGCCATGGAAATCCGGGGGGATTCATGTGTTCTGTTGACCGGGTGTGCGGGAACTGTTTGCCGAACGGGGACAGTGGCGCCTTGGCCGCCGGGGACTTGCTGCTCTGCGCGCTCGCCCTCGATCCACCTCTCACCGGGACCGAGGAGAAGGTCCTCGACCTGCTGCGGGGCGGGCCGACCAATGCGGAGATCGCCACCCACCTGGGTATCGCGACCCGTACGGTGAAGTTCCATGTGTCAAACCTGCGTATGAAGCACTGCGGGCTCTCCCGCCTCCAGCTCTGCCTGCTGGCCACGTTGCGCCGACTGGACCCTGTGGTGGCCGCGGCCGCCGTGGGAGCAACCGATCAGATGGGAACCGTCCCCCGCCCCAGGGTCGCCGCGGATCTCAGGATCACGCCGAAGAAGCTGGCGGGAGGCGGTCCCGCTGCACCCGGATGCGGTCGGATCCGCCGGCAAGCCCTCTCCGTCATCGTCGTGTGAGACGCCCCGGAGCGATCAGTCGCCCTGATGGGGCACGACCGAGGTCTCACCCGCGTGTCCAGCACCACCGAGCCCGGCGCCGATCCCGCGCCGAAGCCGAAACGCCGCACCTTCTCCGCCTCGTACGAGCTGCGGATCGTCGCCGCGCACGACGCCGCCCCCGCAGGTGACCAGCGCACCACCCCGACCCGCCCGAAGCCGCGCGGGGAGCGGGGAGAACGAGCACCTGCGCGAGGAAGTGGCCGGGAAGGACGCGGCACTGGAGGTGCCTCGTCCTGACCGAGCACTGTTCCCGCGAGTCTGTGGCCGGATGCCGCCCCTCCCGCGGACCCCGGGCTGTCACCGGGGAACAGCCTCGTGCCAGAGTCGCTGATCGGACGGGACAAGCCAGAGCAGCACTTGAGGAGCAGCACATGCGCAACGGGGGACCACCGTGGACACTCACCGTGCCTACCGGCGGCGACACACTCCGACAGGAGCGCCTCACCCGGGATCTCCACGACACCCTGGGCAGGGCGGACGACCTCGTCGTCGGCTTCCATGACGTCGACGGGCCCACCGCAGCGGGCCGCAAGGGCACCGGTGTCGGCGAGGTGGCTCTCTGGGCCGCCACCGCCGCCGCCGCCCGTCCGGCGTCCCAGATCCTGATCACCCTGATCAAGGAGTGGTGCGCCAAGGAGCGGCACCGCAAGGTCGTGGTCACCGTCGGGGACGACTCCATCGAGATCACCGGACGGCCGGACGCCGCACAGGAACGCATGGTCCGCGAGTTCCAGGACCGGGTTGCCGACGGCGACGGTCCCGAACCGGATGACGGCGCGACGTGACCCGGTTCCACAAGCGCCGGGCCCTCCTGATCGGCAACGAGCACTACGACGACGGCCGCTTCTCGCCGCTGGCCTCCGTACGGGCGGATGTATGGGGACTCACCCAAGTCCTGAAGCATCGCAACATCGGCAACTTCGTCTCCGTCCAGACCGAAGCCGATCTCACCGCAGACGACATGCGGGCGGCCATCGGGGAGTTCCTTCAGGAGCGCGACGAGGACGAACTCGCGCTCGTGTACGTCTCCGGGCACGGTGTGCGCACCGTACGCGACGGCGGCGAGTTCCACTTCGTTGCCAAGGACACCGACTACGACCGGGTGGCCTCGACCGGTGTCAGCGCGGGGTTCCTCAACGACGCGCTGGAAGAGTGCGTGGCTCCGCAGAAGATCGTGATGATCGACTGCTGCCGCAGCGGCGGGTTCGCCGTGGGCCTGCGCACATCGGACCGACGGCCCGAGAACTCCGTGTCCAAGTCCGGCGAGCGGCCCCCGCTGACCAGCAGGGGCGTGTACGTGCTGTCGTCCTCGCGGGCCGGGGAGGATTCGTATGCGGACGCGGGTGGCGGCGATGACGTGAAGCCGTCGGCGTTCACCGGCGAGGTCGTCGAGGCGCTGCGCACGGGGAAGGTCAGCAAAGACGGTGGCCAAGCGGTGACGGTCAGCGACCTGTTCCACTACGTGAACCGGCGCATGCGTGCCCAGGACGGCGGACGTCAGGTGCCGGTGCACTCCGCGCTCGGCGTCGACGACCGCATCATCATCGCGGACAGCCCTTTCGGCCAGGCCCCCATCCTCGATCCGCTGCGCTCTCGGCCTCGAGCTGCCGCCGGAGAAGCTGCCGCCGGGGAGGCGGCACCACCGCGCGCCGCGAAATCCGCTCACGCGCAGCCCGACTGGGCCAACCTGCTGGACTACTACCGTGAGTGCGTCCTGGCCGAGAGCGCCGAGACGCCGCTGATGGAGGTGAGCCATCAGGACTCTTCGTACGTGTGCTTGGGAGGTGCGGAGAGGTTCATCTCCGGCGACGTCGATGACGACGGCTGCGTCGCGCTCCCCGCGGAAGCGGCCCGGCTGGTGGACTCAGCGGCAGAGGACGACGCCGAACTCTGGGCGGGCTACCCGGCCGTGGTCCTCGCCGGGCCTCGCACCGGACGCCCCTGGCGCCAACCGAAGTTCGCGCCCCTGCTGGTACGCCGGGTCGAGATCGTCCAGGACGAGGGCGAGGTGCGGCTGAAACCGTACGGCCCGGTCCAGCCGCATCCCCGGCTGGCGCACGACTGGCTGGGCGAGGAGGAGGCCAACCAGCTCATCGACACGTTTGGGCCGTCCTGGCATCGGGGGCAGCACGACCGTATGGCGGTGGAGGTGCGCAACCTCCTCACGCAGGAGTTCGAGCTGCCGTGCGTGCAGGAACTCCGACCCGACCAGCTCGCGGACCGCATCGACGTCCGCACCCCCGGTCACGGGGCCCGCAACACCGCGGTCCTGTTCGCGGCACGCCCGCAGACAGGCTTCACGAAGGGCCTTCTCAACGACTTCGCGGACATCGGCAAGAAGACGAACCAGATCGGGAAGACCGCCCTCGGGGTCCTCTCGCCCGACACCTCTCAGCGTGCCCGATCCCTCGCCCACACCGACCCCGAACCGGTACGCCTCGTGACGCCGCTGCCCTGCAACGAGGCACAGACGGCGGTCCTGCGGTCCGCCATGACCCGCCGCCTCACCGTGGCCACGGGCCCGCCCGGCACCGGCAAGAGCCAGTTGGTCGCCAATCTCGTGGCCACGGCGATCGCAGCGGGTCAGACCGTACTGGTCGCGTCCACCAACAACGATGCCGTGGACGAGGTCTGGCGCCGCTGCGACAAGCTGGTGCCCGGCAGCGTCGTGCGCACCGGCTCGGCGCGGAAGAACGGCAAGAGCAACGCGGAGCACGAGGCCGCCGCGCTGCACGCGCTGCGTACCGGTCCGGAGCCGTCCACCACCGTGGCCACGGCATCCATGGCGACCGCCCTGGCCACCGACCGGCTGGCAGAGGAACGGCAGTTCCTGGCCCGCGTCGCGGAGACCGAACTGCGGCTTCGCCGAGCAGGCGAATCCCGCGCCCACCACGCGGAGGAACTCGGGATCACCGTCACTGAACTCCAGGACCAGCTCGGTGGCCCGCCCCGGCCGAAGGAACTGGAGGACAAGGCACGTCGCCTCGCCCACGCGCGTTTCCTAGGGGCATGGCGCCGAACCCGTTTCCTGCGCAAGGCCGGTATGGAGGGGTACACCGGTGATCCCACCGCGGGGTGCCTCGCGCTCGCCGACTTCGCCGCGGCCGAGGCGCAATGGCGTGACGGTCGCGAGGATGCGGCCACCGTTGACGACACAGCGCTCACGCGAACCCTGCGCGATGCGGAGAACACCGTCCAGGACGCTTCGCGCACGCTCCTCGCCACCACGGTCCAAGCGGCCGCCCGGGCCGGACGCCGCCGCATTCTGGACCTGTTGACGGCTCGGGACGGCAAACGCGGCGACTGGCCCCAGTTGGGGAGGGTCCTCGGGCGCTCAGGAACATCGAAGGACGCGCCCGTGGTGGCCGGATGGGCAGTCACCAGCCTCTCCGCCCGGCGTTTCCCTCCGGACCCGGCCCTGTTCGACCTCGTCGTCATCGACGAGGCCAGCCAGTGCGCCATCCCCCACGTCCTGCCGTTGCTGTTCCGCGCGCGGCGTGCCCTGGTCATCGGCGATCCCATGCAGCTCACGCACATCACGCAGACCAACCCGCCCCGCGAGGCCCTCATCCGGCGCGGGAACGGGCTGCGGTCCGACTGGCTGGAGAAGCACCACCTCGCCTACCGGCGCCACTCCGCCTTCCACGCGGCCGAGCAGTCCGCGGGCGGCACCCTGCTTCTCGACGAGCACTTCCGCTGTCATCCGCGCATCGCCGGGATCTCCAACGCGTTCTTCTACGACGGTGGGCTGACCGTTCTCACCGACACGCGTGGCCGTCCCGCTCTGGCGCGCCGCCCCGCCGTCATCTGGACGGATGTGGCCGGGCGGGCCGCCCGCCCTCCGTTCGGCAGCTCCTGGGTCAACGATGACGAGATCCACAAAGTGCTCGCCAGCGTCACGTACCTGCTGGACCAGTTGCCGCCCGAGGCCACCGTCGGCGTCGTCACTCCCTTCACCGCGCAGGCCGAAGCGCTGCGCAAGCGGCTGCGACCGTACGACGAGGAGCGCCTGCGCATCGGTACGGTGCACACCTTCCAGGGGGGCGAACGCGATGTCATGGTGTTCTCCCTCGTCGCCGGCGAAGGCATGCGCACGGGCGCCGTCGACTGGGTCGGTGGACAGCTGAACCTGTGGAACGTCGCCATCACCCGGGCCCGCGGCCACCTCATCGTGGTGGGGAACAAGGAACTCTGGCGACAACGAGGAGGCGTGGGCGCCGCGCTGCTGGAGGCCGCGGAGCGCAACGGCGCACCCCCGGGTGGCGGAGACGAGGACGTGCTGCTCAAACGCCTCTACCAGACCCTCTCCCGCACGAAGGAAGCCACCGTCACGCTGGGCGAGACGGTCAACGGGCATCCGGCGGACGCTCTGGTGGCGGGCGTCGGCGCCACCGCGCCCAGAGCGGTACTGCTCGACAGGGGAACCGAAGAGGGCTCCGACGCGGCCCGCCACCTACGGCTCATGCTGCATCGACGGAACTTGATGGGCGGTGACGACGGAGAGATCGAGGCCGTGCGGTGGCCGGCGTGGAGGCTGTACGAGGCCGACGAACAGCGGGGGTGAACTCCGGCCTGCGCCGGGGCCCTTGGCGCGCGGCCCGTCAGTTCGGGCGGGGATCGTCAGTTCGGGCGGGGATCGTCCCCGTGCTGACGGGTCGCCGTGTCGGGCTCCCCCGGCCCGGGGAGCGCCGGGAGGCCCGTGGTGCGCAGGGCCGTCGGGTCGAAGCCGGGGAGGGTGGCGCGGGTGAGGAGGGCGGCGGCCAGCTGTTCGGCGTAGGCCGCGCCGGTGCGGGCCACCTCGATCTGCGTGTCGGCCCGCAGCGCCTCCACCCGCTCGACGTGGGCGTGCCGTTCGCGTCGCTCGCCGGCCTGCCGCTGGTACGCGACGAGGGTGCGTCGGTCCTCGCGCCAGTAGCGGGCGGCCAGCCCATAGGCGGCGGCGGTGACCAGGGCCCACAGCAGCAGGGGCAGGGACAGTCCGTCGGCGTACGCGCAGACACCGGTGAGGGCGAGTGCGCCGGAGGCGGCGAACGCGGTTCCGGCGAGGGCGGGGTCTCCGTAGCGGCCGAGGCTCGTGCAGACCCCGGCCGCCGCCGCGGCCAGCGACAGCAGGGCCATCAGTGCCGCGTTGCCGACGGAGTGTTCGGCGCCGTTGGCGTTCCAGATCCGGGCGAGGACGAGCACCGCGGTGGTGACCACCGCGGGGGCCGCCTTCGGCACGATGACGGCGAGCCGGTGGCGGGCGACGGTCCGGTCGTCCATGCCGGCGCCTACTGGAGTTCGCCGAGGGCGCCGACGACGGCGACGGTGAACTCGTTGACCGGCCCCGCGGCGCTGGTGGAGGCGAGGAGGAAGCCGAAGAGGACCGCGACGAACGCGGCGCCGAAGCCCAGGGACTTGGAGCGGAGCAGGATGAACAGGATGATCCCGAGCAGGAGCACCAGGGACACGGTCACGACCACGGCGGGTTCCTTCCAGTGGGGTGGGGCCGGCCCGGATGCGTTGGCCGGTGGTCCGGCGGCGGCGACGGCCGAGCGGGACGGCCGCACACCACCAGCCGTAACCTAGCGTGATCGTTGACGGTTGAGTGGGAGCGAGCGGGGTGGCCCGCTTCGATGCCTCCCTCTGGGGTCGCGGCCACCCCGATGGTGAACTGGTGTCCGTTGGACGCCTGATCAGAGCATGCTCCGAGGGCATGTCACGCGGTTCGTGTCGGTGGAGGACGGCGGCTGCGGCGGACCCGTCGCGGAGCGAGCCGGGCATCGGGAACCGTCACGTTGTGCAGTCACTCGGGTGGTGGGCCCGGCCTGCCCGGGCGGACACGACGGGCCGCCCGGTACGCCCTCGGGGTGGTGCCCGTCAGCCGCCGGAAGTGGCGGCGGAGGCTTTCGGCGGAGCCGAACCCCGTGCGGGCGGCGATCTCGTCGACCGTTCCGTCCCCGGTGACCAGGAGCTGTCGGGCCCGCTCCAACCGGACGCGCAGCAGGTACTGGCGCGGGGTGAGTCCGGTGCGAGCCCGAAAGCGGCGGTTGAGGCTGCGCACGCTGGTCCTCGCGTGGGCGGCGATCTCGGCGAGGGTCGGCGGGTCGTGCAGGTTCGCTTCCAGCCACCGCACGGTCGGCTCCAGGCCGGCGGTCCCGGCCAGCTCGCGTTCGATCTCCTCCCGGGTGGCCCCGGCGTTCTCGTACAGGGGCGCGATCAGCTGCCGGGCGGTCCGTCCGGCGACCGCCCGGCCGTGGTCGAGGCCGATCAGGTGGAGGAGCAGGTCGATTCCTCCGAAGACGCCGGCGGAGGAGTGGAATTGACCGTCCGTCACCGGGAGGCCGGCGGGGTCGACCTCCACGCGTGGACGACGTGCCGCCAGTTCGGCCGTGCGGCACCACTCGGTGGTGGCGCGGCGTCCGTCGAGCAGTCCGGTCGCCGCGAGTGTGAACGTACCGGTGCCGACGGCGGCGATCCGGCTGCCCCGGGCCGCCGCCGCACGCACCGCGTCGCGCACTGCTGGCGGGGGCTCGGCGAGGTGGTCGTCACGGCCGGCGAGCACCACCGTGTCGGCGCCTTCCAACCCGTCCAGTCCCCAGGGTGCGGTGACCTCCAGGGGGAGGGGGCCTGCCGTGGTGAGGGCGGGTCCAACGGAGCAGATGCGCAGTTCGGTGCGGGCGGGTCGGTGGATGCCGGCGGCGGCCTCGAAGACCAGGCCCGGGGTGGTGAGCTGGTGTCCGGGGACTCCGTCGAGTACGAGGAGGGCGACCACGGGCATGGGATGACGGTATCCCCGCGATGTTCGGTCTCCCTGCGATGTTCGGTCTCCGATGTCTGGTGCTCGGTCCTCGATGTTCGGCCGGGTCAGCGGTGTTGCCGGATCGTCTCGGCGATCCAGCTCTTGTGCGCCGCCACCGAGGTCCAGACGCCGGGTCCGTCGGCGCAGTCCGTGCCGGCCGCGGGGTTGCCGTCGCCGGAGGTGGCCCCGACCAGCTGCCAGCGTCCGCCGATCCGCTGGATCTGGGGCCCACCGGAGTCGCCCCGGCACCCCATGGCATCGGGAACCGTGGAGCCGGTGCACAGTTCGGTGCCCGCCTTGAAGGGGGAGCAGGCGGAGTCGGCGATCCTACGGGTGTCGAGCTGCTGGAGCCGCTCGGAGAACGACCAGTCGGGGCCCTCGGCCGTGTTGCCGAAGCCGAGTATCCGCGTCTGCGCGCCCACCTTCGGGGCCCGGTCGGCGATGGGTGCCGGCTGCTGGCGGACCGGACGGTCCAGCTGGAGCAGCGCGAGGTCGTGGTGGCCTCGTGGGGCGTCACCCATGGCGTAGTCCGGGTGGTGGACCGTCCGGACGATGGTGCGCACCGTCCCGCCCGAGCTCCGGTGCTCGCTGCCGATCCGGACCGTGCCCGCCGGCCGGGTCTGGGGGATCTCCGGATGGCCGGCGCAGTGGGCCGCGGTGAGCACCCACCGGGGGGCGATCAGCGTGCCGCCGCACACCCCGGAGGGCGGGCCCTCGGACGCGTTGACGACTTGGAGGACCGAGACCATGAATGAGTACCGCCGGGTGGAGTCCTCACCGTTGACGATCGCCCCGGCGCTTGCGGCCGGAGCGGTGACGGCCAGACCGGTGAGGGCGAGGACGGTGGCCGTACGGACGGCGAACCCGCGGGTCGGTGTTCGGCGGGCGGGGCGGATCTGCGGCTGCGGGGTCGGGCGGGTCATGGCGAACGTACCTTTCACGGCGGTCTGGTGGGGTGCCCGCCCGGGCGTCGCTGCGCCTCCGGAGCGGGCACCTTCATCCTCCGGGCCGCCGGCGCACCGGAAACAGCGCCCGCGGTGCCACCCTCGGTTAAATTCTGGCCATGGCAGTGGTCGCCCTTCTCGTGCTCGACGGCATCCCCGGAGGCCAGCTGACCACCCCCGGTCTGCTGCTCGGAGCCGTCCCCCGCGCCGGTCGCGGGAGGGCCCCCCACGAGCTGCGGGTCTGCCTCGGTCCCGGCTTCCGCGCCACGGCCGGGCCGGGCCCGTTCGGGCTCACCACGCGGTGGGGACTCAACGGGCTCGACGGGGCCCGGACCGTGGTCGTGGCCGGATACCGCAGCTTCCGGGACGCACCCCCGGCCGCCGTGCCCGATGCCCTGCGCGCCGCCGCCGATCGGGGTTGCCGGCTCGGCGCGGTGGGCACGGGGACGTTCGCGCTCGCGGCCACCGGGCTGCTCGACGGGCGACGGGCCACCACCGACTGGCGACACACCGGGGAGCTGGCCGCACGGTTCCCCCGGGTCGAGGTCGCCCCCGCGGAAGAGGTCGTGGTCGACGGGCCGTTCCTCACCTCGGCGGGGGTGCTCGGCGGCAAGGACCTGTGGCTGCGGCTCATCGAGGAGGGCCACGGCGGTTCGGTCGTGCGGGAGGCGGACCGACGGCTCTTCCTTCCGCTACCCGAGCCGCCGCCCCAGCCGGTCGGGGAAGGTGCGCTCGGGCCGACGATCCGGTGGATGGAAGCGGACCTGCACCGTCCGCTGACCCTCGCGGAGATCGCCGCGCACGCGGGAATCAGCGTCCGCACCCTCAACCGCCGGTTCCGCGCCGAGACCGGGCTGAGCCCGCTCCAGCACCTGCTCCGCGTCCGGGTCGAGCGGGCACAGCAGTTGCTGGAACGCGGGGACCTCCCGGTGGAGCACGTCGCCGCGCGGACCGGGCTCGGGACACCCGCGAACCTGCGCCACCACTTCCAGCGGCTCAACGGCACCACGCCGGGTGCGTACCGGGCGGCCTTCCGGTCGATGGTCGCGATGTTCACCCAGGACACCCAGAGCACCCAGAGCACAGGGGACAGTGGGGACAGCGGGGACGGTCCGCCCTGACCGGATTCGCCGTACCCGCCGCGGGGAGGGGGCGCCGCACCCTAGAAGCCGCCGGCCTGGCGCGGCACCCCTCTCCGTCATTGACTACAGCTCGGCGGGGGCTTTCTTGTACCAGCCCGCGATGACGCTGACCGGGTGGACGATGTTCTGCGTCCGCATGATCGGTGCGGACGCATTCGGTTCGAAGTCCACGTTCGCGTCTTGGGCCATCGTGGGTTCGCCCGGGTGCCGCTCCTTCTCGGGATCGTCTTCGGTGAGGGCCGCGAGACCGCCCCCGTCGCACCAGACGTACGGTCGGCCCCGCCCGCCACGCCGATGGTCCTGGGCGACGGATCTACTCGGCGCCGGTCAGCCGGCGGTCAGGGCGGGGACGGCGGCGGCGACCGCGGGGAACAGGGCGAGGACGGCGCCGCGCACGCAACGGTTCTTGGCCCGGGCGACCCGACTGGTCCCGGTCAGCGCCCGCAGCAGATGGGGGCGCGGGTCGGCGCCGCCCCTACCGAGGCCCGCGCACAGCGCCGCGCCCGCGTGCGCCGAGAGGACGTCCTCGTAGTAGGCGAGTACGGGTGCGGCCCCCACGGCTCCCCCGGCCCCAACAGCCCCCACAACCCCAGTGACCCCAGTGACCCCAGTGACCCCGGCGGCCCCCGCGGTCAGCACGGTGGTGCGCGGAATGAGGGCCATCAGCAGGAGCAGCAGCGCCCCGGTCGTCATGGCCGTCGCGCACCACCACAGGGACAGGGCCGGCGTCGCGCCGGGCGGTCGGCGGGCGAGCAGCAGGCCGAGCAGGGTCGCGCTGGTGGCGAGGAGGACGGCGGCCTTGCCGTCGGCGCGGCCGATCTCCTGGTGGTTCTGTGCGACGAGTTCACGGGACAGGGTCGTGCCGTCGTCCCGGTACGGCCCCGTCCCGTACGCGTTCACGCCGAACGCCGGTGCGCGCCGGTCCCGTTCCCCACGGACCCGTTCCCACCGGACCCGTTCGCCGCAGCACCGTTCACCCCGGCGACGCCGTCCCGTTCCATGCGCCGCAGGACCTCGTCCCCCTGGGGCAGACCGACCTCCCGGAGCAGGTCCACGACCTTCACGCCCACCAGGCCGCGGTGCTCCCCGTTCAGCCCGCGCAGCGTCGCGGCGAGCGAGTGCTCCCAGCCGTCCCGGTCGGTGAGCAGATCGCGGTGGGCCACCGTCCAGTCGAGCACGTCCCGGGCCTGGTCGGGGTGTTGGAACAGCCAGAAGGCGACCAGGTCCGCGGGACCGCCGGCCACCACCTCGCGGTAGAAGCGGTACGCCTCCCGCTGCGCCTCGCCGAAGACGGGCGGCACCACGGGGCCCGCGTCCACCACGCCCGTCAGCGGCCTGGGGACCTGGTCCAGCAGCCAGTAGACGATGCCGACGCCCTCGATCAGCTTCGGCTGTCCGGGCGGGGCGAGCGCGGGGGCACCGTGGCGCGGGGGCGGCTGCCGCAGGGGGTCGGGCATCCCGGACGGCGCCGTGACGTCCCGGGCGATCACCTGTCGGGCCGTCTCCTCGGTCAGGTGGCCCCGGACGGCGGTGACGGGATCGCTGATCCGCCAGGCGACCTCGTAGTGCTGCGGCGGTCGGAGCGGGCCGCCCGCGGGGACCTCGACGGTGCAGTGGCGATCCGCGAGCGACACCCGGTTGACCTCGCGGAACCGGCCGCTCCACACCCTGCCCAGGGGCGGACGGGGGTACGGGGTCCGGGCCCACTGGTGTGCCGGGCCGCGCGGGGGTTCCACCCGGTCGTCACCGTCGTCCGCCAGGAACACCAGGGCGGAGTGCGACTGCGGGACGAGGCGCAGCCGCGAGCCCAGCAGCTGCCGGAACGGCGACGAGTGCAGCGGGGCGATCAGGGGGTCGATGAGGGGGGTGATCATCAAACGGTCCTCTCCTGGGTGAGGGTGCGTCGTCGGTGCCGACGCAGCAGGAACGGGGGCGGTCCGTGGTGCGCGGAGAACGTCCCGACCAGTGCGGACAGGAAGGCGGGGAAGGCGGCCCGCAGCTGTGGGCGGGAGTCCTCCTCGGCGTCGAGCACCGCCTCCGTCACCGACTCGCGGACGTCCGGGACGTCGAGGGCCTCGGCCACCAGGGCGAGGGCCTGCTGCGGGTGCTCGCCGATCACGTCGGCCAGGCTCACCTTCCGCGGGCCGGACCTGCCGGGGAGCGGGAACGTCGACACGGCCATCGCTTCGACGGCTTCGGCCGCGAAGGCGTGGCGCTGGGTGCCGCCGTCGGCCTTCAACCACCGGCCGAGTTGGTCCAGTACGGGGACGCGGTTCGGCTCCTCGGTGAGCAGCACGCTGAGGGCGAACGAGACCGCCGGGTGCACGCTGCGCACCGTCTGTTCGTCCCGGGGACCGTCGAGGACCGCGTCCAGCAGCCGCAGCGCCCCCGCGGGGCGGGCCAGTCCGTAGGTGCCGGCGCAGGTCTCGGCGACGGTGCACCGGACGTTCACCTGACGGGAGCGGCTCCAGCGGCGCAGTTGCTCGCGGACGGCGCCCTGGGAGTCGACGTGCTGGGCGGCCTCCCCGAGGGCGAAGGCCACCAGGCGGCGCTGCCAGCGCAGCGAGGACACGGCGAAGGGCGCGAGTTGGTCCAGCGCGTCGGGCCCGGTGGCGTGGGCCAGTACGGTGCCGATCGCCCGCCCCGCCGCGAGGTCGGTGCCCGGCTGGTGGGGCAGGTCGCCGAGCGTGCGCCACAACAGTTCGGGCATGCGTTCGTGGTCGAGCCACAGTTGGCGCAGCAGTGCCTCGGGGCGGTGCCGGCCGGCGAAGTCGACCCGTTGGACGGGGTAGCGGTGCCGGTGGGCCGAGCCGCGCTCGCGGGGGAGGAGTCGCGCGCCCACCGCGGCCAGCCGGTCCGCGAGGGAGGGGCCGAGCACATCGGGTCGGTCCGGCCGCTCCCCTGCCGGTTCGGTTCCGGTGGGCTCCCCGAGGAGGGGGCGCAGCCGGGCGGCGAAGCGGGTGATGACCGTGCGGTCCTGACGGGGCAGCAGGGCGACCGCGGCCAGCAGCGCGACGGCGTCGGCACTGTGCCGCGCCTTGTCCAGGGCGAGACGGGCGGCGGTGTCGCTGCCGAGGCGCAGCCCTTCCAGCGCGGCGGCGGCCGGTCGGTCGGCGCGTACGGCCGCGGCCAGTTCCTCGGCCAGTTCCGCGCCGTCGCCGGGCAGCCGGTGGGCCGCCAGGTACGCGGTGACCTCGTCGGACGCGAGGTGGGTCAGGGCGGTGGACAGTCCCGGTCCGGTGAGCGCCCCGGTGCCGGCCAGGGCGTGCAGGTGCCTGGTGGCCACCTCGTCGGGCGGCGGCGGGCCGTGCACCACCTGCCACGGCCGGGTGTCCGCCGCGAGCCCCACCTCTTCGCCCACCGTGACGACCAGATGGGCCCCGGCCCGGTGCAGCAGGTCGGCCAGGGCGGTCAGCCTGACCTCGTTGAGGGCGGCGGCGGCCTCCGGGGAGAGTCCCTGGAGCAGATAGCCGCGCCCGCCCTTCGGCTTCCAACTCACCAGGTCGGCCTGGGGGTCGAGGCCGGTGATGCCCGCGACCCCGTGCCGTTCGGCGAGCAGGGCGAAGCCCGCCGTGCCCGCTCCGGTGCCGCTCTGCGCCCGTAGCAGCAGGACGCGGCCGTCCAGCACCTTGCGGCACCGGACGTGCGAGGTGGGCTCGACGAATGCGCACAACCTCGACGTCACGTCGTCGGCCGGGTACGGGCCCTCCCGCAGCTCGGGCTTGAACACCTGTTCGCTGACGGGCCCGCCCACGATCAGGTCCCCGAGGACGTTCCCCATCACCGCGGCGCCGCCGTGCACCTGCTGCCGGTTGTCGCGGTAGACGTCCCCGGCGGCCTCGGCGCCCGGGCCGGGGTCCTGCTCCGCCCGCAGTCCGTCGCCATCGCCGACGGCGGGGTCCGGTGCCGGGTTCACGTCCGGTTCCCGTCCACGTGCTTGTCGCCGGAGACGTTGTCGCCGCCGCCCCAGTGCTGGTTGGTGCCGTGATACTCCGTGGAGGTGGTGGAGGTGGTGGACCGGCCGGTGTACGTGAAGTCGCCGCCGATGTCGCCCATCACGGCCGCGCCCTCGGTGACCTGCTGGCTGTTGCCCTCGTACCGCCGCTGGGGCTGCTGCGGCTGCTGCGGCTCCGCGGGGGGCGCCGTGGGTTCCTCGCGGGCCGGGAGGACGCCGGCCCGCAGCAGGCCGCTCGACGGGGAGGGCACGTAGAGCCAGGCGCGCTGGGCGAAGTTCTTGCCCTCGACGGTGGCCGGCACCTCCAGGCAGCGGTCCGGGTGCAGGGCGGTGTACCCGCCGAGCACCACCTCCTCGTGGACCCGGTCGGAGATGATCGCGGCGAGGTGGGTGACGTGTTCGCTGCTGTCGGCGAGGATCGCCTTGACCGGGCGGGAGTCGAGCAGCCGGTGGACGTCGTTGCGGGGCTTGGCGTTGCCGTCGCCGCGCCTGCCCTCGTCGGGCAGCGGACCGACGTGGACGCTGGCCCGCAGCCGGATGCGCGGCCCGACCTCCTGTTGGTTGTAGGCGCCGAGCACCCCGTCCAGGACGCCCAGGAACGGCGCGAGCACGAACGGCAGGTGGACGGGGTCGAAGCCGAACACGATCCCGTCCCCGGTGCTGGCCGGGAACCGCTTGGCGTCCCGCAGGGCGTGCAGGCCGGCGCGTTCGAGGGCGTCGTCGACGAGTTCGGGGATCAGTTCGCTGACCGCGGCGTGCTGGACGGCGGGCAGCCCGGTGAAGTCCTTCGCATCGACGGCGAGCAGGGCCCGGTACGGCGGCAGGGGGCGGCTCTCGGCGTTCGGGACGGGCGGGGTGGTGGTGACGGGCATGCGGAGGACTCCTCGGGAGCTCGGGCCTGGTGTCGGTGCCGCCGGAAGCGGCCGTACCGAGACTGGCCCCGGCCGCCCGGCCCGAGTGCCCAGCGCAGGGCGGAACCCGGGTGGCCCGCCTCACACGTGCGGCCCACGCCCCACACCCGTGGCCCGCGCCTCACACCCGTGGTCCTCGGCGCACACCCGTGGCCCGAGGGTCACTCCGCCGCGGCCCACCGCCGCAGCGCGACGAGGTCCTTGACCACGATCACCCGGCGGGCCGTCTCCACCGCGTCCGCCTCCCGCAGTCGCTGGAGCCCGGTGCTGGCGGCGTTCCGGGTCACGCCGATGGCCTGGGCGAGTTCCTCCTGCGCCAGTCCGCTCAGGCGTACGCTGCCCGACCCGTCCGCGTGGCCGCCCAGTTCGGCCAGCCGCAGCAGGGCCCGCGCCAGCCGCACCACCACGGGCAGGGTGAGCAGTTCGGTGCGGTGCGCATCGGATTCGCGCAGCCGGGTGAACGCCTGGCGCATGAGGTCCATCACCAATCCGCGTTCCTCGACGAACCGTTGGAACCGCTGGGCGTCCAACACGACCGCGGTGCACGGGGTGAGGGCGACCACTTCGGCGCTGCGCGAAGTTCCGTGGAACACCGACACCTCGCCGAGCAGGTCGCCTCGGCCCCGGAAGGCGAGCCAGGTCACGGCGCCGCCCTCCTCCCGGCGCAGCACCTGGGCGATGCCGTCGGTGAGGGCCAGCAGATGGGTCCCGGGCGACCCCTGCCGCAGCATGACCTCACGGGCCCGGAACCGGCGGGTCGTTCCCTGGGCGCGCAGCTCGCGCCAGACTTCCTCGGACAGCAACGGCTCCTCCGGCGGGATGCTCGTCCACTTCTACTGGTCCACCGGGTCCACCGGGTCCACCGGGTCCACCGGACCAGTACCGGACCAGTACCGGACCAGGCAGTTGTACGCCCCCGGGCCCCCGCGGGGCTCCCGAACCATCCACCTTGGCCGAGAATGTCCCCCCGCATGCGGATCGTCCGCCGACAGTCAGGACGGGTGCTCGACGCGGAGCGTTGTCAGTGGGCCGCCCTAGGCTCGTCCGCATGGCGCACACCCTCATGGTCTACGACGGCACCACGGACGCGACCTCCGCCGGACCCCGTACCGGTGGCATCCCCTGCCCGCGGTGCGCGCGGCGCATGGACTTCACGGCGCACCTGGAGGAGGGCTACGAGCGCAGGACCGCCGCCGACTTCGGCGGCGGCCTCGGCTACGTACCGACCTGCGCGCCGTGCACGCGGGCCGTGTTCCTCACCCGGGGCTGACGGCGTCCCGGGCGGCGGCTTCCTAGGCGGCGGCCTCCCGCACGGCGGCCCGCCGCTCCGGCGCGAGCACCCGTTCCGCGAGTTCCCCGAAGAGCAGCCCGAAGGCCGTCCACAGGGTGGCCTGCACGGCGAGCGCGGCGATGCGGAACTTCCACACCACCGTCGCCGGGAAGTCCTCGGGCATCTCGTTGACGGACGGCAGGAACGCGAAGGCGAGCCCGACCACCAGCACCAGGAACGCCCCCGCGGCGACGGTCGCGTTCCAGTTGCCGAGCCGCGGCGCGAGCCGCTGCCCGAGGATGACCGCGCCGACGGTGAGCAGCACGCTCAGGACGAGCATCAGCAGGTAGAGCGTGGTGCGCCGGCCCACGCTGTCGTCGGCTCCCACGGCCGGCGGGTTGGCGGGGTACTTGAGGAACGGGACGACGTACACGGCGACGAGTCCGGCGACCGCGAGCAGCAGGGCGGTGGCGCGCGGCGTGAACCGCCCGACCCTGCCCAGCGCGTAGCAGTACGCGAGGGCGGCGAGCCCGCCGAAGGCGACCCCGTAGACGAGGATGCCGGTGGCGAGTCCGCCGGTGGCCTGGAGGTCCCGGCTGACGAGCGGTTCCTCCTCGGCCGCGCCGTGGTCGTGGCCCGCGGCGCCGTGGTCGTGGCCGGCGCCGGCCGTTTGGGCGTCCTCGTACGCGATGGCCGAATCGACCTGCGGTTCGCCGAGGAAGTAGGCGACGAGCAGGGCGAGTACGCCCGCGGCGAGCCCCGCGAGCATGCCGCGCACGAGGAGCCGTCTGACGGTGGTGGAGTTCATGAGCGCGGTCCGGTTCCCCTCAGTGGCACGGGTAGCCGAGGAGGTGGCGGGCGTCGTGCACCCACTCGTGCACGCCCTCCCCCGAGACGAGCGCGACGGCGCCTTGTTCGGCGCCGATGAAGTACAGCAGGATCAGCATGAGGACGCCGCCGAACACGGCCCAGGGCGCGATGTCCTTGAGCGGCAGTGTGGCGGGCGGTGCGGTGGGTGCGGCGGTCGGTTGGGCGACGGACTGCGCCATGGGGCAGGACCTCCTGGGGAACTCGCGTCCCGGCTCGGTGGTGCACAGGGACGAGGACCGCGGGTCTGACTCAC
Source organism: Streptomyces sp. NPDC059816 (assembly GCF_042732055.1). Classification (NCBI taxonomy): domain Bacteria; kingdom Bacillati; phylum Actinomycetota; class Actinomycetes; order Kitasatosporales; family Streptomycetaceae; genus Streptomyces; species Streptomyces sp. NPDC059816. Next base: position 204,456 of record NZ_JBHWIQ010000001.1, read on the forward strand.
CCGCACCCGCCCGAAGGCGCGTACGGGCACACAGTGGCGCGACCGTGCCGGATTCCCACCGGTTTCCGCCGTGCCCTCGTCGTTGACGTGATGGAGTGGTGCGCGCACGCCAGGTTGGCGTGTACGCGACGCGAAGGTACCGCGTACCGGGTGGCGGGGAAAGAGGGCCTTGACATGCGGTCGGCCCTGTTCACCGGACCGTCATGGGCGACGGGCCCCTCCGGGTTGCGGCACGAGGGAGTTGGCTGAATGACGACGACACGGGTGACCCTGGTGGCGCCGGCGCTCGGACGGGACCTGAGGGAGGCCAGGTTCGCCGGGGACGGCCCGTTGGACCCCGCGGCCCGGGCCGGGGCGACCGCGGCGGGCGCCGAACTCATCGACGTCCCGCGCTGGTTCTGCTCTCCCACCGGCCGCTGCCGTGACACCGCCCGCGCCCTGCGGGCAGCCGCTGACCCCCGGCCGGTCGCGGAGCCGCCCGCCTTGGCCGGCCTGGACGTGGGCCGCTGGCGGGGCCGGACGCTCGGGGAAGTGAGCGCCGACGACCCCGCCGGTCTGACCGCCTGGCTCGGCGACCCGGCGGCGACCCCGCACGGCGGCGAGTCCCTGCCCGCCCTGCGCGCCCGCGTCGGCACCTGGCTGGACGGCCTCACCGACGAGGCCGGCCGGGTCCTGGTGGTCGCCGAACCGGACGTGGTCCGCGCCGCCCTCGCCCACGCGCTGGACCTGCCGGGTCCCTCGTTCTGGCGGCTCGACGTGGAACCGCTGGCCTCGGTGGACCTCAGCGGACGGTCCGGCCGCTGGAACGTCCGCCCCGGCCGCCCCCTCGGCTGAGGTCCGGGAGGTCACACCGACCCCGTCAGACCCCGACGTCCCGCCCGCACATGTCGTCCAGCGACTCGCGCCGGACCAGCAGCCGGGCCCGACCGTCCCGTACGGCGACCACCGGCGGGCGGCCCACCAGGTTGTACGCCGACGCCATCGACAGGTGGTACGCCCCGGCGACCGGCACCGCGAGCAGGTCACCGGGGTGCACGTCCCCGGGCAGGGCCGCGTCCGCCGCGAGCACGTCCCCCGCCTCGCAGTGCCGTCCGACGACCGTCACGACCGCCGGTTCGGCCTGCGAGGCGCGGCCCACCAACCGGGGCGCGTACCGGACCCCGTACAGCGCGGGCCGCGGGTTGTCGCTCATCCCGCCGTCCACCGCGACGAACAACCGGGTGCCCGTGCGCTTTACGGCGAGCACCCGGTACAGCGCGACCCCGGCCGGCCCGGCGACCGCGCGCCCCGGCTCCACGATCAGCCGCGGCACCTCGATGCCCGCGGCGGCGCACCCACTGGCCAGCTCGGCGCGCACCTTGTGGGCGAGACGGGTGACGTCGAGCGCCGGCTCACCGGGACGGTAGGCGATGCCGTGACCGCCCCCGAGGTCCAACTCGGGCAACACCAGACCGTGTTGCCGGTGCAGCCGGGCCATCAGCCCGACGATCCGCCGGACCGCCGCCAGATACGGCTTCACCGTGGTGATCTGCGAACCGAGGTGCACGTGCAGCCCGGTCAGGCGCAGTTGCGGCTGGTCGAGTATCCGGGCGATGGTGTGCTGCGCGGAGCCGTCGGTGAGCGACAGCCCGAACTTCTGGTCCTCGCCGCCCGTCCGGATCTTCTCGTGCCCCCCGGCGACGATCCCGGGAACCACCCGCACCATGACCTTCTGCGAACCGCGGGGCCCGATCGCCGCGGCCAGCCGAGCGACCTCCGAGGCGCTGTCGATGACGATGCGCCCCACGCCGAGCCGCAGCGCGGTGTCCAGGTCACGGGGGCTCTTCGCGTTGCCGTGCAACACGATCCGCTCGGCCGGGAACCCGCTGGTGACGGCCAACTCCAGCTCGCCGGCCGAGCAGACGTCAAGACCCAGCCCCTCGTCCCGCACCCAGTGGACCATCGCCCGGCACAGGAACGCCTTCGCCGCGTACACCACATCGGCCTCGGCCGCGGGGAACGCCGCCCGGTACGTGCGGCACCGCTCCCGCACCTCGCCCTCGTCCAGCACGTACGCGGGGGTCCCGTACCGCTGCGCGACCTCCGTCAGCGACACCCCGCCGACCGCGAGGTCACCGTGGGCGAGGTGCCCGGCCGAAGCGGGCCACACGGACAGGTCGTCGGGCCCCGGCATACGGACGGCGTCGGGCGCCGCGTGCACGGTGGTCATCGCACACCCGCCGCGGTGGCCGCGAACAGGACGGGGGCCCCGGTCGTCACGCCCCGCACCGGACCCGCCACCAGCACCGGGTCTACGGTCAGCAGCGCCACGCCCAGCGGGGCGGTCAGCGCGCGCAGCGCGGGGGCGGCGAGCCGGACGGACGGCTGCCCGTCGCCCAGCGCCCGGGCCAGCCGGTCCGCCGACGTGAACCCGACGGCCGTCCGCTCGCCCAGCGGCGTACGGAACAACCGGGCCGCGCAGCCCACCGTGCCGGCCCGCACCGGCACGTACAGCACGGCGCCGCGCTCAGACGCCGACCGCCCGGACACCGACCGCCCGGGTTCGGTATCCGGAGGCTCGGGTTCGTCCGCGCAGGCGCTCGCGCCGCCGGAACCGTCGGCGTCGGGACGGTCGCTGCGCGCGCTGCTCACGCCGCTGGGGTGCGCCATGGGGTCCTCCGTGGAGTGCAGGGTGGGTGTCCGGGTGGGGGCGCCCCCGGGCCCTCGGGAAGGCAGGGGCCCGGGAGGCCGTACGGAGACGCTATGCCCGACCCCGCGGCCCCGGGGACACCTCCTGACGTGACGCTGATGCGCAGGGGGCGGACGTTGATGCAGGCCATACGCGGGTGCCTCGGGCACACCACTCTGGACCCAATCTCGCCAATATTTGTCCGACCTTGAATGGACATTGTCTTCTTATAATCAAAATCAGTACTGATCGCACTCATCACGCCAATGTCCCTTATCCATCAGCTTATCGGCGCTTATGATGTTCTCTTATGAGAGAGGGCGGGGCGGCGGACGCCGCCGGTGACAGAGCCGACGTGATCGTTCTCGGCGCGGGCCCCGCCGGGCTCGTCGTCGGGAACCTCCTCCAGGCAGCGGGCATCGACTGCGTCATCCTGGAACGGGCCACCCGAGCGGCCCTCCGGACCCGGGCCCGCGCGGGCTACCTCGCCCCGAACACCGTGCGCGTCCTCGAACGGCACGGCCTGGCGGATCGACTGCACCGGTACGGCCAGCAGCACTCCTGCTGCGAGTTCCGCACCCCGCACGGCCGGTTCCGCCTGGACTACGGCCGCCTCGGCCCGGGCGAACCGCACACCGTCTACCCCCAGCAGGAACTCGTCACGGACCTGCTGACGCGGTACGTCGACACCGGGGGCCGCATCCACTTCGCCACCGAGGCGACCGCCGTACGGGACGCCGACGGCACCCGGCCCTCGGTCCTCGCCCGCGACGCGGACGGCCGCCCCCGCCGCTGGCACGCCAGGTACGTGGCGGGGTGCGACGGCCAGCACGGCGCGGCCCGCAGCTCCCTCCCGCCCGGCACGGTCCGACGGCACCACCGCGACCACGACGTGTCCTGGCTCGCCCTGCTGGCCCGGGCACCGCAAAGCATCGACGCCGTGGGGTACGCCGTCCACGCCGCAGGGTTCGCCGGACAGATGGCGCGCGGCCCCGAGGTCACCCGCTACTACCTCCAGTGCCCCCGCGGCACCCCCGCCGACGCCTGGCCCGACGACCGCATCTGGGCCGAACTGGACCTGCGGATGCGCGCCGCCGACTACGGCCCCTTACACCGGGGCCCCCTCCTCCAACGCCTCGTCTTCCCCCTGGAATCCGATGCGTTGGAACCCCTGCGCCACGGCACGCTCCTCCTCGCGGGCGACGCCGCCAGCCTGCTCGGCCCCTCCGCCGCCAAGGGCGCCAACCTCGCGGTACTGGAGGCGGAACTCCTCGCCCGCGCCCTGACCGACGACCTCCTGCACGACGACCCCCGCGGCCTGAACGCCTACTCGGACCGCTGTCTGAACCACATCTGGCGGGCCCTGCGGTTCTCCCGGTGGATGGTCCACCTCCTGCACGACCTTCCCGTCCCGCCGGGCCCGGGCACCTCCGGCCGACCGCCGGACCGCGACGCCCTCCCCCGACGCCCCTGCCTGGAAACGCTGCGCACCTCGCGCGCGGAGCAGGACTGGTTCGCCGAGAACTACACCGACGTCTGACCACGGCCCGGGCACCGGGCCGTTCGCCGAGCCCCGAGGAGGCCCCACGATGCCGTCGACGACACCGACGCCCGCCACCGACACGGACCGGCTGCGCACCGCAGCCCGCTTCGTCCGGAACCAGGACACCACCGCACTGCTGTCGTCGCTGCTCCCCGGCCTCGACGCCGGCAGGACGCGGATGCTGGCGAACCGCTGCCGCTTCTCGCACGCCGCCCTGCTGATCTTCCCGCCCGACCCGCGCACGCTCCACGCCCAACTCGCCGCCTGTGGGCTGCCGGTGGACGAGCGGGTGATCCCGGTGCCCAGTGTCGTCGTACGCGACCGGCTGGCCGCCCGTCATCGGCGCGCAGCGCGCGAACTGGACGTCCGCATCCTGCGCCCGTCGGCCCCCGGGCCGCACGGCACGCACCGTACGGTGGAGGTGTTCGTCCTGCTCGTGCCGCCCGGCTCCGACCTCACCGAGGTCGCCGACCACGAACGCGCCGGGGACCACGAGGCGCACCTCGCCTTCGACATCGACGACCCGGACCCGTCGGTGTTGCGCGGCGTGCACACGACCCTCGTCCAGCACGGTGCGATACCCGAGGGCGGGGGCTACAACCCGCACGAGGACGGCACCGTGTTCTACTTCGTCGCCCCCGGCCACGCGCACGGCGGCTACCGGAGACTGGAACTCTACGCACACGGTGACCACCGCGACCTGCTCACGGCCGCCCCCTGAGCCCCCACCGCAACCGCAGGCAGTTCCCAGCGAATCGGCTCCGGCAACGGGCGGCGTCATCTACGTGGTGGGCCGCAGAAAGTCGACGACGGCCTCCCTTTCCCCGTCGATACCCTGCTCGATCTGCGGCGGGACGGGTGCGAACGCATCCACCTGGACGGAGCGCGAGCCGGGGCCACGGGTCCAGGTGGCGACGGCCAGGCCGTCGGCGATGACGGTGGGCCGGATGAGGCCGCCTCCCGGCCAGACGCGGGCCCGGTGCAGAGCCGGGACGGACAACTCGCGGGTGCGGTAGCCGATCAGGTAGTCGTCGTAGGCGGGCAGCAGGCGAACGTCCGGGGTAGCAGACGGGCCCGGGAGTTCTTCCACCCGCCCGGCGAGCACGGTCCATGCACCGTACTCGGTGATCACGCCGGATTCCGCGAGCGTTCTCCAGGCCCTGCGGGCCCAGGTGAGCGGCAGTCCGGACCAGGTGGCGAAGTCCTCCAGGGTGGCGGGGGCGTGCGCGGCCAGGTAGCGGCGGGCCAACTCGGCGAGCGCGTCGTCACCCTCCCACCGCAAGCGCCCGGTGGCGGGCAGCCAGTCGTCGAGCAGCACGTACGTGGCGTCACCGGCGCGCTGCGGGCCGTGGCAGAGGATGCCGGTGAGTGCCGCGTGGCGGATCAGGTGGAACGGCGCCTGCCCGTCCGGCGGAACACCGAGGGTGGTGAGGTGCTCGGTCAACTCGGCCCGGGTGAGCGGACCGTGCGCGGCGAGAACGCGCCGGAGGAGACGGTCGGCGCGCTGGCGCAGGTCATCCCCCAGGCCCAACTGCTGGTAGCGGCGGCCGGCTGCGGCAAGGATGCGCGGGGACAGCAACCGCAACACCCAGGGGGCGTCGTCGCTGGGGACGGTGTGCAGGGTGCCGCGCAGGAACCAGTTGCGGACGATGCTCCGCTCCTGTTCGTAGGCCGTGCGGACGGCCCGGGCGGTGAGGTCCCGACCGCGTACCCGGATGCCCAGGTCGGCGGCCGTGGCGTCCTGGGCCTGGACGGCGAAGACCCGTCGGACGACCGCCTCGGCAGAAGCCTCGCGCGCTCCGCCGGCCAGGGCCTGCGCACGGGCCCGCAGCCGGCGGACGCTCTCGTGCTCAGGCATCGGGCCGTGCCCCTCGGCGGGCGCGCTCAGGACACGGCCCGGTCGAGGACACGGGCGAGTTCGGCGGGCGCGGACAGCATCGGCCAGTGCCCGGTGGGCAGGTCGAAGCGCCGCCACGGCGGCTGGTCCAGGAAGGCCAGCATCGGCACCCCGGCCTCCAGCAGCCCCGTGAAGTCACGGCAGGCGATCAGAACACGGTCCACATCGGGACCGGGCTCGACCGGGCCGGCGAGGCGCTGGGTGAACGTGCCGAACGGCTGAGGCGTGGCACGCGTGCGCAGCGCGTTCCGCCGGCCCTCATCGAGCCCGTCGAGGCTGCTGGACGCGCCCAGGACCTCGAAGGGCGGCATCGGTAGCCGCCACCCGTCGCCGAAAGCCTCGACCTGCTGGCGCAGTTGGTCCGCTGCCTGCGGCGGCATGAGGTCGAGCATGCACATGCCTGCGGCGAACGGGCCGCTGTCCACGTAGACCACGCGTTCCAGCCGGTCGCCGAGCCGACCGGCCGCCCCGGTCACCGGGGCCGCCGCGTAGCTGTGGGCGACCAACGTGACCTCGCGCAGACCGTTCCGCTCGACGAATCCGGTGATGTCCGCGATGTGCGTGTCCACATCCGTCTCGGGTCCGCCCCGGTCGGCGTGCTCGGCCAGGCCGGTCAGGGTCAGCGGCAGCGCCGTGTGGCCGCGCTCCCGCAGGGCGCGGACGGTGTCTTCCCAGGCCCACGCCCCGAGCCAGGCGCCGGGAACGAGTACGAAGGTGGCCATGTGATCTCCCAGAAGTGAGGTCCTGGGGGGAGCGTAGAGTCGATACAGGACAGAATCCGCCCTGAAATGCGCGCCGAAATGCCGAGGGATCCGTGTCGCACCCCCTGACCCGTGTGCTGACCCTGCTGGAACTCCTCCAGTCCCACGCCCGGCTCACCGGAACGGAGCTGGCCGACCGCCTGGACACCGACGTGCGCACGGTGCGCCGCTACACGTCCCACCTGCGGGACCTGGGCATCCCCGTGGAAGCCGAACGCGGCCGCTACGGCGGCTACCGGCTGGCCCCCGGCTACCGCATGCCGCCCCTGGTCCTCACCAATGACGAGGCCCTCGCCGTCGTCCTCGGCCTGCTCGCCGCGGACCGTCTCGGCATGGGCACCGCCGCGCCGGCCACTGCCGGTGCCCTGGCCAAGATCGAACGGGTGCTCCCGCAGGCCCTGCGCGAACCGCTCGCCGCCATGCGGCAGACCCTGTCGTTCACCGCCGACGCCGTCATCGGGCAGGCACCCGGAACCGGCGTCCTGCTGGCCCTGGCCCAGGCCTCCCGCGCCCGCACGACCGTCGCCATCAGCCACCGGTCCTGGCGCCGGGAACACACCGAACGCGACATCGACCCCTACGGCGTGGTCTTCCACACCGGCCGCTGGTACGTCGTCGGCCACGACCACCTCCGCGACGACCTGCGCACCTTCCGCATCGACCGCATCGCCTCCGCCACCCCCCGGGCCCACGGCTTCGCCGCACCCGACGGCTTCGACCCCGTGGCCCACCTGACCTCGACCCTCGCCCAGGGGCCCTACTGCTGGCGGGTCGAGGTCACGATCCACGGCCCGCTCGACGAGATCGCCCGCCGGCTGTCCTGCTCAGCGGTGACCCTCACCGCCCAGCCCACCGGCGTCCTCCTGCACACACGGGCCGAACGACTGGACGGCATGGCCCACCTGCTCGCCTCCCTGGAATGGCCCTTCACCATCCACCAACCCGACGAACTGCGGCAGGCGCTCGCGGAACTGGCCGACCGGCTCGCCGCAGCCGCCCGACGAAGGCCGGAAGAACCACCGCAGCAGTAGACGCCGGATCTCGGTCGCACCCCGCACAGGGGTCAGCCGGGCGCCCCGTGGAACACCGCGACGACGATCACCGCGAGCAGTCCGCCGACCGAGGACGTCATCAGGACGCCGCCCCAGAAGACCCCGTCCAGGCTCACCGCGCGACGGGCCCGGTACGGACGACGCCCGTGCCGCAACCGCCTTCGCCCACCACCGCGCCGCCGCCGTTCCGTCCCGTTCACCGGCCCGACACCCCCTCCGGCGGCTCCAACTCCGCGTAGTCCGCGAAGGTCCTGCGGTACCGCAGGTGCCTGGTCTCCTGCGTGTGCGCCCGGAGCCAGTCCTCCACGTCCGCCGGGTGACCGCACGCCCCGGACTCCGCCCCGCAGTCCGCCTCCGCCCCCGACACGCACCGCGCCGCGTACTCCGGCTCCGCGGTGGGGTCCTGCGCGATGGTGAACGGCACGTACCGGAACACCCGCCGCAGCCGCCGCGTCCGCGCCTGTGACCGCTGCTCCGAGCGCTCGTTCACCACCCGTAGCCCGGCGCTGATCCGCTCCTGGGCGGTCGCGAGCCGCAACCCCGCGAACTCCGCCTCCCACTCGCGTCCGCCGCCCACCGGACGCAACAGCGCGTACGGCCCTGACTTGGCCTGGTACTGGCCCACTTTCTGTCGAACGGGATCGAACACAACAGCACCGCTAATCAATTCCTGGCCGTCGGCTTCCACTTGCTTAACCATGCCCACTCCGTAAGCGAAACCCGTCCTGACACGACGGATGCTCAATTACTGTTCGTACGTGCAGCGTTGCGCAACGGAAGCGTGTCGCTCAATGCTGCGCATGTTCCAACTGGTCCATGTCACGGAAGGGGCGCCCTGTGAGCCAACGCAACGCCACGGGGGAATCGGGAACCATCACGTCGGCCGGCATGTTCGGAGAGGTCCTACGACATTTCCGCAAGGCCGCGGACTACACCCAGGAGGGCTTGGCGGCGGACATCCCGTGCGATCGCTCGCTCGTCACGCGGGTCGAGTCGGCGACGAGGGTCCCCCAGGACAACTTCGCACGTCGGTGCGATGAGTTGCTCAGCACCGGGGGTGTCCTCATAAAGCTGTGGGGCAAGGTCAACTGGTACCCGGAGGTTGAACACCCGGACTGGTTCCAGCGGCGAGTGGACATGGAGGCCATTGCCCTAGCCCTGCGCTCCTACCAAACCCAAGTGATCCCAGGGTTGCTACAGACGGAGGAGTACGCGCAAGTCCTGTTCTCTCGGGTGGCGAGCCGAGACCGCACAGCAGCCGGGGAACGGACCCGCGCACGAATGAGTCGACAACAACGCTTCCTCTCTCCGGACGGCCCCCTCTATACGGTGGTCCTGGACGAAAGCTGCCTGCGGAATGTCGTAGGGGGCACGGCAACGATGCGCGCTCAGCTGAAGCACCTACTGGATGTTGGGCAGCTACCCAACATCCGCATCCAGGTCGCGCTTGCCGACCAAGCACAGCTGATCAGGCCCAACACGTCCATGTCTCTGATCAGCCTTCCTGGTGGCGCAAATTGGGCTTACTCGGAGTCCATGGACAGCGGTCACTTCAGCAACGACCCAGCGCTATTTGCCCGGCACAGCCAGACCTATGATGTGCTCAGGGCTGATGTCCTGTCGGCCCCGGCATCTGCCGCCTGGATCACCGAGGTATCGGAAGGGTACGGCCTTAATGAACAGGCACGGTCTCACCGCAGCGGCATGGATCAAGAGCAGCCACAGCGGGGACAACGGCGGGGACTGCATCGAGGTAGCCCCCGGTATCCCCGACTGCGTCCCCGTGGGTGACACCAAGACCCCTCACGGCCCCGCACTGATAGCGAGCCACACCGCCTGGGCAACGTTCGTCACGGGAGTCAAGGATGGCAGCTTCCCCGCCTGAACCAACGGCAACGACCTGGCACCGTTCCTCGTACAGCGGGGACAACGGCGGCAACTGCGTCGAGTGGTCGCCGTCGCCCGCTCAGGCCCCCGGCAAAGTAGCCGTACGGGACAGCAAGCGGGCGGGGGACGGCGGGACGGTCATCGTCACGTCCCCCGAAGCCTGGACCCACCTCCTCAGGTGGACGACGACCCACCACACCCACTGAACACGCACCCCGCGGGGCCGCGACCCACCAGGTCACGGCCCCGTACGCGGTCAACGGGACGCCTCAAGCAGCCGCCGGAAGTCGGCGTTGCGGGGCTCCGCGTCCTTCTCCCCCGCACGGTGGGTCCAGTGCCGACAGGTGACGTCCACGAAGGTCTCCACGGCTCTGCGGTCGGCCTGTCGCCACACGTCGAACCCGTTCAGCCACGCGACGGCGTCCTCGGGGGGCTGCCCGTACGCCATGAGCCAGACGGCCAGGTAGACGGCGTCGACCCATACGGGACCGAGCGCGGGCATCGCCCAGTCGACCACGTACGCGTCCCCTGCCCTGTCGATCAGGACGTTGTGCTGGTTGGTGTCCGTGTGGAGCAGGTGCGTGCCGTGCAGCGCGTCCGCCTCGCCGGGCCGCAGGTGTCCGGCGAAGCCGTCCGCGAGCTGCGGCAGGCTGAAGGCCGGAGTCCGTACCTGGTGCATCCGGCGCGCGGTGCGGGCGAGTGCGTCCAGGTCACCGGTTCCGGGTCCGTAGTCGACGTGCCGCCCGTCGACGTGGGCGAACGCGAGGCAGCGCCAGCCCGCCGCTTCGAAGCCGTGGCGGATGCTCGGACTGACGCCGCCCACCAGTGAGTTGACCCGCTCCTCGCAGCGCAGGCCCGCCACCGCCACGGTGTCGGACGTTCGCACGCCCTTCAGGAACAGGGTGTCGTCCTCCCGGGTCCGCACCTTCAGCGCCACGGAGCAGTTGAACCCGCTGGCCACCGTCTCCGCCCCGATCACCGGCCCGGTGCGCGCTTCGACGGCGTCACGTAGCTCGGCCGGGAGTTCGTCCCACTCGACACGTTCAGTCATCGGTCACCCATCCGGGGCCCCTCTCCCACGCGCGGAGTGCGACCGCACCTCGCGCGAACCCAGCGTGGCAGCCGGGCCCACCCGGGAGAAGACGGCACCGCACCCCCGCGAACCGGGCACAACGCCCTCCCCGGCCGGGCTCCGCAGCCGTCCCACACCCTCCCCGAGCTGCGACGATCGACCGCCGAGCCGTTCGATGATCCGACCGGGTCACGGACAACTACGTCCGCTTCGGCGGATGTTCCAGCCGCACACTGTCACATCGGCTGGCGGCGCCGCGCGGGGTAGCAACCCGGTACGAGCCGGATGCTGCCGCTCTGATCGGCGGACCAACGGAAGGAACGACGACCATGGACGAGCACGGTCTGAACCCGACCACCTGGATCAAGAGCAGCCACAGCCAGTTCCAAGAAGCCAACTGCCTGGAGTGGTCGCCAGCCCCCGCCCACGCTCCCGGCAAGGTGGCCGTACGGGACAGCAAGCGGGCGCGGGAGGACGGACCCGTCATCGTCACGTCCCCCGACGCCTGGACCCACCTCCTCAGGTGGACGACGACCCACCACACCCACTGAACACGCACCGGGCGGAGCGTCAGGCAGGCAGCCGCCAGGACGGTCCGTCCGGAGCGCCGAGCCACACGGTCTGGACGGAGTCGGTGACGGTCATGCCGAAGTCCCGTTGACCGGGCGAGCCCGCGGCGATCCACGCGGCGATGCCGTGCTCGACCTGGTCCCACAGCCGCAGCGGGCCGTCCTGGTGGACGACGCGGACGCCGTCGCGGAGTTCGATCCACGCCTGGGAGCCCGTCGCCACGTCCACCAGGACCGGTTCCGCGCCCAGGTGCAGCAACTCTGCGGAGGATACGGCGAGTTGGGCGACGAACAGGGCCGTCCAGTCGTCCAGCAGCACCGGGTCGATGCGAGTGGGGCGCACCTCGCCTTCGTGCCGGTGCAGGGACGGACGGGGCGGACGGTCATGGGGGCGGGCGAGCATGTAGGTGATCTCGTCGCCGGTGAAACGCCCGTGCGCGGTGCCGTCCTCGTCCAGAACGAGCCGGATCAGCCCGGCGCCGAACATCCACCCGCTGAGCGTGAACGTGAGGCTGCCGCCGTCCGCGAGCTGCCACAGCCACGCGGGCGGCACGGACCGCACCGCGCAGGTGGCGACGATCGCGTCGTAACCGTCGGCACCCGCGCCGTCCTCGTACCCGTCGAGCCCGTCCCCGACCACCAGGGTCGGGCCGGCGCCGGCCGCGGCGAGGTGGCGGGCGGCGGACGCGGCCACCAGCGGGTCGTACTCGATGCTGGTCACCCGCTCGTCACCGAGCCGGTGGCACAGGACGGCCGTCGAGTACCCCGTACCCGTGCCGACTTCGAGGACCCGTTCCCGTCCGCGCAGGCCGGCCGCGGCGAGGGTGCGCACGACGACCGACGGCAACGTGGACGAGGAGGTCGGCGCCCCGGACACCGGCCCCTCGGCCGCCTCGGCACCGATCCCGTCGACCTGCGTGACCCAGGTCGTGTCCGAACGGGCCATGCGCAGCCAGGCGTCCTCCCCCACGTCAGCGCGCCGGACCGGCGCCCACCGGTGTGCGTCCTGCTGGAAGACGGCGTCCCCGAGGAACAGTTCCCGGGGCACGGCGTCAACAGCGGGCAACCACTCCTCCCCCACACCCGCGAGTCGTTCACCGACCACCTCGACGAGCGAACGAGGGGAGCTGACGGCGTCTGCGTGTTCACGGGTCATGCATACGCTCCGGGGCGCTGGAGTCGGTCGGCCAGGGCTGCGGCGATCCGACCGGTGATCGGCTCGGGGAACCAGGCCCACTGACCGTTGGGATTGCACTCGTACATCCAGGGCCGGCCGTCGCCGTCCACGCCGAAGTCGAAGGCGCCGAAGACCAACCCGAACGCCCTCAGATACTCCCGTACGCCCCGGACCAGTTCCCGGGGCGTCTCGACCCGCTCGTACGAGAGGTCTTCGTAGTGCCGGCGCCAGTCCAACCCCGGGGACCCGGTGATCCGCACCGTGAACAGTTCGTCGCCCACCGCCGTGAGGCGCAAGTCCGCCACGGCGGGCACCCGGCGCTGGAACAGGTGCGCCGTGAGGGCGACCCCGTCACCGATCCCGTCGGGTTCGACCTCGTCCACCCATACCGTCAGGGCCGTTCCGTTGGCATCGGCGTACTCGGTAGCGCGTAGCGGCTTGTAGACCACTCGCCCCTGGGCTCGGGCGAACTCCCGCGCTTGGGCGGGGTCGTTGGTGAGCAGGGTGGGCGGAACCGGCAGCCCGCATCGTGCCGCCGTTGCCAACTGCGCGGGCTTGTACTCGGCTGCCCGGTTGCGGAAAGGATGGTTGACGTAGGCCGCGCCGGGCAGGGCGGCCAGCGCACCTCCGAGGCCGTACCGGGCCTCCTCCAGGCACCATGCGATGTCTTGCGAGGGCAGGAAGGGGTCCGTGGTCGCGTAGGGGCTCGGGCGGCGCCAGTAGACGGATCTCACCCGGTCCAACGGGAGGGTGCGGCTGTCGGTCCGCACCGTACCGCTGAGCCCGTCGGGTCCGAAGCGAGCCGACAGGACGACCGAGGACGGAAACCCGCCCGGGTCGAGCCGGACGACCGGAACGTTGCGGCGGTTCAGCTCTCCGATCACCGTGTCCGCCGTCACGTCATCGGGCTGGGTGACCACGAGCACCGGTGAGCTGCCGGTCAATCCGTGTCTCCGTCCTGGTCATGCCCCTCGTCCTTGGTGCCGTCGAGGCTCGTCTTGGGCTTGGTCTCCGCCCAGGTGCGCGAGCGCCGGTGGCGGACGGACGGCACTGTCGGACCGTCCGGGTCCAGCCACACGCCGGTCTGACTCTCCGGATCGACCACCGCCCGGCCCGGTGGAACGGACACCACGTCCGGGTAGGGCCTCATCCGGGTCAGGCCCCAGGGAACCAAGTGGGAAGAGGGCATCTCACACCTCCGTCACGTCATCGCGGGCCCCAAGCGTGGCAGCCGGGCCCACCCGGGAGAAGACGGCACCGCACCCCCGCGAACCGGGCACAACGCCCTCCCCGGCCGGGCTCCGCAGCCGTCCCACACCCTCCCCGAGCTGCGGCGATCGACCACCGAACCCCGCGCCGGCCCGACCGGACCACGGACGACCACCGCCACCTCGGCCCATGTTCCAGCCGCACACTGTCACCGCGGATCGCTGCTCCACGTGGGGTGGGAACCCTGCACGGGGCGGGCACCCACGCTGTTCAGCCCGCGGTGAACCCCGACCCGACCGGGCCCGACGATCGGTACCGTCCAGTCCCATGACGACGATCACCACGCGCACGGTCGAGTACCCGGCCGACGGTCTGACGATGATCGGACACCTCGCGCTCCCGGCCGGTACCGACCGCCGGCCCGCCGTGCTGCTCGGACCGGAGGGCACGGGGCTCAGCGACGTCGAGCGCCGCCGGGCCGACGCCCTCGCCGAACTGGGATACGTGGCGCTCGCCTTCGACCTCCACGGCGGACGCTACTTGGGCGACCCCGAGGAGATGCTGGCCCGTTGTCTGCCGCTGCTCGCCGACCCCGACCGGATGCGGGGCATCGGCCACGCGGCGCTCGACGTGCTGCGCGCCGAACCGCGGATCGACCCCGACCGGATCGCCGCCGTCGGCTACGGCACCGGCGGCGCGATCGGGCTGGAACTCGGGCGCGACGGCGTCGACCTGCGCGCGATCGCGACCGTCAACGGACTGATCACCGGCCGACCGGGCGAGGCGGCGCGCATCCGCTGCCCGGTGTGGGCCGGGGTCGGGTCGGAGGACCCGATCATGCCGCCCGCACAGCGGGAGGCGTTCACCGCCGAGATGCAGGCCGCGGGCGTCGACTGGCGCCTGGTGGTCTACGGCGGCGCCCTGCACGCCTTCCACCACCCGCCGGTCGACCACACCGTGCTCCCCGGCGTCGGGTACCACCCACGGCATGCGCAGCGCGCCTGGCGTGACGCCGTCGACCTGCTCGCCGAGTGCCTGCCCGTGCCGGAGTGACCTGGCCAGTCAGCAGAAAGGGCCGTGCTGCGCTGCTCCGCGCGGGGCGGAAACCCCCGGAGCCGACCGTACGGTCAGCTCGTCGGCGTCTGCTGCCCCGTGATCTCCCACTCCTGGTGCGCGGTGCGGACCCGGTGCCACAGCGCCGACCGCTCGGGGGCGGCGACGTCGCTCAGGTTCAGATGGAACACGTCGGCCAGGACGCCGTACCAGTCGTCGGCCGACTCGATGGTCCGCTCGTACGTGCCTTCGGCGTCGATCCGGCGCAGCACGCAGCCGCGCAGCATGTCCACGCCCTTGGCGTCCCGGAGTTGGGCCTGAAGGACCCGGACGAACCCGGACTCGGGGGAGGTGGACAGCCGTTCGTGCTCCGCGGCGAAGGAGGACAGTTCCACGGGCTCCGGCGCGAAGACCATCGCCGTGAACGCGCCGCGGGGGTCATGGGCGAACCGCCAGCCGCCGGGCACCACCGTCGACGGCGCCATCCCGTAGGTGAACGGCCCCTGGGTGTAGGTGCCTTCGCGCAGCGGCAGGGGTTCGTACATTCCGCCGGCGAGACCGGTGTCGACGAACCACCGTTCACCGTCGAGCCCCACGGTGAGCGCGAGATGGTCGCCGCCCGGGCCCTCGGGGTCCTCCACCTCGTCCTGCACCCCGCCCCGGTGCAGGGTCACGTCGTAGCCGAGGGCCGTCAGCAACGCGGCGAAGGCTCCGTTGAGGTGGAAGCAGTAGCCGCCGCGCCCGCGCAGGACCCGGGCCACGGATTCGGCGGCGCCGATGCCCGACGGCCGTCCCAGCTGGTTGTCGAGGGTCTCGTAGGCGACCCGCTCCACCTGCGCCCGGTGCAGCGCCCACAGCGCCTCGGTGCTCGGGCCCGCCGGCCGCTCCACCCCCAGCACGGCCAGGTACCCGTCAACGTCCATCATGCGATCAGCCTAATCGCCGGTGCCCCCCGCGCCCATGGGCGAACGCGCGGCGGCGGCAGCCCGGGCGCGCACCACCGGCTCCGTGGCGGCCCTCGCTCCCGACGGCGATCGACTGCGCGTCCGACAGGCCGGACCCCTCCGCCTCTGGGACCGCGCCGAAGAGGTCCTCGCCGCGCACGCCGTGGCGGGCCACCCCGGCCCGGAGGCGTTCCGGCTCACCGTCGACGCGGCCGGGCAACACCACCTCCGGCACCCCGAGATGCCGGTCGTCACGTGGGGTGCACGCCCCTGCTAAGAGGGAGGGGGCTCCTGCCGCTCGTGACCCGTGCGGCGGACGTGCACCGTGCCGGTGTCCAAGTCCACCCGGAAGGGCGGGTCCTGCGCCGGCCTGACGTTCTTGCGCACGCGTTCCTGGTCCATGGCCCGCTTGACGGCCTGCGCCCCTGGGTCGCCCTCCTGGATGAGGTCCACGCCGATGGACGACAGCCCCTTGGTCTTACGCCAGTAGATCCAGCCGCGGGCCTCCATCGCCAGCAGCACCCGGTCCGCCAGGAACCCGGCCAGACCGAGCCCGACGACCACTCCCGCAACCACCCACACCGTGCCCACGGTCAACGCCCGCGGCTCGGATGCGATAAGAACGCGCCCATGGGCGGGAGCCTACCCGCTGGACCTCCGACCCCTCCGGGCGTCAGCCATCGCGACGCCGAGCGCGTACCCGCACGGACACAGCGAACTCAGCGCACGGCCAAGGTCGTTGGGGCTGCGCCCCGCCAAGCACCCCGTCCGTTCGTTGCTCCCCGTCACGGGCGGACGGGGCCACACACGCCCGCTGACTGCCGTGCGGCAAGGCCCTGCAACCTCATGCAACATCGTGGCGACCCGGTGTCGCCACGTCATATCGTCTGTGCACACCGAACCACCCGGCGCCTGCGGCCAAACGGAGGAGTGATGTCACACCCGGTGCTTGATGGGCTGGCCCGGGCCCGGCACTCCGCCGTGCACCTGGAGATGCGGGACGCGTACCAGCCCGACGACCCGGAGTTCCGGGCGTGGCAACACGGCAAGCGCCTCGACCCGGCCGCCGATCGGTCCACGTGGTGGAGGCCGTTCCTGAACGTGGTGGTCGACACGACGGCCCGCGGCGTGGCCATGCGGAGGGCCAGGATCGTGTCCGAGCCGGTGACGGACTACATCCGCTACGAGTACGACGTGACGTTCCCGAACGTCGAGGCGGGCGAGTCGGTCCGCTGGCTGCCCCGGCGCGACGCATCGAACATCGCCCTCCCGGCAACGGACCTGTGGATGTTCGACGACGAGACGGTGTTGTTCACCCACTTCTCCGGAGTCGGGGAGGTGGTCGACCGCGAGCTGCGTACCGATGCGGCTGTGGTGGACCTGGTCCGCAGCGCATTCGAGAAGGTCTGGGAACGAGCGATCCCGCACGCCGACTACCAACCCCCTCAGGGACCCGACCGGAATCGAGCAGCTTCCCCCGCTCCCGCCCGTGTTCCCGCCGCCCACGGTCACCCCGCCGGCGACTCTGCCTTATGAAGGAGGCACATCATGTCCTTGCGCTTCATTGGTAAGGACCCCGAATCCGGGGACCACGGATCGCCCGCGGTGTGGGTGGACGAGAGCGTGAAGGACCTCGTCATCCAAGGGCTGACGGCGGACGAGGAGACCTCGACCACGTGTGCAGGGGACGTTCCCCTCCCCAGCCACGAAGCGGTCATCAGGGTTCCGAAGCAGATGATTCCGCTCCTCCGGGAGGCGCTCGGTGTCGCAGAGTCTGACTGACTTCTCCGACCTCATTCGCTCGGCTCGGGAATCCGCCGTCCATCTGGAGCTTCGAGACGAGTACCGGGTGGAGAACGAGGTCGACCGGTTCGCTGCATGGCAGCGGGGGCATCGTCTCGACGTGGACGACCGCGCTTCGTGGTGGCGGCCGTGGCTCGACCTCGTGCAAGAGGTCACGGCGAAGGGAGTGGCCGTCCGGAGGGCCCGGATCGTCTCGGAGCCCGTCAGCGAGTACATCGCCTTCGAGCACTCCGGGACGTTCACCAACGTCGCCGCAGGTGAGGAGGTCCGCTGGCTTCCTCGGAGTCGGGCCTCGGACCTGCTGCTGCCGGGCAACGACTACTGGCAGTTCGACGGGCGACTCGTCCAGTTCAACATCTTCGACGGCTCCGGCAACTGGGTCCGCACGGACCAGACGGACGATCCGGTCATCACGCGACGGTGCGCGAGCGCGTTCGACGTTGTCTGGGAACGTGCCGT
This sequence comes from Streptomyces sp. NPDC059816, assembly GCF_042732055.1. Taxonomy (NCBI): domain Bacteria; kingdom Bacillati; phylum Actinomycetota; class Actinomycetes; order Kitasatosporales; family Streptomycetaceae; genus Streptomyces; species Streptomyces sp. NPDC059816. Next base: position 222,550 of record NZ_JBHWIQ010000001.1, read on the forward strand.
CTCCCACGAGCAGTTCACCGTCTGAGTACTGACCAGCCAGCTCATGTCCTCCTCACCACTTTCAAGCGCCCGGGCTGCGAGGCAAGCAGTCGCGGTGCGTCTGCACGAGCTGATGCAGGACGCCGGACTTTCCGGGCACGAGCTGGCTGGTCGGTGCGGCTGGCACCGGTCCAAGTCGTCGCGCATCGCACGAGGCGTCACACCACCCTCGGACGCTGACATCCGTGCCTGGTGTGCGGCCTGTGGGGCCGATGACCAAGCATCCGACATCATCGCGGCCTCGCGTCATGCCGACTCCATGTACGTCGAGTGGAAGCAGATCCACCGGGACGGCATGCGGCGTGTACACGAGAGGACCGTTCCCCTCTACCAGCGAACGCGCACCTTCCGTGTCTACGCATCGAACGTGATGCCCGGCATGATCCAGACCGCCGGATACGCCACCGGACTGCTCCGGTCCATCACCGACTTCCAAGGGACTCCGGACGACGTGTCCGATGCGGTCCGAGCGAGATTGGACAGGTCCCGCGTCATCAGGAATGGCGATCACCGCTTCGCGCTCCTCATCGAGGAGGCCGTGCTCTACTACCCGGTCTGCCCGGATGAGGACATGGCGGAGCAGCTCGACCATCTGCTGACCGTCATGAGGCGGCCGAACGTCTCGCTGGGCGTCATTCCGAAGCGGTCCCCCAGGACAGTGTGGCCACTCGAAGCGTTCTACGCGTTCGATGACCAACGCGTGGCCGTCGAAACGCTCACCGCGGAGATCAACCTGACCGCTCCCGGCGAGATCCACACGTACCTACGGGCCTTCACCGAACTGTCGCGGATCGCCGTGCACGGCTCCTCGGCGCGCGACCTGATCCGAGAGGCGATCGCCGCGCTCGGGTGAATGTCTGCAACTCCGTGCAACACGGTGGAGCACCCGCGAACCCCCTCCGTAGCGTCATCGGCACACCGAGCGACATGGAGGTTGCGACATGGTGCAGACCGGCACGACGACATCCGACGACTTGTACGAACTCTCCATCGAGGGAGCCGAGTTCACTGCGGCGTGCGGCGGCAACACGCATCCGGACGGCGAGTCTTGCGTGACGCTCGCCCGCATCGGCACGGACGCCTGGGCCGTGGGCGACAGCAAGCGGCCGGACGCGCAGCCGCTCCGCTTCACGACGGCGGAACTGGACGCGGCCGGCATCGACCCGGCCAGGTTCGGCCTGTCCGCCTGAGCGGTTCCCCGATCGCCCCGCCCCGATGCAGCGCCGTCCTGCTGCGTCCGGGCGGGGCGACCACTTCCCCGGAAGGGAGCGCCCGTGCACGTCCACGGCTACGCGTGGCTCGGAGAGAAGGCCGTGTTCGACAGGGAGAGCCTGCGACGGCCGCCGGGCGAACCGCCCTCGCCGACCAGCCCCCAAGACCTGCTGGAGCGGCACCGCCGGGCAGCGGTCGAGTTCCCCACGACCGACGTTCCGCCGATCCAGACCGCCCACTGGCTGACGAAACCCCCGTCGATGGTGCGGGGAACCTGGCAGGAGCCCAAGGAAGCCGCCGAGTGGCTCGGACGACAGTTGGCGGAGTTCGCTCCCCGCTTCGCGTCCGAGGCCGAGCGGGAGGAAGCCCGGCTGACCCTCCTGGTGAAGGCAGCCGCCGAGCGCGTCATGTGCGGCGACGACGTGTCCCTGGGGCACTACCTCAAGGGCACGGTGTTCCACTCGGTCGCATTGGTGACGTGCTCCCCGAACCGGGCCGGCCCCGAACTCCCCTGCCCGACCCGGTGACCGGTGCTCCCGCTCAGGCGCGGCGGGCCCGCCAGAGCCAGGCTGCCGCGCCGGCCATCAGGGCGAACATGCCCAGGTTGGCGAGGAGCGCCGGAGTGCCGACCTCCGGGCCGCCGCCGGAGAGGTTCGCCGCGCCGAAGACCACGCTCGGCAGGACGGCGACGAGCAGCACGCCGGTGGTCTTCTGGACGGCGTTCCAGTGCACCGAGGTGCAGAGCAGCACCGCGCCGGTGATGCGGAACAGGACGCCGAGCACCGGCCCGGGCTGGTCGGGGAAGACCAGGATGAAGGGCAGCGACAGGGTGAGCATCAGCAGCGGGACCAGGGGGTGCACCTTGCCGCGCCGGGCGGGTGCGTCGCCGGTGCCCGGCACGCCCGGTGCGGCCGGGGTCCCGGCGGACCCGTGCCCCGCCTCCGCCAGCGCCGTCGCGGCGATCGTGCGGGGGTCCCCCAGTTCCGTCAGGATCTCGCTGATCGACGCGTCGGGGCGTTCCGCGAGCGTCACCTCCACGTGTTCGATGAGGTCGGCGAGGAGTTCCTGGCGGCGGTCGGCGGAGAGGGCGGAAGCCTCGCGTTCGACGACGGACAGGTAGTCACGGACGGGGTCGGCGGTGGTCTTCATGCGAGGTCTCCGGTGGCAGGGTGCGGGGCGGCCGGGGAGGCCGGGGCGGTCAGGAAGGCGTCGACGGCGTTGCGGAAGCCGGGCCAGACGCGGGTGAACTCGTCGAGTGCGGCCCGACCGCTGTCCGTGAGCGCGTAGTAGCGACGGGGCGGACCGGAGAGGGACTCCTGCCAAGTGGTGGTGACCAGGTCGTCGCGGCGCAGCCGGGAGAGCAGCGGGTAGACCGTGCCCTGACTGGTGGCGAGGGCGCCGGACTCCTCCAACGCCTGGAGGAGTTCCACGCCGTAGCGGGGGCGGTCCCGCATCAGGGCGAGTACGCAGTACTCCAGGACCCCCTTGCGCAGCTGGGCGGCTGCCCGGGCCTGCTTGGTCGACTCACCTGGTTCCATGCGATGCAAGATACCTGGTTCGGCAAGTTAACGCGAAACCGTACTCCGGAGCGCACCCGTACGGACCGTCTAGCGCAACGGTCAGGCCACGAGGAGGCGCAGGCCCAGCTCCGCCGCGTCGAGGCCGACGAGCTCGCGATTGCGTTCGGCCCACCGGCCCGAGGCGAGGTCGTCGCGGAGCCGGCCCACCGCCCGGTGCTCGGCCTGCGGCCCGACCCTGGTCCACGCCGACACCGCACGGCGCACGTGTTCCTCCAGATACGCCTCGGGTCGGCGCCAGTAGGCCTCCAGGAAACCGTCGGCGCAGTCCCACGGGACGAGCACCGGCTCCAGGCGGGCCCCGATCGCGCCGGCCAACTCGTCCATCGGGGGCCGGCCGGCGACCAGGCCGGCGATCTCGGGCAGGTAGTCGCGGGTGAGCCAGAACCGGTGGCGCCACCCGGTGTCACTCGCGTCGTGCGTGAACACCACCACCCGGCGGGCCACCCGCCGCATCTCGCGCAGCCCGGCGATCGGATCCTGCCAGTGGTGGACGGTGCTGAAGGCCATCGCGGCGTCGAAGGTCCGGTCGGCGAACGGAAGCCGTTCCGCACGCGCGGCCACGCACGGCGCCGCGTCCGCGGGGCGTTGCGCCCGCATCACCGCCGACGGTTCCACCGCCGTCACCTCCCGGTCGGCGGGCTCGTAGGAACCGGTACCGGCCCCGACGTTCAGCACCGTGCGGGCGTCCCCGAGCGCTGCCCAGACCTGCGCGGCGATCCGCGGCTCGGTGCGCCGCGTCGCCGGGTAGTCGGACCCGATGGCCTCGTACAACTGCGCCCCGAACGGCTTCAGTTGGTCCTCCGGTGTGGTGTTGATCCCCATGGCCCGTGCCTCCAGTTCTCGATCCAGAGCGGTCACCATGGCGGCGGCCCGGTCGCGCTGGTCCAGCAGCAGGCCGCGGAGCCGGTGCAGGTGGGCGACCGCGTCGGTGGTCGGGTCGTCCACCAGGTCCGCGATCTCGCGCAGGCCGAAGCCCAGCCGCCGGTACGCGAGCACCTCCCGCAGCCGCTCCACGTCGCCCGCCGCGTAGGCCCGGTACCCGGCCGCGGTCCGCGCGGACGGCCGTACGAGGCCGATCTGGTCGTAGTGGTGCAGCGTGCGGACGCTCACCCCGGCCAGCTCGGCCACGCGTCCCACGGTCAGGTGCCCTCGCCCTCGCATGGCACCGACGATGCGGCATGACGTCACGTGAGGGTCAACCGCTCCGCCCCCGACGACGAAACGAACAAACGGGGCGACCGCGCACCGCACCCCCCACTACCGTGCCCCGCATGACTCCCGCATCCCGCCCGCAGGCACGCCCCGCGCGCCCCGCGCTGCTCGTCATCGACATGCAGAACACCCTGGTGGGCATCGCGCACCGCCCCGTGGAGACGGTGACCGCCATCGCGGGGCTCCGTGCGCGGGCCAGGGCGGCGGGCGTGCCGATCGTGACCGTGCAGCACCAGGACGGCGAGCTGGTGCCGGGCACGGACGGCTGGCGGATCGCACCGGAGCTGACGCCCGGGGACGACGAGGTGGTCGTCCCCAAGTCCACCCCGGACAGCTTCCTCGGTACGGAACTCGACCGGACGCTGCGGCAGCTGGACGTCACCGAGGTCGTCGTCACCGGGTTCGCCACCGAGATCTGCGTGGACACGACCGCCCGCGCGGCCCTCGGACTCGGCTACGACCTGTTGTTGGTCGAGGACGGGCACACCACCTCCGTCCGACCGGACACCGGCCCCTACGCCGCGCCGGACCCGTCGATCGCGCACCACAACGAGATCTTCCGGAACCTCCACTACCCGGGCCGCCGCAGCCGGGTGCTGCCCGCCGCACGGGTCGACTTCGACGCCCGTTAGTCTGATCCGCCCAGGTCAGTGACCGCCCCCACGCGCTCGGCCGCCCTGGAAGCGTTCCGAACCGAGGGGGCCGTCCGTATGCGACGCACCGTTTTGACCACGCTGAGCTGTCTGCTGCTGGGCACCGCCCTGGCCGGCTGCACCGACACCGTGCCGGAGAAGATGGAGAAGGAGCGCTCGGCGCGGCAGCTGCTGGACGAGGCGAACGAGACGATGACCGCGCTGGACTCGGTGACCGTCACCATGGACACCTCGATGACGAGCGGCATAAGCGTCACCGGTCATGTCACGACCGACCTCAAGCGGCGGTGCACGGGCGGGACCGACTTCGGAGCGGGCAAGCACCTCGAAGAGATCCGGATCGACAACACCGGCTACTTCCGGCCGAACCGCGCGTACCTCAGGGAATGGGCCGAGGAGCGGGGCATGGCCGACGTCGCGGGGAAGAAGCCCTGGGTCAAGGCCGCGGCCGACGGCACGGGGGGCATCACCTGCACCCGGGAGTTCGCCTTCTTCGGAAAGGCGAAGAAGGGCGAGCCCGGCGAGGTGAACGGGGTCCCGACGATCACCCTGGTGGTCACCGACAAGGCCGACAAGGGCGGGGCCTACACCTTCCACGTCGCCACGGAGGGCAAGCCGTACCTGCTCAAGGTGGCGTACGAGGGCGACGACTACCGCAGCACCACCACGTTCAGCGACTTCGACGAGCCGTTGGACGTACGGCCCCCGAACCCGTCCGAGGTCATCGACCCGACGTCCCGCCGTTAGCCATCCCTTCGGACCCGCGGCGCCGAACCTCCGGCCGCCCGCTCAGATGAAGTTGTTCGGCCAGATCATGGTGCGCCACATGTGGGCCACCGGGGAGTCGTCGAAGCCCAATCCCTGCGCGGGCTGGGCGAAGTGGCGGCCCACCACGTCCTCGAACTCTTCGAACTCGATGTCGACCTCGGAGTCGAAGGTGTACACGTCGTTGATGGTGACCATGCGGGCCGACATGTACCAGCGGTGGCGGCGGGCCTTCGCGTAGGCGGCCCGGGTGTGGGCCGGCGGCTGATAATCGGCCCCGAAGAAGTCCCGGTACGCCTCCGGGTAGCCGTATCCCACGCTCTCGTCGGGGAAGTAGCGCAGGACCTCGTGCTGACGGATGGCCCAGGCCACTTCCTCGTCGACGTACGGCCCCACCAGTTGGGCCCCCCAGTGACCGTGCTGGCTGCGCAGCAGACCGGCGAGCGCGATGTCGTGCAGGAGGCAGGCCAGCACCACCTTGTCGCCCATGCCCTGCTCCCGGGCCCGGCGCGCACTGTGCAGCATGTGCCGCACGGCGAACGGGTCGAGCGCGAACCGCAGCCGGAAGAAGTCGGCGAGCGTCGGCCGTTCGGGCATCACGGGGAGGGCGGGGTTGTCTCCCATCATGAACACCTGTCCCGGCCGGCGCGAGGACAGCCACTCGCTGCCGGAACGGTGATCGTCGGTGCCGAGGGTCGCGACGGCCGGCGGACAGATGACGCGGAGGTGCTCGGGCTGACCCTGGGACATCTACGACCTTCCTGAGGGGGGCACCGGGCCCGGGCACCGGGCACCGGAGCTCCGATCCCATCAGGCGGAACCGCGCGCAGCGCTCCGCGTTCACCCGTGCGGCGGAGCGTGCGACGGGAAAGCCCCCGGCGCGGTGGAGCCCGGGACGCGCGGGTGCGCCACGCCGCGCCCTACTCCCTACTCCCTACTCCGCGTACACCGAAGTGTTCTGATTGGCCGTCAGCAGCCACCTCCCGTCCTCCTGCTTGGTCATCACGTAGAGCGGGCTGCCCTCCTGCGGGCCCTCCGCGTGGTGGTAGACCTGCTTGACCTTGACGGCCGCCACGTCGGGCCGCAGGAACTGGAGGTGCACCACCTCGTAGGTGACCTCGCCGTCCTGGGGCGCGCCGGGCAGCACGGAACGGGTGAACTCGGCGATCGTGTCGAACCCGATCAGGACCTTGCCGTGTCCGGTGGTCCACAGGGCGTCGGGGTGGAAGAGCGCGAGGAAGCCCTCGACGTCCCGGGCGCGCTGGGTGCGCTCGACGGTGGCGACGACCTGCTCGATGGCCTTGATGTCTTCGGTTTCCGTGGTCATGGGCATCAGCCTGCTCCCTCAGGTTTGGTTGAGGTCAAGCCCCGGTCCAGAACGAGGTACGGCTCCGCAACCACCAGGAACAATCACCCATAAGGGTTGCATCTGCGGCGTGATTCTCCATAACGTGGCGCACATGCCGTCGTACACCATCGGGCAGGCCGCCCGTCTCCTGGGCGTCAGCCCCGACACCGCCCGCCGCTGGGCCGACGCCGGGCGCGTCGCCACCCACCGCGACGAGAGCGGGCGCCGCCTCGTCGACGGCGTGGACCTGGCCGCCTTCTCCGTCGAGCTGGCCCAGGGCACCGGCACCGACGAGGAGGTCCCGTACACCTCCGTCCGCAATGCGTTCCCCGGGATCGTCACGGCCGTGAAGCTCGGGGACGTCGCCGCACAGGTGGAGATCCAGGCGGGGCCGCACCGGCTGGTCTCCCTCCTCACCCGCGAAGCCGTCGAGGAACTGGCCCTGGAGGTCGGCGCGCAGGCCACCGCCCGGGTCAAGTCCACCAACGTCCACATCGACCGCACCTGACGCCCCCTGCGCCGCCCCTCGCCCACCGCACCCCACCCTCGTCCAAGGAGCCCCATGTCCCGCGCCGCCCGCGCCCCGCACCCCCGGCCGCTGCGCACCCGCGCCCGGATCGCCGGACTCACCGCGACCGCCGCCCTGCTCGTCCCGCTCCTCGCGGCCTGCGGAAGCGACGACAAGAACGACGGCGCCGGCGACAAGAAGGACGGACAGGGCGGCGGCAGCGCGGGCCCGGCCTCCTCCAGCAAGCTGACCGTCCTCGCCGCCGCCTCCCTCACCGACGTGTTCAAGACGGTGAAGACCGCGTACGAGGACACCCACCCCGGGGTGAAGCTCACCTTCTCCTTCGCGGGCTCCCAGGAACTCGCCGCCCAGGTGCGGCAGGGCGCACCCGCCGACGCGATCGTCACCGCCGACACCAAGACCATGGACGGACTGCGCGCCGAAACCGGCACCCCCTCCGTCATCGCGAAGAACCGCCTGGTCATCGCCACCCGCGAGGGCAACCCCGACGACGTCAAGACCCTCAAGGACCTCGCCGACCCGAAGCTGAAGGTCGTCCTCGCCGCCGAAGAGGTCCCCGTCGGCCGCTACAGCCGCCAGGTGCTCGACGCGCAGCAGGTCGACGTCAAGCCGGTCTCCGAGGAGCCGAACGTCCGGGCCGTGCTCAGCAAGGTCGAACTCGGCGAGGCCGATGCGGGCATCGTCTACAAGACCGACGCCGACACCAAGCCCGACAAGGTCGACGCGATCGCCATCCCGGACGGACAGAACGCCGTCGCCCAGTACCCGGCCGCCGTCCTCAAGGAGTCCGGCGACAGCCCCTCCGCCCAGGCGTTCGTGGAGTGGCTGTCCTCGCCGCCCGCGCAGAAGATCCTGCGGGACGCGGGCTTCCAGAAGCCGTGACCGGGGCCGCCACCCGGCCCGCCCGTCCGCCACTGGCCCTGGCCCTCCTCGCCCTGCTCGCGGTCGCGTTCCTGCTCGTCCCCCTGCTGGGCGTGCTGGTGCGCACCCCGTGGGACGACCTGGGCACCCACCTGACCGCACCGGAGTCCGTCACCGCGCTCAAGCTGTCCCTCGTCGTGTCGCTGAGCGCGCTCGGCGTCTCGCTGGTGCTCGGCGTGCCGCTCGCCTGGCTGCTCGCCCGGGTCCCGTTCCGCGGCAAGGCGCTCGTCCGCTCGCTGGTGCTGCTGCCGATGGTGCTGCCGCCCACCGTCGGCGGGGTCGCCCTGCTGCTCGGCTTCGGCCGGCGCGGGCTGCTCGGGCCCTGGCTGGAGGACTGGTTCGGCGTCACCCTGCCCTTCCACACGGCGGGCGCGGTGGTCGCCGCCACGTTCGTCTCGATGCCGTTCCTGGTCATCAGCCTGGAGGGCACGCTCGCCGCGCTCCACACCCGCTACGAGGAGACCGCCGCCTCGCTCGGCGCGAGCCCGCTGCGGGTGTTCCGCACGGTCACCCTGCCGATGGTCGCCCCCGGCCTGGCCGCCGGGGCGGCGCTCACCTGGGCCCGGGCGCTGGGCGAGTTCGGCGCCACGATCACCTTCGCGGGCAACCTCCCGGGCACCACCCAGACCCTCCCGCTCCAGGTGTACCTGCTGCTCCAGGACGACCCCGAGGCGGCGACCTCGGTGTCCCTGCTGCTGCTCGCCGTCGCCATGGCCGTCCTGATCGCCCTGCGCGGACGCTGGACCACCGCCCCCACCAAGACCGCACCGGCCGGGGCCGCCCCCGCCGAGGCCCCCGCCCCGCAGCCCCCCGCTCCCCGGAAGACGGCGGACGACCCGCCGCGCCGCGCCCCCTCGGCCGCGCGCCTCGACGCCCGCCTCACCGGCTACACCGACCTCGCGCTCACCGCGCCCGGCGGCACCACCCTCGCCGTGGTGGGCCCCAACGGCGCCGGGAAGACCACCCTGCTGCGCGCCCTGCTGGGCCTGCCCACCCAGTCCGCCGCCCGGCTCGCCCTCGGCGGCACCGACCTCTCCGCCGCGCCCCCGCACCGCCGCGACACCGCCTGGGTGCCACAGGACCCGGCCCTCTTCCCGCACCTCACCGCCCTCGCCAACACCGCCTACGGCCCCCGCGCCCACGGGGTGCCGCGCGCCGAGGCGCTGCGCACCGCGCGGGAGTGGCTCGACCGGCTGGAGGTCGGCCACCTCGCCCACCGCAGGCCCGGCGAACTCTCGGGCGGACAGGCCGGCCGGGTCGCCCTGGCCCGCGCGCTCGCCTCGCGCCCCCGGCTGCTCCTCCTGGACGAACCGCTGGCCGCCCTCGACCAGACCACCCGCGGCCGGGTCCGCCACACCCTGCGCCGCCATCTGGACGCGTTCGACGGGGTCTGTCTGATCGTCACCCACGACCCGGTGGAGGCGGTGTCCCTCGCCGACCGGGTGCTCGTCCTGGAGGACGGCCGCACCGTGCAGGACGCCCCGCCCGCCGAGGTGGCCCGACACCCCCGCTCCGCCTGGGTGGCCCGGATGCTCGGCGCCAACGCCTGGCCGGGCACCGCCACCGCCGACGGACTGGTCACCGCCGCAGGGACCCGGGTGATCGCCGCCGAACCCCTCGCCCCCGCCGCGGACGCGCTCGCCGTCTTCGCCCCGGAGGCCGTGGCCCTGCACCGCGAGCACCCCTCGGGCAGCCCCCGCAACGTCTGGCCCGGCACCGTGCGGGAACTGACCGCCGTCGGCAGCCGGCTCCGGGTCCTGGTCACCTCCGACGGGGCCCCCGACCTGGTCGCGGAGGTCACCCCGGGCGCCGCCGCCGACCTCGGGCTGCACGACGGCAGCGCCGTGTTCACCAGCGTCAAGGCCACCGAGATCACCCTCGTCGCCCGCTGAAGCACCCGACCGGCGGGGCACGGCGCCTTTCCCCGGGGCGAGGGATGACAAACCGTGACCCCGGCCGCCTCCTGACGTTGAAGGGGGCGTGCGGACGTCATTCCCCCCGACACCCCGCACGGACCACCGCACAACCCAACTGAAGGAGTACGTGATGTCTCGCATCGCGAAGGCGGCCGTCCTGGCCGTCAGCTCGGGCGCCGTGATGCTCGGTGGCGCGGGCATGGCCACCGCCGACGCGGGTGCCGCCGCCGAGGCCATCGGCTCGCCGGGTGTCCTGTCCGGCAACATCGTGCAGATCCCCCTGCACGTCCCCGTCAACGTCTGCGGCAACACCATCGACGTGATCGGCATCCTGAACCCGGCGTTCGGCAACACCTGTGTCAACGGCAGCGGCCCCGCCGGCTACGGATACTGAGCACCGCGTACGGAGACCTCCGTCCCCGTAACGCACCCGCCCCCGTCAGCAGGCCGGCCGACGGGGGCTCCGCCGTTCCCGCGGCCCGTCACGCGTAGCGGTAGATCCCGCCGTGCTCCTCCAACGAGGCCGGGGTGACGTCCCAGGGCGGCATCCGCTCGTTGCGGGCGACGATCCGACCGCGCTCCAGCGAACCGAACCCGGGCGGCTCGGCCGGCTCGTACGCACCGTCCGGATGCGCCTTGCGCCAACGCGACCACAGCAGGTCGACGAACGAGTGGTGCAGCCAGAACACCGGATCGTTGACGGACGCACCACCGAGCATGGTCCCGCCGACCCAGCGGTGCACCCGGTTGTGGTTGCGCCACCGGCCGTCCCCCGTCCGGGCGCCCGTCCAGCCCTCCAGGCCGTTGCGGAAACCGGACGACACGGTGGAGTTCCAGGGCTCCACGTCGTACACCGACTCCCGCATCGCCAGGGCGAGTTCGTCCTGCGAGGGCAGGGGGAACGGGTTGGACGGACGCCCCAGGTCCCGGACCAGGAAGTCGTCGTCCGTGATGTTCTCGCGGACGATCCAACCGTTGGCCCGCGCGAACGGACCGGTCGCCACCTGGCGTTCGGTGCCCCGCCCGGTGCCGCCGAGGAGGTCGTCCGTCCACGGGGACCCCACCGGGGAGCGCGCCGCCGTCCAGTCCCAGTACGGGACGGTGACCCCGGGGGCCTCCCGCTGGAGTGCGCGTTCGAACTCCAGCAGGAACCTGCGGTGCCACGGCAGGAAGGACGGCGCCATGTGGGCGACCCGGCGGTTGGTGTCCCCGTCGGCGACGTAGTAGTCGATGTGGACGCGGACGAACTCGTCGTAGCGGCCCTTGCGTTTGAGCGCGAGGACCGCGTTCACGAACCGTTTGCGCTCCGCGCTGCTCAACTTGGTCACGTTCTTGCGGGTGTACACCACGTGCGTTCCCTCTCCGAAGGCCGGTGCCGGTGCGTTCAGGCGCGGTGCGTCGGGGAGGCGGAGAGGTGGGCGGCACCCAGTTCGTCCACCGCGGCCCGGGCCGCCGCCAGCGGAGTCGGGTACGAGACGTAGTGGTCGACCACGGTGAGGTAGCCGCCGTCCGCGCGGCGCATCAGGTGCAGCGGGCGTCCGTCCACGGTGACGCGCACGGTGTCCGGCCCGGTGCGGGTGCCGGTGCCGTGCGCGGCCGGGGAGCCCGTGCGGCTGCCCCGTAGGCGCCGTCCGCGGTAGGTCTCGTCGAACAGGACCTCGCCGCGGAGGGCGCCGGGGGCGCCGGGGGCGCGGGGCGCGCGGGGGCGGCGGGCGTTGCGGTCCGCGGTGAGGACGGGAGTGAGGGCGGCGGCTGTTCCTCCCGCCAGGGCGGTGAGGAACAAGGCCCTCAGCAGGGCGCGGCGGGTCGCTCGCAAGGGGGGCCTCCCGGGTCGGTCTGCGCGTTGTCGTGCCCAACGCGTGAGGGGGCGTGAGGGCACGCGTCCCTTTGGCGGGGGCGTTCCGGTTGTCCTCGGGGTGCGATGTCCCGTGCGGGTGCGCCGTGGTTGCTCGCGCAGTTCCCCGCGCCCCTTTCGGTACGTCCACCTGCGGGTGCGCTGTACTGGTGCCGTACGCACGGGGGTTGCGCAGTTCCCCGCGCCCCTTTCGGTACGTCCACCTGCGGGTGCGCTGTGTTGGTGCCGTACGCACGGGCGTTGCGCAGTTCCCCGCGCCCCTGGGGTTCGTCCGGCTGGATGTGCGTTGTCCGGCGGGGGCGGACCGGCATCGGAGTGCCCCGATAGGGGGCGCGGGGAACTGCGCGAAACCGGGACGCACCCCGCAGGACAGCGCACCCACAGGTGGACGCACCGATAGGGGGCGCGGGGAACTGCGCGAAAGCGGGACGCACCCCGCAGGACAGCGCAGGCCCAGCAGGACGCACCTGTTGAGGGGCGCGGGGAACTGCGCAACACCGGGACGCACCCCGCGGGTGGACGCACCGATCAGGGGCGCGGGGAACTGCGCGAAACCGGGACGCACCCCGCGGGACAGCGCGCGTGCAGGTGGACGTACCGCGGGAGGGGACCGTCAGGTGAGGTGGAGCCAGGCGGCGGGGGCGGTCTGGAGGGGAGCCGTACGCAGCCCGGCGACGGGCAGCGCGGCGCGCGGCAGCCCGAACGAATCGGGCCGGGGCCCACTGACCGGCGCGTCGAACGACACCCCGGGCGTACCGACGACCGCATCGGGCCCCCCGACCACCGCAGACGCCCGATCGGCCCCGCCCCCCACCACATGGGGCACCAGCGACTGAGCCGCGACCCCGGGCAACGGCACGCTGAACGGCACGACCGGAACCAGCCCGGCCGGCAGCAACCGCCCCTCCACGTACCGGGGCCCGTCCACCGCCCCGGGCACCGGAACCGGCAGCTGCGCCCCGACCCTGGGCGCCGAGATCCCGAGCGAGTGCTCCACGCCCTCCATGGGCACGGAGACGGGCACCCGCTCCCCCGCCACGGCGGACCCGGCTCCCGCGGCGACGGCCGCACAGGCCAGGAGCGCGGCGAGGCTTCCACGCGTCGGTGACTTCATGTCAACGGTCCCCTTCGGGGTCGGCAGGTCTGGACATCCGGTTAACGAGGGAGTCCGGGCGACCGCCGCGCAGTTCCCCCGCAGGGGGCAATCGGCGGGTTGTCGGACCGGCGGAGGGAGCCCCGTCCCCGACGGGCGGCCCTCAGGTGCGCAGGCTGCGCGCGGGCAGCAGACAGTGCGCGGCCCCCGCCAGCATCTCCTCGTCCCCGGCGAACGCGGACAGCGTCGCCTGGGTCATCTCCACGCCGGGCGAACCCTCGGGCCAGGGCCGGGTGGCGAAGATGAAGTACGCGTGACCGCGCTCCCGGACCGCGGCGAGCCACTCCGGCGGTACGAGGCACTGGGCGTTCAGATGGGGCATGTTGACGACGGCCTGCCCGGCTTCGACGAGGAGCGAGACGGGGAAGCTGGGGCGCGTCGTGGCGTCGACGACGGGTCCGCCGACGGGCAGCCTGGTGTTCTCCAGCAGGGTCCGCACGGCGGCCGACGTGCCCTCGGCACCGCCGGGCCCGTCACCGAGCGCGTAGGCGAGCAGGAAGGCCAGGTCGCCCCGTTCGTCGGGGTGTTCACCGCTCCAGGCCATGACGGCGAGGGTGCCCAGTTCGGCCGGGTGGAAGGGACGCTTGTCGGTGGGGGTTGAGGTCACCACGGCACCGTAGCGACATACGGGGAGCACCCGGATGCCCGTGTCACTCGTCCGGGCGACCCGTGCTCCCGGATCACACGATGGGGGCCGCGCACGCGGCGCGGGGAGGGCGCGGGGCCGGTCCGCGCGCCGGTGGGCGGGACGCACCGTCGCACGGACCGCCGGGCGGCCTACTTGCCGACCGGGAGTCCGCCGAGCAGCGGGGCGGCCTTGGCTCCACCGGCGTTCATCTGGTCGGCGGTGGTCTGCACGCTGTTCAGGAGGGTGCCCTCCTTCTCCGTGTCGAGCGCATTGCTGTGCAGGGGCTGCGCGTCGAGCGTGGACTGGGTGGTGAGCGTCTCCAGAGCGCCGTTCAGGCTGGTGGGCGTCGGGGTGGTGGCGAACGCCGGTGCGGCGGCACCGACCAGGGCGAAGGACCCGGCGACGACTGCGGCAGCCTTGAGGGGCTTCATCGTGTTCCTTTCTTCGGCGGCCTCCGGCGACCGCCTGTGGGAAGGCGTACTACCGCGTTGGCTAACGACCTCCGCCCGCACCGGAAACCCCCGGTACGTGAATTCCACACAACCCCCACCCGAAGGAGTTCCGGCACCGTTTCCCGGGAGGATCAGAAAAACCTTGGCAATCATCTTGTATGAATAATTCCCGGACTGGGGATCACCTATTCCGTCCGGTGGGAATTCCCGCGTCCGGGACCGAAAAACCCGTCGGGGCCAGCCCGAGGTGGGCCGGCCCCGACGGGCCTTCGCGGGCGTGTCAGCCCTGTGGCGCCGGAACCAGCGGGAACGGCAGCGTCGAGGGGGCCCCGCCCTGGTTGAACAGCGACTCCAGGGAGGCGAGCGGCGTCAGCTCGGTCGCCGGGTCGGGCGCGGCCGGCGGCTGTGCGGCGCCGTCGAGCCCGAGGGAGGCGGCGTGCGCGGTGGCCTGCTCCACCAGTACGGAGGTCTGCGCGGCGAACGCGTCCGAGTCACCGGCCACGGCAGCTGCGACCAGGGCCTCCAGGGTGCTCTGGACCGCCTCGGGCGTGACCTCCTCCGTGGCGTCCTTGTCGTGGTCGGGTACGGGTGCCCCGCGGGCCGACCGGTCCGGGGCGGACGGGGCGGCGTCGGAGGCGTACGCAGGAGCGGCGGCGCCGGCGAGGAGAGCGGCGCACAGCGCGGTGGTCCCGAGGCGTCGCGCCAGAAGAGCGCGCATGAGGATGTCCCTTTCGGTGGGGGATGGAACTCCCCCACCGTCGAATCCCCGGCACCCCGCCGCAACCGCTCGGTGCACGGGCGCACCCGGTCCGCGGCGGGTCACGACGCGTTCCCGCTGTTCGGCGCGGCGGTTCGCGGTCCGGGTGACCCGGCGCCCGTTCGGGTCACCGCACCGGGCCGCCCCGCCCCACGGACGAGCCGCCCGTACCCCGGGCGGGGCAGGGCGGCTCGCGCGGCGGTGGAACGTCAGTCGTTGACGCAGGTGTTGCCGAAGGCCGGGTTCAGGATGCCGACCACGTCGATGGTGTTGCCGCAGACGTTCACCGGGATGTGGACCGGGACCTGGATGACGTTGCCCGAGAGCACACCGGGGGACCCCACGGCGGCACCATGGGCACCGGCGTCGGCAGCGGCGATCCCCGAGGTGCCGGCGACGGCCGCGGCGGCAACGGTGGACAGGACAAGAGCCTTCGCGGTACGCGACATGAGAAGTACTTCCTAGGTCGTTGGGTGACGCACCGGGCGGGGATGCCCGGCCCAAGGACCAACGCCCGACAACGCCGCGGGTTCCGCGCCCGAAAGGGTGATCTCTCGCCGCGTCGGCTCGGCAACACCCGGAGGAGTGCCGAACGGAATCGCGGATACGCATTAGTCCGACACACTGACTTCCGCGGTATCAGCAGCAAATAAGCTCGGCGGTTAGAGTGGCCTTCCTCGCCAGCTCGGCCGAATCACCCGCGAGCGTCACACGGTATCGAAGTGCGATGGTCATACTGCCTTTCGACGGGTTCAGTAGGCTTATCTCCCGAAAGGGCAATACCGGTCATGCGCAATTCCCTCGGTTCCGTTCTCCGGCGGCTCGTACCGCCCCGCACGTCGGTGTGCGTCCTTTCCCTCTGTGCCGTGACGACGGCGGGGGGCATCGCCGCCGCCCCGCACGTGCACGGCGCGCCGCCGTCCGACCACGGCGCGGGGGTCGAGACCCCCGCGCTGCCCGCTTCCGTACCCACCGCCCTGCCCGCCTCGCCCACCCGGAGCGAGCACGCGGAGGAGGCCGAGGAGGTGCCGTTCACCCAGCGGTTCCACGCCGTGCAGCACGGCGGTATCGTCCGCGCCGCCAACGTGTCGATCACCTGCCGGGGCGCCGAGTCCACGAGCACCCCGACCGACGGCGGCGAGGCGGTGTCCTGCGCGGACGCCCGCGCCGGGAAGGCCGCCGCCACCAACGACGAGTTCGACATGTTCTACACGGACGTGGACTCCGACGCGAACACCTACAACTCCAGCCGCGCCGAACTGCGCGTCCCCAGCGGCTCCAAGGTCTCGTACGCCCGGCTGTACTGGGGCGGCAACCTGCGGGCGGGCGAGCAGAAGCCGGCCGTCGACAACGACCGGGTGCTCGTCGCCGAACCGGAGGGCCAGTACAAGGAGGTGCTCGCCGACAGCGTCGTCGGGCACCGGACCGCGGGCGGCGCCGACGCGTTCCAGGCGTCGGCCGACGTGACCGCGCAGGTCCGCGCGGGCGGCTCGGGGCAGTGGACGGTCGGCCAGCTCAATGTGGCCATGGGGACCTCCGGCGCCGGGGCCTGGGGCGGCTGGACGCTGGTCGTCGCGTACGAGAAGCAGAGCGAACCGCTGCGGCAACTCGCCCTGTGGGACGGCTTCGCGTACCTCGGCGAGGGGCACCACGAGGCCGCGGTGCGGCTGGACGGGGTGACCGTACCGGCCGGCGGCGGGGGCACCGCCGGGTTCGTCGCGTACAACGGCGATGCCGGGACCACCGGGGACGCGCTGACCGTGTCGGTCGGCCGGCGCGAGGGGAGCACCCTCAAGGACGCCCGCAACCCGGCCGGCGACCTCCTCAACTCCACCGTCAACGAGCCCGGCACGCAAGGGAGTCGCAACCCCTCGTACATCGGGACCCTCGGGTACGACTCCGACGTCTTCGACCTCGGCGACGCCGTGGCCGCGGGCGGTGGCCGCCTCGACGTCCGGCTGACCTCCGAGAAGGACGTCGCCTGGGCCGGGGTCCTGTTCGCCGCGGTCGACACCGACGCCGATGCCCGCTGAACCGGCCCCCGCGCTGACGTCCGAAGCGGTGGCCTCCGAAACGGCGGCGCCCGCACCGGCCGGGTCGCGGTCCACGGGCCCGCCGCTCGTGCTGCACGTGGTCCAGCCGGTCGACGGCGGGGCGGCCCGGGTGGTCATCGACCTGGTGCGCGCCCAGTGCGCCGGGCCGGACGCCGTCCGGGTGGTGGTCGCCTGCCCGCCGGACGGTCCGCTGGCCGAAGCGGTGACCCGGGCCGGGGCCTGCTGGCTCAGTTGGCCGGCGACCCGCTCCCCGGGTCCGGCACTGGTCGGCGAAGTGCGTGCGTTGGCACGGCTGTTGGACGCGGTCCGGCCCGACCTGGTGCATGCGCACAGCGCCAAGGCCGGACTCGCCGCACGGCTCGCGGTGCGCGGTCGGGTGCCCACCGTGTTCCAGCCGCACGCCTGGTCCTTCGAGGCGGTCGGCGGCCCGCTCGCCCTGCTCGGCCGGTGCTGGGAGCGGTACGGGGCGCGGTGGGCCCACCGGATCGTGTGCGTCAGCGAGGCGGAGCGGGTCACGGGCGCGGCGGCCGGGGTGCGGGGGCGGTGGACGGTGATCCCCAACGGGGTGGACACCGGCCGTTTCCGACCCGGGCCGGCCGCCGATCCCGTATCTGTGTCCGCATCCGTATCCGCATCCGCTCCGGCGGAGCCGCCCGCGGCAGCGGAGCCGACGGCGTCAGCGGGTGCGTTGCCCGCGCCCCGGGGCACGCGCGACCTGCGTCGCGCGCTCCCCGCGCTGGCGGACACGGCTCCCGACGCACCCCTCGTGGTGTGCGTGGCGCGGCTGTGCCGGCAGAAGGGGCAGGACGTCCTGCTCCGGGCGTGGCGGGAGGTGGCACGGGTCGTCCCCGAGGCCCGACTCCTTCTTGTGGGGGACGGCCCGGACAGTGCCGCGCTTCGCGCCTCCTCACCCGAAGGGGTGATCTTCGCGGGCGCCGTCGACGACCCGCGCCCCTGGTACCGGGCCGCCGACCTGGTCGTCCTGCCCTCCCGGTGGGAGGGCATGGCCCTCGCCCCGCTGGAGGCGATGGCCTGTGGGCGCCCGGTGCTCCTGACCGATGTGGACGGCGCGCGCGAAAGCCTGCCGCCCGGTCATGCGCCGTACTGTCTCGTGCCTCCCGGGGACCCCGGCGCGCTGGCGCGCGCGACGGCCCGGCTGCTGCTCGACGCGCCGCGGCGCACGGTGCTCGGCCAGGAGGGTCGCCGGCACGTCCTCACCACCCACGATGTGCGGCAGTCCGCCGACGCCGTCGCGGCCGTGTACCGCGAACTGCTCGGCGTGGAGCGCACCCAGTGCAGGGAGTCCATCAACTCGTGACCGCGGACAGCATCGTTCCTCCGCCCGTGGGACAGCCACGGGCGGGACGCGGCGTCACCTCCCCACCGCCGCCCGCCCCGTTCCGACCGACGGCCCCGACCCAACCCACGGCACCCACCCGCCCCACGGCATCCACCCGCTCCACCACGTCCGTCCGATCCACGACATCCGTCCGGTCCACGGCGTCCGTCTCGGTGCTCGCCCCGCGGCAGCCCGGCGGCGGCGGGGTCGGCAGCAGGACGGGGGCCGGAACCCGCCGCGCACGCCCCCGCCTGGACGTTCCCCTGCTCGCGCTCGACGCGGCGGCGGGCCTGCTGGCCTCGTTCGCGCTCACCGCACCGCAGCGCCACCCCCTGCTGGTGGCGGGGCTCGCCCTCGGGATCGGCGGCTGGCACGCGCGCGCCGCACTGCGCCGGCGCGCGGTGACCGTACCCGCCGCCCTGGAGGAGGCGCCGTCGCTGGCCGGGCGGACCCTCGTCGGCTGGGCGCTCCTCGGGGCGTTCCTGGCCGCCCTCTCCCCCGGACACGCACTGACGCTCGGCGCCCTCACCCTCGGGTGCACCGGGCAGGCGCTGGTCTCCTGCGCGGGGCGCGCCGCCGTGTACGCGCGCCGTCGTGCACAGCTCGTGCGCCAGCCGCACGCCGCCCTCGTCATCGGGGACGGCCACACCGTGCGCAGGGTGACCTCGGCCCTGATCCGGCAACCGGGCTGCGGGGTGCGCCCGGTCGGGATCGTCGCCGCCGGACCCGTACCCGCGTCGGAGGAGCCGGAGGCGGAGGCGGCGACGGGGCCCCCGGTCCTGACCACCACCGAGGAGGTGCGCCGGGCCCTCGTCCAGAACGGGGTGCGCCACGTACTGATCGCCGGGCCCGAGGCGCACCGCACGCACGCCCCGCTGCTGCGGACGCTCGCCGGACTCGGCCACCGGCTCTGGTGCGTCGCCCCCGACGCGGACGCCCCCGGGCGCACCGGCCCCCGGCTCGCCGGTTTCGTCTGCGCCCCGCTCCCGCCGGGCGGCGCCCGGCGCGTACCCGTCCGCAAACGCGCCCTCGACATGACGGTGGCCGGTGCACTGCTGCTGGCCGGCTCACCGGTCCTGGCAGTGTGCGCGGCCCTCATCCGGATCACCGACGGCCCCGGCGTGCTGTTCCGACAGGAGCGGATCGGCCGCGGCGGACGACCGTTCACCCTGCTGAAGTTCCGCACCCTGCGCCCCGCCGACGCCCGCGAGGCGGCGACCCGGTGGAGCGTCGCGGACGACAGCCGGGTCGGCGCCCTGGGCCGGTTCCTGCGCCGCACCTCGCTGGACGAACTCCCCCAACTGTGGAACGTGTTCCGCGGGGACATGAGCCTCGTCGGCCCGCGCCCCGAACGCCCCTACTTCGTACGGCAGTTCTCCCGTACGTACGAGGGTTACACGGAACGGCACCGGATGCCGACCGGGATCACCGGCCTCGCCCAGGTGGAGGGACTGCGCGGGGACACCTCCATCGAGGACCGGGCCCGCTTCGACAACGCCTACATCGACACCTGGTCGCTCTGGCAGGACATCTGCATCCTGCTGCGCACGGCGGCCGTCCTCGTCCGACCGACGGGGAGCTGACCCGTGACCGAGACCACCGCCCTCGCCACCACCCGGGGCCCCGCCCCCGCCGTGACCGGGCCCTCCCCCGCCGCCGCGTTCCTCGCCCTGCTCGGCCGGTACGCGCCCGTGCTGCCGGTGCTCGCCCTCATGGCGCTGCTCACCCTGCCGGTGTCCGGTGCGGGGGCCGCCACCACCGGGCGGGGCGGCGACGGGTGGACCCCCGCCGACGCGATGTCCGGGGTGCTGGTGCTGATCGCCGTCCTCGGCGCCGTCCGACGGGCCCGGCGCCCCTTGAGCCGGACCGCCGCCCTCGTCCTCGGGCTGCCGGTCGTCGCGATCGCGGTCGCCGCGACCGGGGCGGCCGACGTCACGGCGGGCGTCACCGGACTCGGGCGCTACCTCCAGGTGTTCGTCCTGGTCCCGCTGGCGGTGCTGCTGCTGGTCCGGGACCGGGCCGACCTGCGGGTGGTCGCCTGGGCGTTCATCGGACTCGCGCTGTTCCAGGGCGGCATCGGGGTCCACCAGTACGCCACCGGGACGGGCGCCTCGTACATGGGCGCGGACGTCCGGGCGGTCGGCACCTTCGGCCCGACCGACGTGATGGGCATGGCGACCGTGGTCTCCTACGGGGTGCTCTGCGCGGTGGGGCTGGCGCTCGACGCGGGCCGGGACCCACGGGGCGCGACGGTCCGGCGGGGGGTCGCGCTGCTGTGCGCGGTGCTGCTGCTGGTGCCGCTGGCGCTGTCGTTCAGCCGGGGCGCGTGGATCGCCACCGCCGCCGCGGTCACCGCACAGTTGCTGTTCGCCGGGGTGCGGCGGGCCCTGGCGGTGTTCGCCGTGGTGACCGCCACCGCGATCGTGCTGGTCGGCGGGGCGGGGCTCGGCACCGCGATGCTCCAGGAGCGGGTCGGCAGCATCACCCGGGTCGCGGACGCCCCCGACCAGTCGGTGACCGACCGGTACACGATGTGGGCGGCGGCGGTCGGCATGTGGCGCGAACGGCCGGTGACCGGGGTCGGGCTGAAGAACTTCCCCGCGCACCGCGACAGCCACGCCTCGCTCGCGCTGTCCTCCGGCAGCGACACGGCCGGCGCGGGCTCCGCGTACCTGCGTCAACCGCTGCTGTCCCCGCACAACATGTACCTGCTCGTCCTCAGCGAACAGGGGCTGCTGGGGCTGCTCGCCCTGGTCGGCGGCTGGGCGGCGCTGCTGGTGCTCACGGTGCGGCGGTTGCTCGCCGCGCGGCGCCGGGGGCGGGTCGCGGACTGTGGGTTGCTCGCCTGCGGGCTGCTGGTCTGGCAGTTGGTCGACTTCGGGTACGCGGACATCGGTGGGCCCTCGACCGTGCTGACCGCGGTCGCGCTGGGCGTCGTCGCCTGGTGGGCGCTCGGGGCTGACGCGCGGTGACCCCACGCAGCGGTCCCGTGGGGCCCACGGGACCGGTCAGCGCGGTGGGACCGGCGGGTGCGGTGGGCCCGGTCGGTCCCGTCGGACCGGTCGGCCCCGTTGGCCCCGTTGGCTCCTCGCGATCGGTGGGACCAGTGGGACCGGTCAGCGCGGTGGGCCCAGCGGGTGCGGTGGGCCCGGTAGGACCGGTGAGCTCCGTGAGTTCGGTCGGCCCGGTGAGCCCGGTGGGACCAGCCGGCCCGGTGGGACTGGTGAGCCCGGCGGGCCCGGTTGGCCCCTCGGGACCGGTCAGCCCGGTTGGCACGGTCGGCCCCGTCGGCACCGTCGACCCGGTGGGACCAGTGGGACCAGTGGGCTCAGTTAGCCCGGTGGGACTGGCGGGTGCGGTGGGCCCGGTCGGCGGCGGAACGGGCCCGACCGGCAGCGCAGTGGGCCCGACCGGCCTGGTGGGCCCGGTCCAGCCCGCCGGACCCGCCGGACCCGCCGGACCCGCCGGAAGGGTTCCACTGGTCGGACCGGTGGCGGCGGTCGAACCGGTCGGACTCGGGACAGCCGTACCCGCCGGGACCGTGGCGACGGTCGGGACCGCCAGAGTGAGCCGGACCCCGGGACAGGCCGGAACAGGCGGACGGGTCGGACCCGCCGCGACACCCAGCACCGTGGCGACGGCCGGACCCGCCAAGGCGAGCGGAACCCCCGGACAAACCGGCGCAGTTGGACCCACCGGACCCGGGACGGTCGGACCCGCCGGAACGGCCCAAGCCGGGGGACGGACCGGACCTGCCACAGCAGCCGCACCCGGACCGCTGGCCGGACCCGCAGGGCCGGACCGACGTGGAGGCTTCGGCGAGCCACCCTCCGGACCCCCGCCGGCACCACTGGCACTACCGGCAGCGCCAGCAGCACCGGCCCCACGGACACCCGCCGACCCACCAACGCGCCCCCCAACGCGCCCGGCGACACCCCCCGCCGGGCGCCCCAGCGGCGGGTTCCTGGCCCGGGCGGCACTGCTGACCGGAGTGCTCACCGCGGCGGGCGCCCTGCTCGGGCTGTTGCGGGACCAGACCCTGGCCCACCTCTTCGGCGCGGACGGGTCCACCGACGCGTTCCTGGTCGCCTGGACCGTCCCGGAGTTCGCCTCGACGCTGCTCATCGAGGACGGTATGGCCCTCGTACTCGTCCCGGCGTTCAGCATGGCGCTGGCCCGCCGCGCGCGGGGCGCGCACGCCGGCCCCGATCCGGTGCGTGCGCTGGTGCGGACCTCCCTGCCCCGGCTCGGCCTCGCGCTCGCCGCGATCTCGGTGCTGGTGATCGCGGCGGCACCGGTACTGGTGGGCCTGCTGGCGCCGGGGCTGCCCGATCCGGGCCTCGCCGTGGACTGCACCCGGCTCACCGCGACCTGTCTGCTCTCGTTCGGACTGAGCGGCTACTGCGGCGCCGCACTGCGCGCCCACGGACGCTTCCTGGTGCCGGCGGCCATCTACATCGCCTACAACACCGGGATCATCACCGCGATGTTCGTGCTCGGCGGCCACTGGGGGGTGCGGTCCGCCGCCGTGGGCGTGGCCGTCGGCGGGCTGCTGATGGTCGTGGTGCAGGCGCCCTCGCTGTGGCGCCGGCTCCGGGACGTCCCGCCCCCCGGACGACCCCCACAGGACCCGAGCGCCCCGAGCACCCCCCACGTCCCGGGCACCCCCCACACCCCGAGCACCCCACACACGCAGGACACCCCACACGCGCCGGGCGCAGACGCGGGCGCGCGGTTGGCGGGGGGCGCCCTCATCGTCTCCGTCCTGCTGTTCGGCGTGTGCCGACAGTCCCAGGTCCTCATCGAACGCTTCCTCGGCTCCTCGCTGCCCGCCGGAGCCATCTCGCACCTCAACTACGCCCAGAAGGTGGCGCAGATGCCGATGGTGCTGTCGTTGATGCTGTGCACCGTCACCTTCCCGGTGGTGGCGCGGGCACTCGCCGACGGCGACACCGACACCGCCCGGCGCCGCGTGGAGCGGGACCTCACCCTGGCCTCGACGGTGGTCCTGTTCGGGGTCGCCGCGCTCGTCGCCTGCGCCCCCGCCCTCGTCGCGCTCCTCTTCCAACGGGGCGCGTTCACCGCCGACGACACCGCGGCGACGGCGGGCGTGATGCGGGTGTACGCCCTCGGACTGCTCGGGCACACCCTGGTCGGCGCGCTGGTCCGCTCGTACTTCTCGGCCGGGCGCGCCACCTGGTACCCGCTGGCCGCCATGGTCCTCGGGGCCGTGGTGACCGCCGTGCTGGGCGCCCTCGCCGTCGGGCCGCACGGGGTGCGCGGCATCGCCGCCGCCAATGCGGTCGGCATCAGCCTGACCGCCGTGCTGCTGCTGTGCGGAACCGGGGAGCGCAACGTCCCGGTGCGCCGGTGCCGGATCGCCCGGCAACTGGCCCGGACGGTGCTCGCGGCGGGCTGCGCGGCCGGGGCGGGGGCACTGTGCGCCGCCTGGGCCGAGGGGCCGCGCGCCGCGATCGGCGGGACCGGCGGGGCGCTGTTCGCCGTGCTGGCCGCCTCGTTGACGGTCGCCGCGGTGTTCGCCCTGGCGTTGCGGCTGCTGGGGGGCCTACCGGGACACGAGGACGGCACCCCGCCGGCCGAGCGGCCCGCCGCCTCCCAGGCACCGCACGCCCGGACCGCACCCGCCCGCCCGGACGGGCACCGTGCCGCCCGGGCCGTCCGCACCCTCCGTTCCGTCACACGAACACGAAAGGGCACCGATGCGCGCTGACCCGACCCGTCCCCGGCCGAACCCCCCGCGCCGCACCGCACCCGTGGCCCCCGGCGCGGCCACCCTCGCGGCCCCCCGTCCCCGCCCCGGTCCCGCCGCCCTGCTGCGGGCGCCCGAGTGGATCGCGATGTACCACTCGGTCACCCGCGTCGGCGACGACCCGTACCGGATCACCGTGACCCCCGAACGGCTGGACGACCAGCTCGCGCGGCTGCGTCGGCGCGGTCTGCGGGGTGTCTCCGTACGGGAGTTGATGGCCGCCCGGGCGGCCGGCCGGGCGCGCAGGCTGGTCGCGCTGACCTTCGACGACGGGTACGCCGACTTCCTCGACCACGCACTGCCCGTACTGCGCCGCCGGGGGTGCGGGGCCACCCTGTTCGTCCTCGCCGGACGGCTCGGCGGCGACAACGCCTGGGACCCGCTGGGCGTCCGCAAGCCGCTGCTCACCGCGGACGGGGTGCGCGAGGCGGCGGCGGCCGGCGTCGAGATCGGCTCGCACGGGCTGACCCACCTCGACCTGACCCGCGTCGACGACGCCACCCTGCACGCCGAGACCCACGACAGCCGCGTCCGGCTGCGGGAGCTGACCGGTACCGAGGTGTCCGGCTTCTGCTACCCGTACGGGACCCTGGACGCCCGGGTGGTGGCGGCCGTCCGCACCGCCGGGTACCACTACGGCTGCGGCATCGCACCCGGCGCCCTGGCCGGCGAACTCGCCCTGCCCCGGGTGCACATCGGGCAGGAGGACACCGGGCTGCGGCTGGAGCTGAAACGTGTCCTCAGCCCGCTGCGCCGCCCCATGCCGTCCCCCGAGCAGGCGCCGGTCCGCGCCGGCAGACCCGGGGCCCCGCGCAGGGCCGTCCCCCGCATCGGCGCCCACCGGGCGCCCGCCGCCCCCGTCCGCCCGGAGTCACCGTGAAGGCGCTGCACATCATCACCGGCCTGGGCATCGGCGGAGCCGAACAACAGCTCCGCCTGATGCTCCGTCACCTCCCCTTCCCCTGCGACGTGGTGACCCTCACCAACCCCGGCCCGGTCGCGGAGGCCCTCACCGCGGACGGGGTCCGCGTCACCCACCTCGGCATGACCGGCAACCGCGACCTGCGGGCGCTGCCCCGGCTCGTCGCCCACATCCGCTCCGGCGGCTACGACCTCGTCCACACCCACCTCTACCGGGCCTGTCTGTACGGCCGGATCGCCGCCCGGATCGCCGGGGTGCCGGCCGTGGTCGCCACCGAACACTCGCTGGGCGACGGGCAGATGGAGGGCCGACCGCTCACCCCCGGGGTCCGGGCGCTGTACCTGGCCGGCGAACGCCTCGGCCACGCCACCGTCGCCGTCTCGCCCACCGTCGCCGACCGGCTGCGCCGCTGGGGGGTGCCCCGGCAGCGCATCCACGTCGTGCCCAACGGCATCGACCCGGACGCCCTGCGCTACGACCCCGAGGCCCGGCGGCGGGTGCGCGCCCGGTACGGACTGCCCGAGGACGCGTACGTCGTCGGCGCGGTCGGCCGGCTGGTGCGCGGCAAACGCTTCGACCAGCTGGTCACCGCGCTCGCCGCGCTGCCCCCCGACGTCCGGCTGCTGATCGTCGGCGCCGGGCCCGAGGTGACCGCGCTGCGTCGCACCGCCCTGCGGGCCGGGGTCGCCGACCGGGTCGTCCTCACCGGCGAGGCCCGCCCCGCCGCCCCGGACGCATCCGCGGCGTCCGCCACGTCCGACGGCGGCCCTGACGACGCCGGCACCTGCGAGCCGCCCGCGCTACCGGCCCTGCTGTCCGCGATGGACGTGCTGGCCTCCCCGTCGCCCGAGGAGGCATTCGGGCTCGCCGTACTGGAGGCCCTGGCCGCCGGTCTGCCCGTGCGGTACGTGAACTGCCCCGCACTGGACGACCTGCCGCCCGGCTCGACGGGCGACGCACGACGCCTCGCCCCCGGCGCCGAGTCGTTCGCCGCGGCCCTCGGTCGGCTGCGGGACGCGGGCCCCCGCGAGCGGACCGTCCCCCCGGCCGTCGCGCACTACGCCATCGCCCGCAGCGCCGAACGCCTCGCCGGGGTCTACGCCTCGATCGTCCGCCCCTGACGCCCCTGACCGCCCCGACCACCCCCGTGGCCGTTGTCCACCCCGCCCCCGGGCCCCGCCCGGGCACCGACCCCCTACGGAGACACCGATGACCGACACCCCCGGCGACGACCAGACCCCCCGCCGTCCGCGGCGGCTCACCCGACTGCGGTGGCTGCCCGCCTGGCTCCTGCTGCCCGGCTGCGTCCTGGCCGGCGCGGCGGCCGGCGGCGCGTACGGAAAGCTGAAGCCGGCCGAGTACACGGCCACCAGCTACGTCATCGCCGTACCGACCGAGAAGTCCGACCCGGCGACCGCCCTCGGTTTCGCCCAGGCGTACGGCCGCGTCGCCACCCAGCTCGCCGTCCTCGGGGACGCCCAGGTCGCCGCCCGCGTCCCGGTCGCCGAACTGCGGCGCAGCGTGCAGGCGGCGACCTCGCCGGACGCCCCGATGGTCGCGATCTCCGCGACCGCCGGCCGACCCGCGCGGGCCGCCGACATCGCCAACGCCGTCTCCCGGGCCCTGACCATCAACGCCAACCAGACCGAGGACCGCACCCATGTGCAGCTCCTCCAGTTCACCCGGGCCATGAAGCCCGGCGCCCCCAGTTCGGCCACCCCGATCGTCACCACCCTGGTCGGGGCCAGCGCCGGCGGACTGCTCGGCGGGCTGGCCCTCTTGGTGCGTCCGCGCCGGCGCACCCCGGCGCCCGTCGTGACCGTGCCCGTCCCCGCCCCGGCCCCGGCGGCGGACCTGAAGCGGTGACCCCCGCAGCCGAGGCGCCCGGCGCCGTCCTCCCGGCCGCCCCGCCGCGGGCGGCCGGCCCGGCCGGCGACCCGGGGCCGACCGTCGAACTCTGCCGCGACCCGGACGGGTTCGCCGCCCTCGCCGGCGCGTGGCAGCGGCTGTTCGACCGCTGCCACGCGGCCACCCCGTTCCAGCACCACGCCTGGTTGCACTCCTGGTGGCAGTCGTACGGCCGGCCCGGTCGGCTGCGGGTGGTGCTGGTGCGGGAGGCCGGGGAACTCGTCGGGGCGGCCCCCCTGACCCTGGTCCGGCGCCCGCTCCCGGCGCTGGTCCCGCTCGGCGGCGCCCTCTTTGACCACGGCGACGTCCTGTTGGACGACGCTCGGGCTGCCCCCGCCGCGAGTGCCCTGGCCCGCGGCATCGCCGGGGCGGCCCGGGGCGCCGTGGTGGACCTGCGCGAGATCCGCCCCGGCGCCGCGGCCGAGCAGGTGTACGCCGCCTGGTCGGGACCGAAACGACGGCTCGCCGACTCGGTGTGCCTGGAGCTCCCGGCGGCCCCGCTGGAGGAGCTGGTCGGACGGCTCGCCCGCCCCCGCGCCCAACGGGTGCGCGCCAAGCTCCGCAAGCTCGACGCCCTCGGCGTACGGAGTCGGGTGGTGACCGCCGGGGAGGTCCCCGGGGCGCTGGCCGCCCTGGTCGCCCTGCACCGACTCCAGTGGCAGGGCCGCAAGGTGACGCCGGAACACCTGCGCCCCCGGTTCGCCGCGCACCTGGAACGCGCCGTCGTGCCCATGGTCAGGTCCGGCCACGCGGCGGTCACCGAGTTCCGTCTCGACGGGGAGGTGGTCGCCGTCGACGTGACGCTGCTCGCGCCCGGGTTCGCCGGGGCCTACCTGTACGGGGCGCACCCCGGGTTGCGGGAGCGGAAGGCGGACGTGGCGACGATGCTGCTGCGCTCCGGCGCCCGACTGCCGACCCGGGACGGTACGGGCGGACCCGGGGTGCTGAGCCTGTTGCGCGGCGACGAACCGTACAAGCACCACTGGCGGCCCACGCCCGTCGTCAACCAGCGGTTGTTGCTGGCCCGCCGGCGGGGCGGCCCCTTGTTGACCACCGCACTGGCCGGCGCCGGGGCGCGCGAGCTGGTGCGCCGGGTGCGCCGGGCCCACCGCGAACGCGCCGGGGCACGGGACGGTACGGATGGTGGAGGGGGCGCACGTGACGGCGGCGGCGCATGACAGCACCGCCGCCATGCGCCGCCGCTCGGTCGGCCCGGCCAGCCCAGCCAGCCCAGCCAGCAGGGCTACGGGCGCCGCGCCCAGCCGGCCAGGTCGGTGAGCCCCGGCGGGCTCCACGGCCGGGACCCGTCCCGCGGCGCCAGCGGATGCCAGGGCTCCGCCGGCGCCGCGGACCGTGCGGGTTCCGCTTCACCGCGGCCCTGCGGGACGCACAGCCCGTCCAGCCACTTCCCGAGCACCCCGCCGAGGCCCACCGGGGTGCACTCCGGTGCCGCGGGCGCGGGGGACGCAGGGGCCGCGGCGGGCTCCGTCGCGCTCGGCTCGACCGGTGCCACGGGCTCGGTCGGCTCCACCGGCACCGCCGGCGCGACGGGGTCGACGGGCTCCACCGGCTCGGGTTCCAACGGCAGCTCGGTCGACGGACCGTCCGACAGCAGCTCCCGGTAGACCGCCGCCGCCTGAGGATTCGCCCCGCACTGCCACACGCCGTGCGGGCAGTAGTCGGAAATCGTGTGGTAAACGGGCCGGTGCCGTTCCACCCACTGGATCATGCGTCGCATGTAATCGGCGTTGTCGCCGTTTCGGAACAGCCCCCATTCCGGATACGAAATAGGCTTGCCGCGGGCCCGTGCGAAATCCACGTGATGCTGGAGACCGTACGGTTCACTCACCTGCTCATCGAAGGTGAGACCGCTCGGTTGGTCATACGAATCCATTCCGATGATGTCGACCGTGTCGTCACCCGGATAGCACGCCGTCCACCCGATGGCGTCCTTTCCTCGACTCGGCGCGAAATCGAAACGGAACTCCTGACCCGACACGGAACGCATGGTGGTGACGATCCTCTTCCAGTACCTCTTCCACGCGCCCGGGTCCGGCGCGCAGCGATGGCTGTACGTCGTCCCGTTCATCTCCCAGCCGAGGACCAGGACGGTGTCCTGGAGCCCGAGCCGGACCAGCCGCTCCGCGAGCTTGCGGAAGTGCCCGTCGTACCAGCCGAACGCACCGCGCCACAGGTCCGAGCGGACCTGGAAGTCGCTGAGCGGCTGCTCGTTGCGGGCGGACATCGGCACGTTCAGCACGAACATCCGGTCGCGGTCGGCGCTGCGCCAGCCCGCCCAGTCCGCCAGGAACCCGACCTCGCCCTCGATACCCGCCCAGCTGTCCCCGGGCAGGTAGCTGTGCCCCACCTTCAGCTCCGCGCCGCCGAGCCACTGGCTCAGCTCCGCCATCCGCTCCACGCCCCGCGGCCCGTAGTCCAGGTACGCCCCGAACGGCGACCGCTCACCGTCGGGCGCCGGCTCGGCCTCGGGCACCGGCCCGGGCACCGCCTCGGACGCGGGGTCGGGGGCCGGTTCGGCGGCGGGCTCGGTGGCCGCCGGGGCGGACGGTACGGGGTCCGGGTCCGGCCCGGCGGCGTGCGCCGTACCGGAGACGAACGCCACCCAGGCGACGGCCGACACCGCCAGCGAGCGGAACCGTCCACGGGCCGCCCGTCCTCGAACCGTCCGGCATTGCTGAGGGACCATGCGCCGCTCCTAGCGAATTCGTCTTAGCGCGCCTTCCTTGACCTTCTCGACCCTGTCGCCCGAGAAACGGGGTCACAAGTATCCCTAGTGCGCCGAACGGGGGTTCAACCTCCTGCGCGCGACCGTCCGCCCACTTGGGTGAGTGAATGTGGAGGCGTTCCGTGTCGATACTGGACCCCGGGGTTCCCGCCGTTCTGCTGCGCATCGACCCGAACCCCTTCCACCACGGCACCCTCGGAGCCGTACGGTCATTGGGCCGGGCGGGTGCCGAAGTGCACGTCATCGCGGAATCCGCGGCCAGTCCCGTACCGAAATCGCGTTATCTGCACCGCACGCACCGCCCGCCGCCGCCCGACGCGGACCCCGCCGCCGTCACCGAGGTGCTGCACCGGGTCGCCGCGCAGATCGGTCGGCCGGCCGTGCTCGTCCCGCTGGACGACGCCGGCGCCATCGCCGTGAGCCGGGCGCACCAGGACCTCGCCGGGCCGTACCTGCTGCCGGGCCGCCCCGGCGCGCTCGCCGAACGGGTCGCCGACAAGGCCCGGCTCGCCGAGGTCTGCCGCACCCTCGGCATCCCGCACCCGCGGACCGTGCAACCCGACAGCCCCGAGCGGGCCGCCACCGCGGCCGAACGACTCGGACTGCCGGTGGTCGCCAAGTGGAGCCGCCCCTGGCTGGTGCCCGCGGAAGCCGGACTGCGCTCCACCCTGCTGCTGCGCTCCCCCGCCGAGGCCGCCGCCCTGCACCGCCGCTCGACGGAGGCGGGCAGCCCGCTGCTGCTCCAGGCGTACCTGGCGCCCGGGCCGCGCCGCGACTGGTTCTTCCACGGTTACGCCGACCGCAACGGAACGGTGCGCGGCGGCGGCTCCGGGTGCAAGGACCGGGCGTGGCCGCCGGGCGCCGGGCTCACCTCGGTGGGCCGCTGGGCGCCGAACCCCCGACTGCACGAGACGGCCCGCGAACTGGTGCGGGTCCTCGGCTACCGCGGCGTCCTCGACCTCGACTTCCGCCACGAACCGGGCACCGACGCGTACCACCTGCTCGACTTCAACCCGCGGCCCGGAGCGCAGTTCCGGCTCTTCGCGGACGGCCACGGCATCGACGTGGTGCGCGCCCTGCACCTGGACCTGACCGGCCGTCCGCTGCCCGACCCCAGGCCGCTGCCCGGGCGCTCCTACGTGGTGGAGAACTACGCACCGCTGACCGCCCTGGTCGCCCCGTGGCGCTCGGCACCCTGCGAACTCGCCTGGTGGGCCCGCGACGACCCCGGCCCCGGCCGGGCGATGGCCCGACTGTGGCCCCGGCACGCGGCGCTGCGCGCCCTGCGCCGACTGACCGACCGTCGCCGGCACGCCGGCACCGACACCCCCCACGATCCGCACGAGAAAGCGAGCAACCGCTGATGGACGACCTCTTGGTGGTGGGGGCGGGCCCCTACGGCCTGTCGATCGCCGCGCACGCCGCCGCGGCCGGAATGGACCTGAGGGTCTTCGGCCGCCCGATGGCCTCCTGGCGGGACCACATGCCGCCCGGCATGTTCCTCAAGTCGGAGCCCTGGGCCTCCCACCTCAGCGACCCCGACCGCCGGCACGGCCTGGACGCCTACTGCGCGTCCCACGGCCTGCCCGCCCGACACGGCGTGCCGCTCCCGGTGCGCACGTTCGCCGAGTACGGGCTCTGGTTCGCCGAACGGGCGGTGCCCGCGGTGGACGAACGGACCATCGGCTCGGTCACCACCTGCCCGGGCGGGTTCCGAGCGGTGACCGAGGACGGCGAGTCGCTGTACGCCCGCGCGGTCGCCCTGGCCGTCGGGGTGCTGCCGTTCGTCGACGTGCCGGCCCCGCTGCGCGGCCTCGGCCCCGAACACGTCAGCCACAGCAGCCACCACGCCGAGCTGACCCGCTTCCGCGGCGGCGATGTGACGGTGATCGGCGCGGGGCAGGCGGCCCTGGAGACCGCCGCGCTCCTCGCCGAGCAGGGCACCCGGGTACGGGTCCTCGCCCGGGCCGGGGCGCTGGCCTGGAACGGTCTGCCCCCGGCCTGGGAACGCCCCTGGTGGCAGTCGGTCCGCGCCCCGCACAGCGGCCTCGGCCCCGGCTGGCGCAACTGGTCGTACAGCGAACTGCCCGGCGCGTTCCGCCGGTTGCCGGAGGCCACCCGCTCCCGGGTCGCGAAGACCGCACTGGGTCCCGCCGGCGCGTGGTGGCTGCGGGACCGGTTCGAGTCGTCCGTGGATGTCCTGCTCGGCCACGAGGCGGTGGGCGCGCGCACGGCCGGCGGCCGGGTGCGGCTGGAGGTGCGCGGGCCGTCGGGCGTGGTGGAGCCGCTGCTGACGGACCACGTGATCGCCGCGACGGGTTTCCGCGCCACCTGCGACCGGCTGCGGGTGCTCGCCCCCGATCTGCGGGCGGCCCTGCTGCCGTGCGCGGACGGTTCGCCGGACGTGGGACGGGACTTCGAGTCGAGCTGGCCCGGGCTGTTCCTGGCGGGTCTGGTCACCGCGTCCGCGTTCGGCCCGTCGATGCGCTTCGTGCACGGGGCCTCGTACACGGCGCACGGGCTCGTCCGGGGCGTGCGCCGGCACCTGCGGCAACGGCCCCTCGTCGAGCCGGTGGTGGTCCCGGCACCAGGCGGTCCGGTCACGGCCGCCGCGGTGAGCGGGACCCTTCCGCGCTGAGCCGGGCGGCGGGCGGTCCACCTGCGAGAATGCGCCGGTGAACGACGAGACGCGCAACCGGTTGTTGGCCGCGGCGGTCGCCCTGCGCGAGGGCGGCCGTCGTGAGGAGGCCCGCGCCCGGCTGGTGGAACTGGCCGCCGCCCGCCCGGGCGACGCGGAGGTTGCCTACCAGACGGCGTGGGCCCACGACGTGCTGGAGTTGGAGGCGGCGGCGGTGCCGCACTACGAACGGGCGCTCGCCCTGCCGGGACTCACCGAGGAGGACCGCCGAGGCGCCTTCCTGGGCCTCGGCAGCACGTACCGGGTGCTCGGACGCTACGAGGAGGCCGTCGCGACGCTGCGGACGGGCGCGGACGAGTTCCCGGCGGACGGCGCCCTGCGCACCTTCCTGGCGATGGCGCTGTTCAACACCGGCGCCCACCACGAGTCGGCGCGCCTGCTGTTGGAGCTGGTCGCCACCACCAGCGAGGACCCGTCGGTGCGGGCGTACCGGCGGGCCATCCAGCACTACGCCCAGGACCTCGACGCGGTGGTCTGAGGTCCTGGGCGCAGCCGCGTCCCCTCGGGGGCGGGGGTGTCAGCGGCGGGCGGCGCGGGCCGCCCGCCGGTACAGCACGCCGCCGCCGACGAGCAGCGCGGCGGAGGCCGCGGCGATGCCGAGCGTCGCCGCACCGGCACCGGTGTCCGCGAGGGCGGGGGCGCCGGGCGTCGCACGGTGTTCGTGCGCGGGGGCGATGCGCGGCGGCGAGGTGCTCTCCGGCGAGCCGGGCCAGCCGGGTGCACCGGGGTGTCCGGGCGTCCAGGGCGAGCCGGGGGTCTGGACGTGCGGCGCCTCGCGCGGCGGGTCGACGGAGACCGAGGGGCCGGTCGGGCGCTGCGGCGGGACGGTCACCCGGGGCGGCGGGTTGTGGGTGGCCCCCGCGGTGTTGGCGCAGACGGTGCCGAACACCGGGTTCAGCAGGGCGATGACGTTGACGGTGTTCCCGCACAGGTTGACCGGGACGCTCACGGGGAGCTGACCGAGGTTGCCGGCGAGGACGCCGGGCGATCCCACGGCCGCGCCCTCGGCGGAGCTGCCGCCCGCCCGGGTCACGGGAGGCACCGAGCGCAGTCGGTCCGCGGGGGCGTTCGCCGCGTGTTTGGCCGTCTTGGCGTGCTTCCCGGACTTGGCGGGCTTCGCCGCCTTGGCGGGGGTCGCCTTGGCCGAGGTCGCCTTGGCCGGGGTGCCCTTGGCGGAACCGGTCCTGCCGGGGGCGCCCTTGCCGGGGGCCGCGTGCTTGGCGGACGCTGCGTGCTTGGGCGCCGTGCGCTTGGGAGCGGCGTGCTTGGCGCTCTGCCCGGACTTGCCCGACCCGGCGGAACGGGCGGGGGCCGACTCGGGTGCGGGCGCCGACCTGCTCGTGGGCTCCCCGGGCGCCCGGGCCGGACGGTGCTGGGGTGCGGCGGCAGCGCCGCCGGGCCCGCCGTGGGCGTACGGGTCGTACGGCGAGCCGACCGGGTAGTCGACGGCCGCCGGGTGCGGTGCGTCGGCGACGGAACCGTGCCCGGTGGTGTTGGCGGCGCCGTTCCCGAAGGTCGGGTTCAGCAGCGAAGCGCCGTTCACGCTGTTGCCGCTCACGTTCACCGGCACCGTGATCGGCGCGGAGACGGTGTTCCCGGAGACGACCCCGGGCGAGCCGACGGCCGCGGCGTCCGCGTCGGCGGCGAGGGCCTGACCTCCTGGCAGGGACAGGATGCTCGTCGCGGCTGCCGCCGTGAGCATGCCCTTGCTGAGGGCCTGTCGCATGGGAGGGGTCTCCTGTTCGCCGTAGGGACGGGGCGCACACGGCACCCGAAGAGGGGGCGCCGGCCCCGGGACCGTCGACGGACGGTCCCGGGGGCCGGCACAGGCACGGTCCCTCGGGGGGTCCGTGCCGAGCGCGTCAGTTGTTGACGCAGACGTTGCCGAAGGTCGGGTTCAGCAGCGCGATGATGTTCACGCTGTTGCCACAGATGTTGATGGGGACGTGGACCGGCACCTGGATCACATTGCCGGAGAGCACACCGGGGGAACCGATCGCGGCACCGTTGGCGCCCGCGTCGGCGAGCGCCGGGGATGCGGCACCCAGGGCAAGGAGCACTCCGGCGACCGCGGCCGCCGTCTTCTTGAGCTTCACGCGTTTTCCCTTCTCTGCGGTCAGGCCGAGATGTCGGTAGGAACCGAGCGGGTCCGGTTCTCGGGACCCGCGCCATGACCGGTGGCCTGTCAAACGACCACGGTCGGGGGAAGAAACCGAGAGCCGTGCTCTTTCCTCCGGCATTCACCCGAACAACCTGAATCACCCGGACCGCGGAAGGGTTCTCGGGAGCTGTCGGAATCGGATGGTCCCCATCGGTTCGAGGGAGGAGAACCGGTGCGGGGAAAGGAGGGGGGAATTCCCCTGGACGGCCGGTGGAACGGACCGTACGGCCGGGCGGCCCCGCTCACGAGGAGCGGGAGGGGGGTCGCCCGGAGCCGAACGGCCCGTGCGGTGACCGTGCCGGGGCCGGTCAGCTGTTGCCGACGCCGTTGCCGGACAGGACCGGGATGTCGCTGAGGATGTGCGACAGCGGCTCGTCGCCCTTGATCTGCGAGGAGTTCTCGGCGCACTGCTGGTTCTGCGGCGAGGACAGGACGTTGACGTCCTGGACGGTGATCGGGATCAGGCCGATCAGCGAGCCCACGTTCGCCTTGACGGGAACGCCGAGGCAGAGCTTGTTCAGCGACCCCTGGACGGCCCCGAACTGCGGGCTGCCGTCACCGTGGGTCTTGGCGTTGCCGTACGCCTGGGTCGAGCCATTGCCGTTGACGGTGGTGGTGCCACCGTCGTTGCCAATGGCCATCGCGGGAGCGGCAGCGGCGGCGGTGAAGCCGACCACGGAGGCAGCGACACCGGCCGCGGCCATGACCTTCTTGAGCATGCGAGAGTTCCTTTTCTGACCAGGTTGCTGGTGCCTGCTGGACAACTGCCGCGCACCGAAATGGTTGCGGGTCTTCACCCGGTCGGCTCGTGTCGCCCGCCCGGGCCAACGGATCGGCGTCCGCGGGGCCGTGCGACGGGTTGACCACGGAATTCGGAAACCAGCGCGTCAGATACCCCGCACGGTGAGTATCTGATTATCCTTTCGGCCCGGTTCTGTTCAGAACACTGCGCCGCCCGGGCGCCTTCTCCATGTGCGCGGAATACTCGGAATGCCCCGAGCACACCGAGCACTCGGA
The DNA here is from genome assembly GCF_042732055.1 of Streptomyces sp. NPDC059816. NCBI lineage: Bacteria > Bacillati > Actinomycetota > Actinomycetes > Kitasatosporales > Streptomycetaceae > Streptomyces > Streptomyces sp. NPDC059816. The sequence continues at coordinate 258,185 of NZ_JBHWIQ010000001.1, forward strand.
GTACACCGAGCACTCGGGTTTCCTCCCGGACCACCGGGGGCGTTCCTCCCGCGGCGGGCGCTGAAAGGATTCCGTGAAGCGCGTGATCAGCAAGCCCGACCAGCCCGGCGGACCCGAAGGCGACACCGGTCGGGTCGCCGCCCGCCCGCCGCGCGCGTGGTCGGAGCGGGAACTACGGCTCGTGGACCGGCTCGCCACCCTCCACGAGGAACTCGACGCACTGCACCGGGAGCGGGCCGCCCTCGTCGCGTACGTGTCGCGGCTGCACGCGGGCCGGATCACCGCCCCCGACCCGACGGGCCGGCGGACCGTGCAGGTGGACACCGCCGTGGGCCGACTGAGCTGGCGGATCTCCCCCGAGGACGTGGACCTCGTCGCCGAGGACGGGGCCGGCGGGCGGGGCGGACGCGCGGCGGGCGCCGGGGACCGGGACACCGTCACCCGGCTGTCGTTCCTGCACCTGCACCGCCGTCCGAACCGTCCGACGCGGCTCGCCCCGCGGCGGCGCGCCCGGGGTCAACACCCGGACGGCGCCGCACCGGGTGCGCTTAACCCGTCGGAGTGAAGCGCAGCAACCAAGACCTGCGGCGGCAGTTGGGCAGGGCGCTCCGGGACGGGCAGAGCGCCACGGGACCGGCGTTTCCCGGGGAGCGGCCCGCACGGGCATCCCGGGGAGCGACACAGCGAAAAACGCCGCACAGCAAGCGAAGTACGAAGGGGATATCCCGTGTTCAAGAAGGTCATGGCCGCCGCGGCCATCTCCGCCTCCGTCATCGGTGCCTCGGCTGCCGCCGCCGCTCCCGCGATGGCCATCGGCAACGACGCCGGCACCACCACCGTCAACGGCAACGCCGCCACCCAGGCGTACGGCAACTCCGCCACCCACGGCAAGTTCAGCCCGCAGTTCGCGCTCATCCAGGGCTCGCTGAACAAGCCCTGCATCGGCCTGCCGGCCAAGGTCAACGCCGGCTCGCTGATCGGCCTGATCCCGATCACCGTCCAGGACGTCAACGTCCTGTCCTCGCCGCAGAACCAGCAGTGCGTCGAGAACTCCTCCCAGGTCAAGGGCGACGAGCCGCTGTCGCACCTGCTCAGCAACATCCCGGTGCTCTCGGGCAACGGCGTCGGCAACAACTGATCCACCGCACCGACCGGCGGTGCCCTCCGGGGCGCCGCGACGAACGGGCCGCCGTGACTCCACGGCGGCCCGTTCCGCGTGTTCGGGCCTCCGGATCACCGGGGCCAGATCTCGCGCCGCACCAAAGACTCCCACTCCGGGTCGGGACGGCCCGGCACCGTGCGGCCCTCGCGCCGCCAGGTCTCTTCGAGCCGCCGGTACTCGGGTTCCGGTGCGCCCGTGTGGCGGGGCGTCGGCCCGGCGGGCCCCGGAGCCACCCGGCCGGGCGCCCGGCCGGCCGGGACGTCCCCGCGGGCGGTGCGGTCGGGAGCGCGGTCGGGGGCCCGCCGGCTCACCGGAATGAATCCCTGTCTCTTCCAGCCACCCTGTGCGTCAGCCATGTCCGGTCCAACGCCCGGACCGGCGTCCCTGTCATGGGCAGCGCTCCCACTGCGCCCGAGCGCTCCGCCATTCGGGTCAACTGCCGCAACCCCCGGCTCGAACACGCAGTTGATCATCATGCGGTTCCACCACGGGAGCCCGCTTTCGAAAGGGTGAGAATCATGAAGAAGCTGTGGGCAGCCGCGGCTGTCGCCGCCTCCGTCGCCGGAGTATCGGCCGCCGCCGCCCCCGCCATGGCGATCGGCAACGACGCCGGCACCACCACCGTCAACGGCAACGGCGCCACCCAGGCGTACGGGAACTCCGCCACCCACGGGGACTGGAGCCCGCAGTTCGCGCTCGTTCAGGGCTCGCTGAACAAGCCGTGCATCGGCCTGCCGGCCAAGGTCAACGCCGGCTCGCTGATCGGTCTCATCCCGATCACCGTCCAGGACGTCAACGTCCTGTCCTCGCCGCAGAACCAGCAGTGCGTCGAGAACTCCTCGCAGGTCAAGGGCGACGAGCCGCTGTCGCACATCCTGGAGGACATCCCGATCCTGTCCGGCAACGGCGCGGGCAACAACTGATCGACCCCGCACCCGAGGCCCGCGAAGGGGCCGACCGACGTACCGGTCGGCCCCTTCGCGCTGCCCGCCGTCCGGCGGGTCCGGCACGCCCATGCGTTAAAAAGGCGTCAAGGATCCATCGACACGGGGGCGCCCATGACGGACGAGAACGGGACCGCGCGCAGGGCACCCGCCCCCGCCGCGGCCGAGGACGCACGCGGCGGGATACCCGCCCACCTGCTCGACCTGGACGGATACGCCCGCACCCTCGCCGACGTCGCCACGACCGGCCGGCGGCTGACCCGGGACGAGCTGAGCCGGCGGCGGTCCCTCGGCGAGCAGGCGGCCGAGGCGGGCTTGCGGATCAGGCCGCTGATCTCCGCGCACCTCGCGGCCACCCGTGAGCACTGGCCGCTGGCCACCGGGTCGCCGGACCGGGTCCTCGCCGCCGTCGAACAGGCCGTCGACGCGGTCGCCGAGGGCCATGAACGGGCCCAGCGGATCGCCGTCCGGCAGGAGGCGGCGGCCCGGCGCGAATTCGTCGACGACCTGCTGTACGGGCGCAGCGACGTGGGACGGCTGGCCGCCCGGGCGGAACGCTTCGGACTGCGGTTCTCCTCCGCCCACGCGGTGGCCGTGGCGGCCGGCCCGACCGCGTACGAAGAGGGGGACAGCGTGCCCCGCCGGGTCGAACAGGCCCTGATCGCCCGCTTCGGGGACCGCACCGTCCTCGTCACCACCAAGGACGGACTGCTGGTGTGCGTGGCGCCCGGCGACCAGGACGACGCACTGACCTACTTCGCGAAGCAGGCGTACGCCGCCACCGGGGGCTCCCGGGTCGCGGTGGGACGCCCGCAGCCCGGGGTGGGCGGCGTGGTGCACTCGTACGAGGAGGCGCTGAACGCCCTCGACCTCGCCGAGCGGCTCGGCCTCGAAGGGCCCGTGCTGCGCGCCGCCGACCTGCTGGTGTTCCCGGTGCTGACCCGGGACCGGCAGGCCATGACCGAGCTGGTGCACCACACCCTGGGCCCCTTGGAGCAGGCCCGGGGCGGGGCGCGTCCGCTGCTGGACACGCTGACCGTCTACTTCGACGCCGGGTGCGTCACCGCCGAGGCGGCACGGCGGCTGTCGCTGAGCGTGCGGGCGCTGACCTACCGACTGGCCCGCATCCACCAGCTGACCGGCGCGGACCCGGCCGACCCGGTGCACCGGTACACCCTCCAGACCGCGGTGATCGGCGCCCGGCTGCTGGACTGGCCGCACCGCCCGACCGCCCCCTGACCCACGTGATCACGACCGAACTCACGCGCTTCACACGGACGTTCGTGCACACTGGGGGAATGGAGTTCGTCTTCTTCGCGACCTTGCCGGGGCTGGTCGTCCTGCTGACCGCGATCGCGATCGTGGACCAGGTGCTGCTGCACGCCGGGCGGGCCGGCATCCTGCCCTGGCGGGGTCCGGGCCGGGCGGGCCAGGTCTCGGCGACCGGGTTCGAGCAGCTCCACGGCGCGCTGTCGCCGGGCAAGCAGCACGAGCTGAAGGAGCGGGCCTCCTCCCTCGTGCTGCGCGACGACGAGGAGGACGGCGCCCCGCCGCACCGCACCCGGGTCGATCTGGACGGCGGCACGGCGATCGTCCGGCTGCCCGCCCGGGGTGGTCGCTAGACCGTTCGACCAGGTCGGGCCGGACCGGGCCGTACGGCGCCGGGCCCGCACAATGGGCAGCATGACTGACGAGATGCCCGACTGGGAGAAGCGGTTTCGTGCGGCCCGGGTTTCGCTGCCCGAGTGGGCCGAGGATGCTCCACAGCGGTCACTGTTCGCCTCGAACGCCACGGGGACGTTCGAGCTGTACGCCTGGGACCGGGACTCCGGGTCGCAGCGCAAGGTCACCGAGCGGGCCAACGGGACGACCGACGGGGTGCTGTCGCCCGACGGCGAGTGGATCTGGTGGTTCGACGACAAGGACGGGGACGAGTTCGGGATCTGGCGGCGGCAGCCGTTCGCCGGACACCCCGAGGGGCACACCGGGCCCGACGCCCCCGCGGTCCCCGGACTCGACGCCTCCTATCCGGCGGGCCTCGCGATCGGGCGGGCCGGCGGGCCGGTCGTCGTGGGCCGCTCCACCGATGACGACGGCTCCACGATCCATGTGGTGGGCGCGGACGGCACCCCGGTCGAGGTGTACCGACACCGTCAGTCCGCGGGGGTCGGGGACCTCTCGCACGACGGGACGCTGATCGCCGTCGAACACACCGAGCACGGTGACGCCATGCACGCGGCGCTGCGGGTGATCCGGCCGGACGGCACCACCGTCGCCGAGCTGGACGACACCGCGGGCGGCACCGAGGAGCTGGGTCTCGAAGTGCTCGGGTTCGCGCCCGTCACCGGGGACACCCGACTGCTTGTGGGCCACCAGCGGCGGGGCCGCTGGGAGCCGATGGTGTGGGACGTGGCCACCGGCCGGCAGCACGACCTGTTGCTCGACCTGCCCGGTGACGTGTCCGCCGAGTGGTACCCGGACGGGTCCGCGCTGCTCGTCGTGCACGGCTTCGAGGCCCGCAGCGACCTGTGGCGCTACGACCTGGGCTCCGGCGCCCTGGAGCGCATCGCGACCCCCCGCGGCACGGTCTCCGGGGCCACCGCCCGGCCGGACGGGAGCGTCGAGTACCTGTGGTCGTCGGCCGCCGAGCCGCAGGCCGTGCGCTCCACGTCCGGTGCGGTGGTCCTCGACCCGCCGGGCCTGCGCGCCCCGGCCTCGGTACCGGTCGAGGACGTGTGGGTGGAGGGGCCCGGCGGACGCATCCACGCCCTGGTGCAGAAGCCGGCGGGGGCCACCGGCCCGCTGCCCACCGTCTTCGACATCCACGGCGGCCCGACCTGGCACGACAGCGACGCGTTCGCCGCGGCGCCGGCCGCCTGGGTCGACCACGGGTACGCGGTGGTCCGGGTCAACTACCGGGGTTCCACCGGTTACGGACGGGAGTGGACGGACGCCCTGAAGCACCGGGTCGGACTGATCGAGCTGGAGGACGTCGCCGCGGTCCGCGAGTGGGCCGTGGCCTCCGGGCTCGCGGACCCCGACCGGCTCGTCCTCACCGGCGGCTCCTGGGGCGGCTACCTCACCCTGCTCGGGCTCGGCACCCAGCCCGACGCCTGGGCGGTGGGCATCGCCGCGGTGCCCGTCGCGGACTACGTCACCGCCTACCACGACGAGATGGAGGCGCTGAAGGCCATGGACCGGACCCTGCTGGGCGGCACCCCCGAGGAGGTGCCGGAGCGGTTCGCCGCCTCCTCCCCGCTCACCTACGTCGACGCGGTGAAGGCCCCGGTGTACGTATCCGCCGGCGTCAACGACCCGCGGTGCCCGATCCGGCAGGTCGACAACTACGTCGACCGGCTGCGGGCCCGCGACGCGGTCCACGAGGTCTACCGCTACGACGCCGGCCACGGGTCCCTCGTCGTCAACGAACGCATCAAGCAGGTCGGGCTCGAACTGGACTTCGCCCGGGCCCACCTGCGCCCGTAGGCCCTCTGGAGGGCGCCGGACGCACGGGCCGGCGCCCCCGGGAGGAGACCCCTGTGCGGGGGCGGGCGCCGGGCCCCCGTACCGTGGGACGGGTGTACCGGTTTCTGCTGACTCCGCGCTGGTGGGGGATCAACCTCTTCGTCGTGCTGGCGATCCCGTTCTGCCTGTTCATGGGCTCCTGGCAGCTGGGCCGGTTCGAGGACCGGGTCGAGGACCACCGGACTGCGACCGAACGCTCCGACTCCGAGTCCCGCGCCGAGGCCCGCCCGCTCGCCGAGCTGCTCCCCGTCACCAAGGAGACGTCCGGGGCCCGCGCGAGCACGACCGGCCGGTACGTCGAACAGTTCCTCGTCCCGGAACGCAAGCTGGACGGGACGAGCGGCCACTACGTGCTGGGGCTGCTGCGCGCCGGCGAAGGACCCGCGCTCCCGGTGGTCCGCGGCTGGCTGCCCGGCGAACCGGACCCCTCGCAGGTGCCCGCCCTGCCGGACGGCGAGGTGACCGTCACCGGCGCGCTCCAGGCGTCCGAGAGCCCGGGCAGCGACGGGGCCCGCACCGCGGGCGGACTGCCGGCCGGTCAGGTCGGGATGATCAGCGCGGCGACGCTGGTGAACCTCGTCCCGTACGAGGTCCAGAACGCCTGGGTGACCCTCGATCCGGCCGACTCCGGGATGACCGCCGTGCCCGCGGCGGCACCCCAGAACACCGGACTCGACCTAAAGGCGTTCCAGAACCTCGGGTACACCGGCGAGTGGTTCGTCTTCGCCGGGTTCGTGGTCTTCATGTGGTTCCGGCTGCTGCGCCGGGAGACCGAGGCGGCCCGGGACGTCGCCCTCGGGCTCACCGCCCCGGACTCCGTACCGGAAGCGGGTGCGGTTCAGGAGGCGGGCAAGGCTCCCGTGTAGTACACCGTCCCCGCGCAGGCGTCGGGGATCGTCGTCGAGGCCGAGGGGGCGCCGGGCTCCGCCGTGTGGGAGACCGCGACGCTGCCCTCCACCGGAACGCCCTCCTGGGCGCCGAGCTGCGGCGCGGCGCCGCCACCCGTCTCCGACTCCCCGCCGCCACCGGCCCCGGACGTGGTTCCCGAGGAGGTCGACGGGTCGGGGGACGGGCCGCCGGTGCTGCCGCCGCCCTCGGTGGGGCAGGACGCGGACGGCACCCAGGCGAAGCGCACCTCGTAGGCCGTGCCCGGCTTCAGGATCAGCTGCGCCGGTTCCGAGGACGGTGCCGGCAGGCCCGTCGCGGCGTCCCCGGCGGTGTGGGTGAGCGAGCCGACCTGCGTGGAGTCGGCCGCGCCCTGGGCGGCGACGACGACGCTGCCGCCGCCGTCGACCGTGCAGTTGCCGGTGGAGACGTTGGCCACCCGGAAGGAGCCGTAGACGGAGCCGTCGGGGCCCGGGGCTCCGACGTTGGCGCCCGCCGAGCCCAGGTCGGTGGGACCGCAGCTGGGCGAGGAGGCGTTGTCGGAACCGGTACCGGGGTCGGTGCCCGGGTCGGAACCGGTGGGGCCGCCGCTGGTCGTGCCGCCGGGGCCGCCGCCGGTGGTGGCTCCGCCGCTGGTCGCGCCCTGCACCGGCTCGCCCGGGCCGCCCGTGCGTTCGCCCTTCTCGGTACGGCTCGGCTTGCCGGACGGCTCCCGGCTGCCCGGCCGGGACGGGGTGCTCGACTGCTTCTCCGACTGGACGCCGTCGCTGCCGCGGGTCTCCTGACCGTGTCCCACGTGGGACACGGTGGTGTCCGTGGTGCCCGGCGAGTTCGCCATGTGGACGAGTACGGGGACCGCGGTGCCGATCAGGACGGCCGCCGCGGCGACGCCGACGACGGCCTGCCGCTTGCGGGCGCGGCGGGCCGGGACGGCGCGGCGCAGGTGCTCCAGGGTGCCGTCGGTGGGCTCCAGGTCTCCGACGCTCCCGTGCAGCAGCGCCCGCAGGTCGAACTCGTCGCTGCCGCTGCCGCTGCCACTGCCGGCGTCGCCGGGGCGGTGCGTGAGGTCCATGAGGTCCGTGCGGCCGGTGGTGTCGGTGGCTCCGGGGTGCGGGGCCTCGGATGCGCCGTCCGTACAGCCGGTGTCCGGGCCGCCGGCGTCCGGACCGCCGGTGCCGGTCGCCCGGTCCGGAGTCGACGAGCCGTCGTCGGGTCCGGTGGAGGGGCTGTCGTTCACAGTTGCGTTCCCAGCGTCTCGCTCGTACTCGTTCCGGGCCCGACCGCCGCCGCCGTTCACGTCGTCCGGCTGGTCAGCGCGCGACGACTCGGCGGGCGGGCCGTCGTGGCCCCGGCGTTCGCCGCTCACTTCTTGGCCCCCATGGCGACCCGTAGGGCGGCTATCCCCCGGGACCCGTACGCCTTCACCGAACCGAGGGAGACGCCGAGCGTCTCGGCGACCTGGACCTCGGTCATGTCCGCGAAGTACCGCAGGACGAGGACCTCGCGCTGACGGCGCTGGAGGCCCTTCATCGCCTGGATCAGGGCGTCTCGCTCCAGCAGGTCGTACGCGCCCTCCTCCGCGCTCGCCATGTCCGGCATCGGCTTCGAGAGCAGCTTGAGCCCGAGTATGCGACGGCGCAGCGCGGAGCGGGAGAGGTTCACGACCGTCTGGCGCAGGTACGCGAGGGTCTTCTCCGGGTCCCGGACGCGCTTGCGCGCGGAGTGCACGCGGATGAACGCCTCCTGGACGACGTCCTCGCAGGACGCGGTGTCGTCGAGGAGCAGGGCGGCGAGGCCGAGCAGCGAGCGGTAGTGCGCGCGGTAGGTCTCGGTGAGGTGGTCGACGGTGGTGCCCTCCGCGGGCACGTCCTCGGCGCCCTGGCGCGAGGAGGACACCGGCGTGGGACGGGTCGCGGGCACGGGCGCGATCACCGGCATGCCGCCGGGCGCGGCGACCGCGCGGGGGCGCCGGGGCGGTCGCAGGACACTGCCGCGAACCTGGACCGCTGTGAAATCGAGTACCTCTGCCACGCCAGTTGGACACGCTCCCCCGGGTGAGGGTTGTACGCACCGGGCCTCGGATTGTTTCCGGGCACTCTGTCTGACATGGCGTCATCTGCCCACATGCGTACCAGCTCTTCCCTTGACCCCGATTTGTCCGCGCCCCCCGCGCCCACCTGGTAGGCCCTGACGCCCCCGAGGGCGTACGCGCGAAGACGCGGACCGCGGTGCGCTTGGTTGCGCGCCGCGGGGGAGGAGATCCGGTGAGCCGTGGTGGTCCTGTGAGACTTACGGTGATCCTACAAATGAAATCGGGCTTGAACAGGTGTGATTTTTTCTGACCGGTCGTGCCTTGGATGGTTTTGGGCTCCGGGTGGGATCGTCCGCAGGCCCGGAGCGGGTGCCCGGAGGCGTTCAGTGCGGTGGCGGGTGGTCCGCGAGGCGGTCGTCCTCGGCGATGTGGTGGGGGCAGGTGTGGTGGGTGACGGGTGTGGTGCTGGTGCCGGTGCTGTCGTGGCCACTGTGGTTGGTGTAGCCGAGGACGACGGGGGCGGTGGTCCAGTGTCCGCAGACGTAGCAGTGGGCGCCGGTCTCGGGGGGTGGGCCGTTGAGGAGGGCGTCGCGAAAGCTGTCTTGGCGGAGCCCCGGGTGGACCGCTGTAACGGTCCGCCCGGGGCGTTTGCGTGTGTGGTGGGTCAGGGAAGCGTTCGGCGGTGGTCGGTCGTCCCCGACGACAGCGCCAGGGCCGCGAAGTCGGACCAGTGGGGGGTGCGCCAGCGGGGCAGGGGGAGGTCGGGACCGGGCTCACGTCCCGGTTTCAGCCAGGCGGTGAGCACGTACCGCTCGGCGTGGTCCGCCGCGACGACCCGGACCGCGCCCCCGACCCGCAGGCGCCGCACCGTCGGACCGTGGTCCTCGCGCAGCGCCCAATGGCGAAGACGGGTCGGGGCGTCGTGGGGCAGGTCGTGGTCCGGGAACGGGACGACGTCGAGGGCCGTGGGGCGGATGGGGCCCACGGCCGGGTCGGGGTCGAGGCCGTCCGCGATGCGGAACGCCTGTTTCCGCAGCCACCGCAGTACGCGGCCGGGGTAGGGGCTGTCGAACGCCCCCAGAACGATCCGGGTGTCCCACCTCCCCGCCGCCGACGACCACTCCGCGACGACCCGCGCCTGATAACGGGCCGCGGATTCGAGGGGCCGCCCCGTCACCGTCGCCCCCTTCCCGGGTCGGCGGGCACGGCGAGCGTGCACCAGGTCTTCGTACCGTCGGGCCCGACTCCCCACGCGGAGGCGAGCGTGGCGACGATGAGCATGCCGCGTCCGCTCTCGTCCTCCGGACCGGCCGTGGTGAGGTTTGCCCGGCGGCCGGGCGAGCCGTCGTCCACCTCGATCGTGACCAGGTCATCGGCGAACAGGAGCCGACAGGTGACCCGTTGGCTGTCCCCGTGCCGGAGCGCGTTGGTGACGAGCTCGCTGACGAGGAGCTGCGCGTTGTCCATGAGATCGGCCAGCCCCCAGAAACGGAGTTGGGCACGGCAGACGCCACGCAGGTGGCCGACCCAGCGGTCGTCGCCCGTGCTGGACGAACGGCCACCGATCTGGGGACTTCGGCGGAGGGACAACGTCGCCTCGCCGCGCACCCCTTCGGGAACGGTGTCGAGAGGGTGGTGCTCGGTGGGGCTTTCTGCGGTGACGTTCTGGCGCATCGCGGCCTCGGCTCGTTGAGGAGGGGGAGCGGACCGCCGCGCCCGACGGGGAGATCGGGACGGCGGCCCCGGCCGGAGGAGATGGGGGGTCGACCGGCCGACCGACAGGCAGCAGCGACCACGCAGGGCGCGAAGCATCACCGTGAGTCAGGTCACGGTGACTTCCTGTCGGGCATAGCTTGCTCCCATCGAGACCTATTGCGCAATATCGAGCATAGAGATGTCGAATCGATCGAACGGGTTGCCGTATCGCGGTCACTCCTCTCGACTGTCAGAATGCTCCTCATGACGCAAAAGAAGCTCCCTCCACCGGTCTTGAGGCGTCGCGTTGGTAGCCTGCTGCGCGATTACCGTGAAGCGGCGGGTCTCCAACCAGGCGTTGCCGCCAAGCGACTTGGCTGGGACTCCACGCGGCAAGGACGCATCGAGCGCGGCGTCTACCGCGTCACCGCTGACGACATCCGCAACATGCTTGAGATGTACGGCATCCATGACGACGAGGAGGCGGTGCGCGAGATGGCCGCAGCCTCCAACGAGCCTCTGCGCTCGGGTTGGTGGGCCTCCTACATGGGGCACATCTCCGACGCGCTACTTGAGTTCATCACTCTCGAATCGAAGTCGATGGAAATCCGGATGCAGCACCCGGCGATCATTCCGGGCCTGCTCCAAGCGCCTGGGTACGTTCGGGAGATCGTCAACAGCCCGCTTCACCCAGACAACCGCGATAAGGCCGACATGCTGAGTGCCATCCGCATGGCACGTCAGCAAGTTCTTTACCGGCCCGGGAATCCGGCCCGCCTCCACGCGCTGATCTCCGAGTCGGCCCTCCTGCACCGCTTCCCCAATGCGCCGGGAGTGATGAGGGAGCAGCTTCGCAAGTTGCTCGACGACACAGAGCGGTCCAACATCACCATCCAAATCGTCCCGACCACCGCACCCGCCTACACAGCAGCGAACCAGGCCATGACCATCATGAGCTTCCAGCACCCCTGGCCCACGGTGATCTCCATCGATAACTCCCTGGGCGGCAATTTCCTGGAATCGCCCACCGACGTGAGTGCCCTCTCGATCGTGTTCGACAAGATCGCAGACCTCGCACTCTCCGTGAAGGAGTCGCGGGAACTCATCAACGCCCGCTTGGAGGAAAAGTTCTGATGCCCCGATACAGCTACCGCGATGAGAAGACCGGCCTGACATGGCGAAAGTCGTCGTACAGCGGCGGCGACCAAGGCCAGTGCCTGGAGATCGCCGAAACGGCCAGCGCAGTTCATGTCCGGGACTCGAAGAACCCCGAATCCGTCGCGCTGACCTTCACCACCGCCCAGTTCACCGCCTTCGCACGGTTCGCGTCAGAGCCTGGCGCGTAACCTCAGCCGGACTCAACGACCGATCAGGATGTGGCTTTCTCTCGTGCCGATGGGGGAAGTCATACGGAAGGCGCAGCAAATCCAGCTCCTGGAAGCCAGGTTCAACGTCCACGGCTCCATCGTCCTTCCCGTGGCCAAGTCTCAGGATCGTCTCAACGAGTATCTGAAAGGAGTACATACGTGACCACCATGAACACACGGGCACTCACCGTCACCCTCGAAGGTGCCGTCTGGCGGAAGTCGTCTTTCAGCGGAGGTAGCCAGGGGCAGTGCGTTGAGGTCGCCGACATCCGCAGCCATGGGGGTGTCGCCGTACGCGACTCGAAGAACCCGACGGGCCCCGTCCTCCTGATGGCCCCCGAAGCGTTCGCCAGCTTCCTCACCAGCGCGGCCCACGGAGCCTTCGACCGGCTCTGACATGGCAGAAACAGTCGCCTTCCTAGAAGCTGAGTTCGACGCCATCGAGTCCATCGCTCTTCCCGTGGACGAGTCACGGGAACTGATTGCCGAGTATCTGGAAGGAGTGCGCAAGTGACCGTGAGCAAAGGGGAATTCCTGATGGCGCCAGAGGTCGAGGGGCCCATCTGGAAGAAGTCGTCCTACAGCGGCAGCAGCCAAGGCCAGTGCGTTGAGGTCGCCGACATCCGCCGCCACGGGGGTGTCGCCGTACGCGACTCGAAGAACCCGACGGGCCCCGTCCTCCTGATGGCCCCCGAAGCGTTCGCCAGCTTCCTCACCAGCGCGGCCCACGGAGCCTTCGACCGGCTCTGACCGCGGCACCCCAAGCGCGGGACCCGCCGTCCCCAGCCCGGTCCGGGGACGGCGGGCCACTCTCCCGTTCAGTGGTGCTGAATCACTTCGACCTCGCCTCGAACGGCACGGCGACCGACGCCGTGGTGTCGGACGCCATGGGCTCGGCACCGCTTCCGCCGCGTTCGTGACCGGCGTGTGAAGCACGCGGAGCCGCAGGACGCGGTCCCCCCGTCACGCCGGCAGGGCCCGCTCACCCCTGGGCGATGAGCTCCGCGATCTGGACGGTGTTGAGCGCGGCGCCCTTGCGCAGGTTGTCCCCGCAGACGAAGAGCTCCAGGGCGGCCGGGTCGTCGAGGTTGCGGCGGACGCGTCCGACCCAGGTGGGGTCCGTGCCGACGACGTCGACGGGCGTCGGGAACTCGCCGGCTCCGGGGTCGTCGAAGAGGACGACGCCCGGCGCGGTCGCCAGGATCTCCCGGGCCCGGTCCACGGTGACCTCGTCCTCGAAGCGGGCGTGCACCGTCAGGGCGTGCGTGGTGACCACCGGAACCCGCACGCAGGTCGCGGTGACCTTGAGCTGCGGCAGGTCGAGGATCTTGCGGGACTCCTCCCGCACCTTCATCTCCTCCGAGGACCAGCCCCCGTCCCGTAGCGAACCGGCCCACGGGACGACGTTCAGCGCGACCGGCTCGGGGAACGGTCCGGTGCGGTCCCCGACCGCGCGGCGGACGTCGCCGGGTGCCGTGCCCAGTTCGGTGCCGGCGACCAGGGCGATCTGCTCGCGCAGCGTCTCGACGCCCGCACGGCCCGCGCCGCTGGCCGCCTGGTAGGCGGAGACGATCAGCTCGCGCAGGCCGAACTCGGCGTGCAGCGCACCGATCGCGACGATCATCGACAGGGTGGTGCAGTTGGGGGTGGCCACGATGGCGCGCGGACGGACCCGCACGGCGTGCGGGTTGACCTCGGGGACGACCAGCGGGACGTCCGGGTCCATGCGGAAGGCCGCCGAGTTGTCGACGACCACCGCGCCCTTGGCAGCGGCGATCGGCGCCCAGCGGGCGGCGACCTCGTCGGGCACGTCGAACACCGCGACGTCCACCCCGTCGAGGGCCTCCTCGGTGAGCGCCACCACCTCGACCTCCTCGCCGCGCACGGCCAGCTTGCGGCCGGCCGAGCGCGGTGAGGCGATCAGACGGATCTCGCCCCAGATGTCCGCGTGTTGGGACAGGATCTGGAGCATGACCGAGCCGACGATCCCGGTCGCCCCCACGACCGCGAGCGTCGGACGGCCGGTCATCGCCCGGTGCCCCCGTAGACGACCGCTTCGTCCGAGTCGGAGTCGAGGCCGAAGGCGGTGTGCACGGCCCGGACGGCCTCCTTGACGTCATCGGCGCGGGTGACCACCGAGATGCGGATCTCGGAGGTCGAGATCAGCTCGATGTTCACCCCGGCGTCGCTCAGCGCCTCGAAGAACGCGGCCGTGACCCCCGGGTTGGTCTTCATCCCGGCGCCGACCAGGGAGATCTTCGCGACCTGGTCGTCATAGCGCAGGGAGTCGAAGCCGACGCCCGCCTTGGTGGACTCCAGGGCGTCGATCGCCTTGCGGCCCTCCGCCATCGGGAGGGTGAAGGAGATGTCCGTCAGACCGGTGGACGCGGCCGACACGTTCTGCACGATCATGTCGATGTTGATCTCGGCGTCGGCGACGGCACGGAAGATCGCGGCCGCCTCGCCCGGCTTGTCGGGCACCCCGACGACGGTGATCTTCGCCTCTGAGGTGTCATGGGCGACACCGGAGATGATGGCCTGCTCCACGTTGCGCTCCCCCTTGCCAGGGTGTGGTTCGTTGTTGCTGACCCAGGTGCCCTGGAGTCCGGAGAAGGACGAACGGACGTGGATCGGGATGTTGTAACGGCGGGCGTACTCCACACAGCGGTGGAGCAACACCTTCGAGCCCGAGCTGGCCAGCTCCAGCATGTCCTCGAAGGAGATCGAGTCGATCTTGCGGGCCTTCTTCACGACGCGCGGGTCGGCGGTGAAGACACCGTCCACGTCCGTGTAGATCTCGCAGACCTCGGCCTCCAGGGCCGCGGCGAGGGCCACGGCCGTGGTGTCCGAACCGCCCCGACCGAGCGTGGTGATGTCCTTCTTGTCCGCCGAGACGCCCTGGAAACCGGCGACGATGGCGATGTTGCCCTCGTCCAGCGCCGTCCGGATGCGGCCCGGGGTGACATCGATGATGCGGGCCTTGTTGTGGACGGAGTCGGTGATGACGCCGGCCTGGCTCCCGGTGAACGACTGGGCCTCGTGACCCAGGTTCTTGATCGCCATCGCCAGGAGCGCCATGGAGATGCGCTCCCCGGCGGTCAGCAGCATGTCGAACTCACGCCCGGCGGGCATCGGCGACACCTGCTCCGCGAGATCGATCAGCTCGTCCGTCGTGTCGCCCATCGCGGAGACCACGACAACCACCTGGTTGCCGCTCTGCTTGGCCTCGACGATCCGCTTGGCGACGCGCTTGATGCCCTCGGCATCGGCTACGGAGGAGCCTCCGTACTTCTGCACGACAAGGCCCACTTGCGTACGCTCCTCGCTCGGTCCGGTGGGTCCGCCTGGTGGCGACCGGATCGGTCAGTTGGGGGGTGCAGGACAGTTTAACTAGCGGGGGTGAATCACCCGAGTCGGATCGCATCCTGAGACGCGGAGACCACAGGGTGATCAGCACGTCACCTGCCCAGCCGGCTCCCCCTGCACGCGCAAAGTGGGGCGCCTCACACCCCGCACCGACCCGTCCGCACCGCCGGTCACCCGCAGCGCACCGCCCGTCACCCGCAGCGGCTCAGCTGGGGCTGCGCAGCCCCAGCGGGTGCGCGATCTCCTCCGTCATGACGCGCCCCGCCTCCTCGGCGAGCACCTCGTCACCGAGGTCCTGGTCCGTGTCGAGCCCGTCCAACTCCTGGAGCGGCTGTCCCAGCCGCACATGGGCCACCAACGACTGGAGCGCCCGCAGCGCACCGGACGCGGTCGATCCCCAGTTGGAGAAGTACGAGAACTGCCACCACCACAGCGCCTCGGTGGTGCGCCCCGCCCGGTAGTGGGCCATGCCGTGCCGCAGGTCCGCCATGACGTCCGCGAGGTCGTCGGAGATCCGGCACGGCACCGGCGCCTTGCGCGGCTCGTACGGGTCGAAGACCTCCGAGTAGACGTCGATCGGCTCAAGCAGCACCGCGAGCCGCTGCCGCAGCTCGTCCACGTCCGGCTCCGGGCCGAGGTCCGGCTCGTACCGCTCGTCGGGGACGATGTCCTCGTGCGCCCCGAGCCGTCCCCCGGCCAGGAGCAGCTGGGAGACCTCCAGGAGCAGGAACGGCACCGCCGAGTCCGGCTCGTCACCCTTCGCGACCTCGGTGACCGCGACCAGGAAGCTCGCGATCTGGTCGGAGATCTGGACCGCGAAGTCATCCGGGTCCTGGGTCGTCGAGTGCAACGTCACATCAGACATCTAGGAGTCGTCTCCCCTCAAAGGCGCGGCCCAGAGTCACCTCGTCCGCATATTCCAGGTCTCCGCCCACGGGAAGGCCACTCGCCAGCCGGGTGACCCGTAGCCCCATGGGTTTGATCATGCGCGCGAGGTACGTGGCCGTGGCCTCGCCCTCCAGGTTGGGATCGGTCGCCAGGATCAACTCGGTGACCGAACCGTCCGCGAGGCGGGCCAGCAGCTCCCGGATGCGCAGGTCGTCGGGGCCGACGCCCTCGATCGGGCTGATCGCGCCGCCCAGGACGTGGTAGCGGCCCCGGAACTCCCGGGTCCGCTCGATCGCCACGACGTCCTTGGGTTCCTCGACCACGCAGATCACGGACAGGTCCCGGCGGGGATCACGGCAGATGCCGCACTGCTCCTCCTGCGCCACATTGCCGCAGACGGAGCAGAAACGAACCTTCGCCTTCACTTCCATCAGTGCCTGCGCCAGCCGACGGACGTCCGTCGGCTCCGCCTGGAGGATGTGGAAGGCGATCCGCTGCGCGCTCTTGGGACCGACGCCGGGCAGCCTGCCCAACTCGTCGATGAGGTCCTGGACCACGCCTTCGTACAACGGATCAGCCTTTCCCACGTGCCGGTCCCGTCCGGGGCCGTGCGGTCGGTGGTGAACGCGAGCCGGGCGCGGCCCGCGTTCCTTCGGTCATCACCGTAGTTGTCCGCGGGCCGCCGCAGAAGCTCCGGGCCTCCTCGCGTCCTAGAAGGGCAGGCCGGGGATGCCCCCGCCGCCGAGGCCCTGGGCCAACGGGCCGAGCTTCTCCTGCTGGAGCCGCTGGGCGTTCTCGCCCGCGGCCTGGACCGCCGCGACCACCAGGTCGGCGAGGGTCTCCGTGTCGTCCGGGTCGACGGCCTTGGGGTCGATGACGAGGCCGCGCAACTCCCCGGAACCGTTCACCGTGGCCCGGACGAGGCCGCCGCCCGCCTGCCCCTCGACCTCGGTCCGCCCCAGTTCCTCCTGGGCCCGGGCGAGGTCCTGCTGCATCTTCTGGGCCTGCTGGAGCAGCTGCTGCATGTTGGGCTGGCCACCACCGGGAATCACGATCAGCTCCTGTTGCCGACACCTGGTGCGTCGGCGGACGACGGTACGACGATCGGGCGGTTTCGCCCGCCTGGCACGAGCCTACGTGCTCCGGGGGCCACTCGCCCCAGCACTCTTTCGGGTGACACGGCCGCCCCGCCCATATCCGACCGGGCGGCTCGCCGAAGCGCGTATCCCGTGAACAGGTGCCCGTAAACCACCCTTGGGGCGGTAGGCAGGGGGCCGACCGGGTGCGCGGGGCACCCCACCCGCGTCACGTACGGTCACCTCGCGCACACGTGACGTCCGAGGGTGGCCGGGCACCGCCGACGGCCGGTACGAACACGCGGGCGACCCGCGGACACCCGAGCACGGGACGCGTGGGCCCGGGAACGCGCGCACACGGGCAGGAACCGCGACGGACGAGGGAACAAGGGGAGTGCCGGGTGAGCCAGCCGGAGATGCAGCCCGAGGGGACGTCCGAGGGGAACACCCCGGACGACCGCGGCGGGGGCAGGGGCCTGCGGCCGGGCGATCTGGTGGGACGGCGGCTTCCGCACGGGGACTGGGGCGACCCCGCGGACCGGCTCGACGAGCTGTACCAGTGGGTGGAGCGCGGGGCCCTCGACATGGCCGAGTGGTACCTCGCGGACCGGGTGTGGAAACGGCGCTGTGCGCGGGCGCTGCGGGGCGGGGCGGCTGCGCTGGCGCTGATCGGCGTGGTGCTGCCGTTGGCCGACCCCGCGGGGACGGGGGGCCCGGTCGCCCGGTGGGGGTACCTGGCGCTGCTGCTCTCCGTCGCGTGCGTCGGGTGCGACCGGTTCTTCGGGCTGACCTCCGGGTGGATGCGGGACGTGGCCACCGCGCAGGCGGTGCAGCGCAGGCTCCAGGTGCTCCAGTTCGACTGGGCGTCCGAGTGCGTGCGGGAGGTGCTCGGGCCGGCGGAGGGGACCGCCTCGGAGGCGGTCGAGCGGTGCCTGGGGGTGTTGCGGCGCTTCTCCGACGACGTGTTGGAGCTGGTGCGGGTCGAGACCGCGGACTGGATGGTGGAGTTTCGTGGGGGGCCTGCGCCGTTGGGGCTCCAGGTGGGTTCCGCGGGTGGGGGCGTCCGGGGGGACGCCCCCGTGCAGAGGGTTGCTCTCGCGCATCCGTCTGCTGGGGCGCGGCCCAACATGCCTCGGCAGCGGCCGCCGGAGCCCCGCTGAGGCTTGGTCCCGCGCGGTTCCCCGCGACCCCTTCCGGTGCGGCCCGCTCGGGGTGCGCTGCTCGGTGCGGGTGCGCTGTGGTTTTGCGCAGTTCCCCGCGCCCCTGATCCGGTGCGACCCGCTCGGCGTGCGCTGTCCCGTGCCGTGCGACTCCGGTTCGCGCAGTTCCCCGCGCCCCTGTCGGGGCGCCCTGTGGATCGAATCGGTCGAAGCCCCCGTCAGGGGCGCGGGGAACTGCGCAATCCCGCAGCGGACCCGGGCGGGACAGCGCACCCCGAGCGGAACGGGCCCCTTTAGGGGCGCGGGGAACTGCGCGACGCCGCAGCGCACCCCGGGCGGGGCGTACCTTCAGCGCGGCGCAGCCGGAAGGGGGACCGCTGCGACCACCGCGGGGAGGGGGTTGTGGGGGGCGCGGGCGAGGAGGGACGCGAGGTCCGGCGCCGTATCCGCGAGGAACCCATGCCGGATGGCCGTCGCCAAAGACACCAGCATCGGCGGCTGGAACGCCAACAGCCCCTCCGCGGAGAGGAGCCCACCCCGGTACGCCGCCAGGTCGACGTCCCGGAGGGGCACCCGAAGCCGCGCAGCAACCTCCGCAGCGGTAACGGGCGCCCCGACGAGCTCGTAGGTGCGCCCCACGTGCGACCCGGGCGCCGCCGCAACGACCGCCGCCGCCTCTGCAAGGTCCCCGCGGACGACCGCGGCCAACGCCCCGTCTCCGAAGGGCGAGTTCAGCGCCCCGTCCGCGGACCACGTCAGCAACGCACCGAACAGCTCGGCGTACAGCCCGTTGCGCAGCACGGTCCACGACAAACCGCTGGCCCGCAGCAGGCGCTCGGTCACCCGGTGGGCCAACGCGAAGCCGAGGTGATCGCCCGCACCGGTCAGGCTCGTGTAGACGACGTGCCGCACCCCGTCGCGCACCGCGGCGTCCAGGACGGCCCGGTGCCTCCGTACGACCCGGTCGTCCTCCGCGTACCCGGCGGAGACCAGGACCAGCGTGTCCACCCCGACGAGGTCGAGACCGGCGGGGTCGTCGAAGTCGAGGCGCCGCATCCCCGCCCCCGGGGTGCGACTGCCCCCCGCGGCGGTCGCACCGCGCTGCTCCAGCGAGGCCAGTACCGCCGAGCCCAGGTTCCCGTTCGCCCCGGTCACCAGAATCATGTGCGCGCAGCCCTCCGTCGTGGTTCTCTTCGGTAACTGCGGTCGATCCTGCTGCGCCCGTCCACCGCCCACAAGGAGGCAGTTCGATGTCACCCACGCACACCGGAGTAACCACCGCGCCCCTGGAACCCTGCGGACGCGAGGAACACCAGGACTGCGGCATCCGCGACGTACTGGACCGCGTCGGCGACAAGTGGTCGGTCCTGGTGGTCGTCGAACTCGCCCAGGGCGTACGCCGGTTCAGGGAGCTCCAGCGGGCGATCGACGGCATCTCCCAGCGGATGCTCACCCTGACGGTGCGGCGGCTGGAGCGGGACGGGCTGGTCGTCCGCACCGTGCACGCGACCGTCCCGGCGCAGGTCGACTACCGACTGACGGATACCGGGGCGAGCCTGACCCACCTGGTCAAGGCGCTCGCCGACTGGTCGCTCACCCATCGCGGGGTCATTGCCGAGGCCCGGGGCCGGTACGACCGGGAACACCCGGACCACGACATCCGCTAGCTGAAGATGATCATCGAGCCCTGCGCGAGGCTACGGGTGGCCGCGGCGTGCAGGCCGAGCCACACGTGGCGTTCCCGGGCGAAGGGGTTGTCGTCGAGGGGCGCCGGGGCGGCGGGCTCCTCCAGCGCGGTGGGGCCGGCCGGGGGCAGCGGGGCCAGGGGCGGGTTGCGCGGGTCGATGCCGATGGCCGGGGCCACGTACTCCAGGTCCCGCAACAGTCCCTGGGCGGAGCCCAACGGTCCGCCGCCGGCCAGGAGTTCGTCGTTGGACAGCGGCTGCGGGAAGTCCAGCGGGACGTAGGCGCCGGCGTGGTCGTAGTGCCAGACGAGGTGCGACTGCTGGGCGGTCGCCTCGAACATCTCCAGGAGTTGTTCGTAGTCGCCCCCCAGCGCGTCCACGGGGGTCACCGCCAGCCCGCACAGTTGGAGCAGGTAGGCCCGGCGCAGGAAGTGCAGGGCGTCGTAGTCGAACCCGGCGACGGGGGCGACGTCCCCGGACAACCCCGGCATGTACGCGTACACCGGTACCGGGGGGAGCCCCGCCTCGGCCAGTGTCCGGTCGTAGAGCGCGAGTTCCTCGGCGAAGGGGTTGTCGGGACTGTGGCAGAGCACGTCGACGAGCGGGACCAGCCAGAGGTCACAGGCCAAGGGTGGGCTCTCCTTGCATTATCCGGCGGACAGGGCGGCTCGGGACGCACCGTGCGGTGCGCACCCTGGTCATCGGAAGGGTAGTGCGCACGGGCCGTTCCGGCTCCCGGTCGGTAGGGGCCGGTGCTCAGGAGGACGGCGGCGGCCCGGCGGCCAGCGACTCGATCAGCTCCAGCGCATGGGCGTTGTACGCGGCGAAGAGCGCACGGGAGGCCGCCTGGTCCCGGCCGGCCAGCGCGTCCACCAGGTCGGTGTGCGCGGCCCACAGCTTGCCCGCCAACTCCCCCTCGCGGCGCAGCAGCGGCACGGCACAACTCCAGGACTGCACGCGCAGCCGGTGCAGGAAGTCGGTGAGGTAGGGGTTGCCGAAGATGGCGCCGAGTTCGCGCCAGAACCTCAGGTCGTAGCCGATGAGGACGTTGAGGTCGCCGGCGAGCGCGGCCCGCCCGGCCTCCTCGCCGCGGCGGCGCACCCCGCACAGCGCTTCCTCGACCTCCGCGCTCCAGGCGGCGCCGGTCAGCCCGCGGAAGAGGGCGTCGGTGACGAGGGCACGGGCCTCGACCATGCCGCGGAAGTCCGCGAACGAGTACTCGTGGACCTGGAAGCCGCGGTGCTGCACGGCGTCGAGGAGCCCTTGCGCGGACAGGTCGACGAGTGCTTCGCGCACCGGGGTCGCGGACACCCCGTACTGCTCGGCGATCTCCTTGACGGTGAACTCCTGCCCCGGTTGGAGGCGGCCCGCGAGGACCTCGTCCCTCAGGGCGTCAGCGATCTGTTGGCGCAGCGTGCTCCTGGTCACGGCGGCGTTCGTCCCGGTGCCGTGACCTCTCGTACCGTCGCTGCTACCGGTTCCCGTGCCGGACATGTGCGCGTCCCTCCCCCGCGTGACGGGTGCGAAATCGCTCTGACGAGCGGAGGTAACCCTACGCGGTCACCGGACAGAGGGTTCCCCGGGCTCCCGGGGAACCCTCTGTCCGGTGACCGGGAACCCGGATCGACCGTCATCGACGGTGGCCCCGGGGAGACGTCGTACCCGAAACGGTGCGCGGCAGGGCGGTGAGACGGCCCGTACGAGGCGTCTCGGGGCGACCTACGCCCCTATGAGGCCCAGCAGTCCTCGAACCCACATGAGCAGCACGAGCACGTTGAGCACCATCGCGACGACGAGTGACGTGCTGCGCGCCCGGCGCAGGAGGCGGTACACGAGCCGGACTCCGTACGCGGTCAGTCCGGTGGAGGCGACGACGATGACGATTTGCAGTGCGGGCGACCAGAACAGTCGCGAAGTGACGGAGAGGACGACGTAGGCCAGGAGGAACTGCGGGACCCCCAAGAGCCATGCCTTCCACACCTCGACCGGCTCGGGAGCGGCCGGAGGTACGGATGCGGTCGGCCGGGGTGGGAGGACCGGAGGCGGCGGAGCTGTGGGGATGCTCTGGGAGGCTTCGTGCGCCGGGGAGTTGGAGAGCGGCTCCAGGGCGTTGCGCAGCCGTTCGGCGAACCGCGGATCAGCCCGCAATTCATCGGTGAGCACGGAGCCGACGATGCTCGCTGACCCCTCGCCGGGCTGCTCGTGGAGGCGGGCCAGTGCCGAGGCCCCCAGAGCGCTCCTCCCGAGTTGACCCCAGACCAGTTCGCGCACCGCCCCGGTCAGCTCCGGCGAGGCCGACACCCCTCCGGTCAGTACGTGCATTGCCCGACCGGATAACTCCGCAGCCTGCATCGCGCCCCTTCCTGAGCGTCGGCAGGCCCCGATCGTAGGGACATCGGCCGCGCCGGGGAACAGTTTGGCCCTTCTGCTTCCACGTCAACGGCGATCGGCCGAAGTTCGCTGTCGTGGCACACCCGCCGGGTGCTCAGCCGGGCGTCACGTCGTGTGCTCGTCGGCCACCGTCAGCGCGGCGTCCAGCGCGGCGAGCCCCTCGGCGGCCTCCTCGTCGGTGAGGTTGCAGGGCGGGACGACATGGGTGCGGTTCATGTTGATGAACGGCCACAGTCCGTGGCGTTTGGCGGCGGCGCCGAACGCGGCCATGGGGGCGTTCGCCTCGCCCGTCGCGTTGTACGGGACGAGCGGTTCGCGGGTGGCGCGGTCCCGGACCAGTTCGAGGGCCCAGAAGGCGCCGGTGCCGCGCACTTCGCCGACGCAGGGGTGGCGGGCGGCGAGGTCGGCGAGTCCGGGGCCGAGCAACTCGCGGCCGAGTCGGGCGGCGCTGCCGACGACGTCCTCGTCCTCCATGACCTCGATGGTGGCGACGGCCGCCGCGCAGGCCAGCGGGTGGCCGGAGTAGGTGAGGCCGCCGGGGTAGGGGCGGCGGGCGAAGGTGTCGGCGATCTCGGGCGAGATGGCGACGCCGCCGAGGGGGACGTAACCGGAGTTGACGCCCTTGGCGAAGGTCAGCAGGTCGGGCACGACGTCGAAGTGTTCGGCGGCGAACCACTTCCCGGTGCGGCCGAAGCCGGCCATGACCTCGTCGAGGACGAGCACGATCCCGTACTCGTCGCACAGGGCGCGCACGCCGGCGAGGTAGCCGGGCGGCGGGGTCATGATGCCGGCGGTGCCGGGGATCGTCTCCAGGACGATCGCGGCGATGGTGCCCGGGCCCTCGAAGGCGAGGGTGTCGGCGAGGTGCGCGAGGGCGCGGTCGCGCTCCTGCTCCTCGGTCTCGGAGTGGAACGGGGAGCGGTAGAGGAAGGGCGCCCAGAAGCGGACGACACCGGCGGAACCGTTGTCGGAGGGCCAACGGCGCGGGTCGCCGGTGAGGTTGATCGCCGCGGCGGTGGCCCCGTGGTAGGAGCGGTACGCGGAGAGCACCTTGGGGCGCCCGGTGTGCAGCCGGGCCATCCGGACGGCGTTCTCGACGGCTTCGGCGCCGCCGTTGGTGAAGAAGATCCGGTCCAGGTCGCCGGGGGTGCGCTCGGCGATGAGGCGGGCCGCCTCGGAGCGGGCCTCGACGGCGAAGGCGGGGGCGAAGGTGGTGAGCCGGGCGGCCTGCTCCTGGATCGCGGCGACCACCCGGGGGTGCTGGTAGCCGATGTTGGTGAAGACGAGTCCGCTGGTGAAGTCGAGGTAGCGGTTGCCCTCGTAGTCCCAGAAGTGCGCACCCCGGGCGCCCGCGACGGCGAGCGGGTCGATGAGTTCCTGCGCCGACCAGGAGTGGAACACGTGCGCGCGGTCGGCGGCCTTCACGGCGGCGCCCTTCGCGGGGTCGGGCTGCGGGGCCCCGGGGGTGCCGGGTGTCTGAGACGTCTGAGGGGTCTGAGGGGTCATGGCCGGAGCGTAGGCGGCGGGGCGCGGGGGACGGTATCGGCGCCTTGTACAGGTCTCGGGGCGTCGGACGGACAGTTCGTCCAGTGGTCGCGCGGTCGGGGGCGAGCGGGCGCGTGATCGGGGGCGAGCGGGCGTGTCTTCGCGGGCGGGTGGGCACGTGATCGTGGGTGGGTGGCGGCTGGAGCTTAATTGACAGCATGCTGTCGCAATGACAGCATGCTCACATGCAGCGCATCGTGCGCGGTCCGAACTGGAGGTCGTCATGACCGGTCCGCAGACCACCCCCCGCCAGCCCGTGCACCTCGCCGTCTACGACACGTTCGCCGACTGGGAGACCGGGCACGCCACCGCGTTCCTCGCCCGCGGCGGCTACGAGGTCCGTACCGTCGGCGCCACCCGCTCCGCGGTCACCAGCATCGGCGGCCTCCGCGTGCAGCCCGATCTCGTGCTCGACGAACTGGACCCCGCGGACGCCGCGCTGCTGATCCTCCCGGGCGCCGACCTTTGGGACACCGGCGACGAACTCGCCCCCTTCGCCGGGGCGGCCCGCGCCTTCCTCGACGCCGGGGTGCCGGTCGCCGCGATCTGCGGCGCCACCGCCGGGCTCGCCCGCGCGGGCCTCCTCGACGACCGCGAACACACCAGCGCCGCGGCGCCCTACCTGGCGGCCACCGGTTACGGGGGCGCCGCCCGGTACGTGGAGCGGGACGCCGTCACCGACCGCGGACTGATCACCGCCGGGCCCACCGAGCCGGTCGCCTTCGCCCGTGAGGTGCTGGGCCTGCTGGGCGTCTTCGAGGGCGAGCTGTTGGACGCCTGGTACCGGCTGTTCCACCACTCGGACCCGGCCGCGTACGCGCAGCTCAACGCGGCTGACGGCGATGAGTGAGCGCGAGGGCGGGGCGGCCCGGGCCACCGGGGAGGATGGCCTGACCACTCGGGAGCGGCGGAACCTGCTCAGCGCCACCGCACTCGGCGTCTTCCGGCTGAACGGCCAGTTCCTCGCCGTCTCCGACGAGCTGGCCGCCCCGGCCGGGCTGTCGGCGGCCCGCTGGCAGGTGCTGGGCGCGGTGCTGCACGAACCGTTGCCGGTCGCAGGCATCGCCCGGGCCATGGGCATCACCCGGCAGAGCGTGCAGCGGGTCGCCGACGTGCTCGCCGGTCAGGGGCTCGCCGAGTACGTGCCCAACCCGGCCCACCGGCGCGCCAAGCTGCTGCGGCCCACCGCGGCGGGACGTGCGGCGGTCGCCCTCATCGGCCCCGGGCACGCGCGGCTCGCGCAGCGGCTGGCCGCCGAGCTCGGGGACGAGGAGTTCGCCGCGACCGTCCGGGCCGTGGAGCGGCTGTCCGCGGCACTGGACCGGATCGCCCGGGACGCGCCCGCGGACGGTGCCTCCCGGGACGCGCCTGCGGACGGCGACTGACACGCGGACGGATGCGGTGGGGTGAGGCGGGGCGGAGCGGGGTCAGTGGAGCTTGCCCAGGCCGCGCTGGAGGTCCTCGGCGTTCATGATCGGCAGGACCTCCACCTCCGCGCCCAGGTCCGTCAGGAACGGCTCCCCCAACGGCACCAGGTCGGAGCTGTCCGCCATGTCCAGGACCATCAGACAGGTCCGCCGGCCGCCCATCGGCAGGAAGTACGCCGCCTCGGGCTTCAGCTCGTCCATCGTCTGCTGGATCATCTCGGACAGCTTCCCGTTGCGCCGGAGCTCGTTGGTCTTCTCGGTGTCCAAAGTGGCCCGGAGCATCACACGCATCGCTCTCACCTCGGCAAACGGCCGTAGAACCGTTGGAACGCTGCCCCCCTTGCACGGTCCAGCCTATTCCGGAAAACGCAACACGCCCCATGATCGATCAGTGACCGATCACGGGGCGCGTCAGCTACACGGCCGCTCGGCCGTGCTCAGCTACTCGGCCGTGCTCAGAGGAACGAGTTGACCTCGATCGTCTGGGTCCGGCCCGGGCCGACGCCGATCGCGGAGATCGGAGCGCCCGACATCTCCTCCAGCGCCTTGACGTACGCCTGCGCGTTCTTCGGCAGGTCCGCGAACGTCTTGGCCTCGGTGATGTCCTCGGTCCAACCGGGCAGGTTCTCGTAGATCGGCTTCGCGTGGTGGAAGTCCGTCTGCGAGTACGGCAGCTCCTCGACGCGCTTGCCGTCGATCTCGTACGCGACGCAGACCGGGATCTGCTCCCAGCCGGTGAGCACGTCCAGCTTGGTGAGGAAGAAGTCCGTCAGACCGTTGACCCGGGTCGCGTAACGCGCGATCGGCGCGTCGAACCAGCCGCAGCGACGGTCCCGGCCGGTGGTCACGCCGCGCTCGCCGCCGATGCGCCGCAGCGCCTCGCCGTCCGCGTCGAACAGCTCGGTCGGGAACGGGCCGGCGCCGACCCGGGTGGTGTACGCCTTCAGGATGCCGATCACCCGGCTGATCCGGGTCGGACCCACACCGGAACCCGTGCAGGCGCCGCCCGCGGTCGGGTTGGACGAGGTCACGAAGGGGTACGTGCCGTGGTCGATGTCCAGGAGGGTGCCCTGGCCGCCCTCGAACAGGACGACCTTGTCCTCGTCCAGCGCCTGGTTCAGGATCAGCGTGGTGTCGGCGACGTAGCCCTTGATCTGCTCCGCGTAGCCGAGCAGCTCCTCCACGACCTGACTGACGGCGATCGCGCGGCGGTTGTACAGCTTCGCGAGCACCTGGTTCTTGAAGTCGAGCGACGCCTCCACCTTCTGGGTGAGGATCGACTCGTCGTACAGGTCCTGGACCCGGATGCCCACGCGGTTGATCTTGTCCGCGTACGTCGGGCCGATACCGCGTCCGGTCGTGCCGATCTTGCGCTTGCCGAGGAAACGTTCCGTGACCTTGTCGACGGTGACGCTGTACGGCGTGATGATGTGTGCGTTTCCGCTGAGCAGCAGCTTGGACGTGTCGACACCGCGGTCGTTCAGGCCGCTCAGCTCGGAGAGCAGGACCGACGGGTCCACGACGACACCGTTGCCGATGACGGGAACACAGTCCGGTGAGAGGATTCCGGAGGGGAGCAGGTGGAGCGCATACTTCTGGTCGCCGACGACGACCGTGTGGCCGGCGTTGTTGCCGCCCTGGTAGCGCACCACGTAGTCCACCGAGCCACCGAGCAGGTCGGTGGCCTTCCCCTTGCCCTCATCACCCCACTGAGCACCGAGCAGCACAAGTGCGGGCACAGGCGTACACCCCTTCCGGGCGGGGCATGTCCAGGGTCAGGGGCGTACGTGTCGCACACCCCGGCGACCCTCGTCGGCCGCACACCCGTCGGACCGGTGCCCCGGAATAGACGAAGCCCCTGGCGCAATAGCGCAAGGGGCTCTTGCACAAAGATGCTACCCGAGGAAGCGAGGCAGGACCGAGGTGTCGGTTTCCGACCAGCTGCTGGTCCTCGTCGATCCGGTCGCCCGGCACCACGACGGGGAGTCGGTCCGGATCGCGAAAGACGTGCTCAGCGCGGGTGCGGGCCTGAAAGTGTGCCTGCCGAACAACCCCGAAGAATTCGCCCGATCCCTGGCCAGACGCGGCAATCGCCGTCCCGTCGTGATCGGCGACGACCACGCTCTGCTACGGACCGTGACCCTGCTGCACCGGGAACGGGTGCTGGCCACGACCGTGCTGTCCCTCGTCCCCATCGGGCACGAGGTCTCGCTCGCCAAGTCGCTGGGCGTGCCCACCGAGGCGGTCGGCGCGGCGCGCACGGTGCTGGAGGGGGCCGGGCGCCGGCTCGACCTGCTGGTGGACGACAGCGACGGCGTGGTGCTCGGCGGGCTCCGCATTCCGTGCGGCGACGGGACGCCCGCGGTTGCGGCTGGCGGCGGACCGCTGCGGGCCCTCCTGGCACGGGTGCGGGGCGGCGGCGCCGGCGCGTGGGGTACGGGGGCCGCGGGGGCGCGGGCCCGCGGTCGGGGTCAGGACCGAGGTCGGGTTCAGGGGCGGGTGCGGGTCGAGGTGGACGGGCGGACCGTGGTGGACCTCGGGGAGGTCGTCGAGTCGGTCGGGGTGACGCCGGGTGAGGGCGGGCTGTGCGAGGTGGAGGTGCGGTGGGCCGATGCGGGGGTGGGGGCGCGGGTGCGGAGGGCTCGGGGGCGGGTGGTGAGTGTGTCCGGGGCGGACTTCCGGTACTACGTCGACGCGGTGGCCTCCGGCCCGGTTCGGCGGCGGACCTGGAGCTGTCGGCCGGGTGGGTGGAGTCTGACGTTGCCTGGGGGGTGAGGGGGGCTTGGGGGGTGAGGGGTCGGCGGGGCGCGTGGGGGTCCGTGGGGCTCGGGGGTGCCTGCGGTTCGGGGTGCCTGGGGCTCGGGGGTGCCTGGGGCTCGGGTTCCGGGTTGCTCTTTCGGTGGGCCGTCGCGGTGCGGCGACTTGGCGGATGGGATCCCCGCGGGTGCGGGGAGCAGCCCAGCCTGCCCAGGGCGATGTTGAAGGCGATGGGTCCATCCCCGCGTGCGCGGGGAGCAGTCGACGTGTTCGGCGAGGGCCCGGCACTCGGCGGGTCCATCCCCGCGGGCGCGGGGAGCAGGCCAGCACCGACACCCCGGGCAACAGCACCCGGGGTCCATCCCCGCGTGCGCGGGGAGCAGTTCTCCTCCCGGTCGCGCCCGGGGTCATGCATGGGTCCATCCCCGCGTGCGCGGGGAGCAGGTGTTGAGCGCGGGTGGCTGCTGTGCGACCGGGGGTCCATCCCCGCGTGCGCGGGGAGCAGACGCTCTCGCCGTCGTCGGTCTGCGTCGTGACGGGTCCATCCCCGCGTGCGCGGGGAGCAGTTGTTGCCGCCGTCGGACGCGGTGCTGTTCGGGGGTCCATCCCCGCGTGCGCGGGGAGCAGCGGAGGCAGCCGACCGAGAGCACGTGGCGGCGAGGTCCATCCCCGCGTGCGCGGGGAGCAGGAGTCGTCTTCGTCGTCGTCGTTGCCGCTGTTGGGTCCATCCCCGCGTGCGCGGGGAGCAGAGGAGCTGACCTGCGACGTTAGCCGGCCGAAGGGCCGTTTTCATTAACAAGTCCAGAATCCGACCAATCACCCAAAGCGACTGAAAAGGTGAGCACGGGTTTCGCCTGCTGCACTTGTGAATCCTCCCCCTGTCGAGACGCTTCTGCACAGGGTCAAAGTATGGCGTCTGCCTAGCGGTTGGTGCCCCGTCGGGCATGGTTCTGGGTGCGGCAGGGGCACGGGCAAAGTTGGGGCCGGTCGTGCAGGCGGAGTCGTAGCCGGCCTTGGTGGATCTCGGGGCTGGTGGGGGTCCAGAGGTGGCAGGTGTGTTCGGGCAGGCCGAAGATGCGGGCCTTCAGGCAGGGGGCACAGGGTGTGGTGGCCGGGATGCAGTGCTGGTGGAAGTGGAGGGTGGTGCCGGGCCCGGAGTCGGAGTAGCTGAGTAGGTGGGTACGGCGCTGCCAGGGGCGGATGGGTTGTTGACAGCGGGCGCAGTGGAGGCGGGTGCGGCGCATGGGTGTCCCTTGGGTGACGGGCAGGGTTGACGAAGGTGACCCGGCGAGGGGTGGTTCAGGGGTGGGTGGTGATGCCGTACGCGAGGACGCCGAGCAACGCGGCGAGCGTCAGGACGTACAGCACCTGTTCGGTACGCGGGCTCACGGCGCGGCTACCGAGCCTCGGCGTCAGGTCCGGGTCCGGCCGTGGCCTTCCACGCCGCACGCAACTCCCGACCGTCCGAGCAGCCAAGGTGACCGGAAGTGCAGTCGGCGCAGGTCGTGACGTGGTCCAAGTACCGGCGCGTGACCGCGACCCGCTCCACCGACACAACGACCCGAGCAGGCCCAGGGGCAGGGCACTCCACGTGGGCGTAGGCCCGGTACAGGGTGCCGACCGGGGACTGACGCACCTGCGCGTCATACTGCTGACCCTCACGAATCGGCAGCAGACACCGCACGCAGAACATCACCACGCCCGCGTACCCACCGCAATCGTGTCCACCCCGGCCAACGCCGCCAACGCACGCAACACGATCGCAAGCCGCCGCTCACCCAAGTTCTCCACCTGCCAGAGCGGCACGAGTCGCGGAAACCCCACCGCCACCACCAAGTCCAAGAACGCCCGCTCGCTGGTGTCGAGGACGAGGGCCGTACGATACTGACCCTCGAACCGCGGCCAGTCCAACGACGCCACCCTCCCCGAATCCACCACGAGCAGGTCACGGACGTCCCCGCGGGCCAGCACGTCACCCTCCTGGATCAGCGCAGCGACCGCCGCCCGCTCACCCACATCACGGGACCGCGCCCACTCGGTGAGGCGGTCGGTCAACAAGGGAGTCGGCGGGTCGGTGGTAGGCGCGACGATCCTGTCCATGGCGTACCCCATCTGGTAATCGGCAGTGCACGCACCGTAAGACCCGGTAGAACGGAGGCATGCACGCAAAGTGCGTGCCTTGCTCTGGGAGCACGCCGTGGACGCAGAAGGCATCAGCCGCCGAATCGCATACTGGCGCGATCGCCGCGGCTTCACCCAAGCCGACTTCGGGCACCTGATGGGGCAGACGAGACGCTGGGTACAGGACCTGGAAGGCGGACAACGCCAGCAGGACCCTCGTCTGTCGGTGCTGATCCGCGCAGCCGAAGTACTGCGGGTGCCCCTGGAGTGCCTGTTGAACGATCAGCGGGCAGAGTGCGACATCGTCGCGGTGCCCGTTGAGGCGGTCCCCGTGCTGGACGTACTGGACCGACACGACGTGCTGGCCCGGGCTGGCGACTGCGAAGGAGCCTGCCTGCCGACTGCCGCACTACGACGGCAGCTCGCCTACTGCTGCGAGGCGTTCCAGGCGTGCCACTACGCGTCGCTCGGCAAGCACCTACCAGCTCTCATCGTGTCGGCACACCGCTTGGTTGCAGCAGCTCCATCCGGCAACTGCGAGGCACAAGGGCTTCTCTCACGCGTGTACCAACTAACCGCATCCTTCCTCCACAAGTACGGAGAGAGCACGAAGGTCCAAGCAGCCATTGCCGCTGATCGAGCCCTCATCGCTGCTGAGCAGTCTGCTGATCCGGTCGCGATCGGCGCAGCGTCCCGGCGTGTGGCGAAGAGCATGGTGAGTCAGGGACGCGGAACCGCCGCCGCTGCCTTCGCCACCGCATCCGCCACCCGACTGGCGAGTGACCTCAGAGGCCGCGGCCCAGTGGGTCTGTCGACGTTGGGAATGCTCTACCTGAATGCCGCCCTCGCCGCATCAGGGGAAAAAGAGAAGTCCAGTCGCGCGATCCGGTCCGCGACCGACCTCGTCGAAGCCGCTGCCGACGTGGCCCAGCAGCAAGGGTCCGACCTCAACGCCGACTGGACCGCGTTCGGACCCACCAACGTGGGACTTCACCGGATCGACGTGCTGGTGCGGTTCGAGGACGGATGGTCAGCGCTTGAGGCGGCGAGCGGACTGGACGACACGTTCATCGCCAACCTCGCCAAGGAGCGGCGTGCGCAACACCGCCTCTCGATGGCACGCGCTCAACTCCTGACACGGCGCAAGGACGCAGCGGTGCAATCGCTTCTCGAAGCTGATGCGTTGGCCCCCGAAGAGGTGCGCAGGCGCCCGTCGACCGTACACCTGGTCAAGACCCTCATCAGCGTGCATCCGCAGCCGGGTGAGGCATTGCAGCAGCTCTCGAAAGCGTGTGGACTGCGCGGATGACCAGTCAGCGGGTTCTGTATCTGATCGCGTGCGCTGCCGGGCCGACCCAGTACGTGGACGAGGGGGTGCGGATCGCGCAAGGCGCGGGCTGGGACGTCTGTCTGGTGCTGACGCCGTCCGCGGCAGGCTGGTGGGCTCCCCGGATGAGCGAATTGGAGGAACTGACCGGGCATCCGGTGCGGTCGCAGTACAAGCTGCCGTGGCAGACGGACGCACTACCGAGGGCCGCGGCGATGCTGGTCGCCCCGATGTCGTGCACGACGCTGAACAAGTGGGGCGCCGGGATCTCGGACACGCTGGCGATCGGCCTGCCCGCGGAGGGCGTGCACTTGGGCGTGCCCGTCGTGGCGATGCCGTACTTCAACCAGGCGCAGGGAGCGCAGCCCGCGGTGACCGCCTCGGTGGAGCGGCTACGCGCGCAAGGCGTACGGGTCCTCGTCGGACCGGACGGGTACACCCCCCACCCACCGAAACAGGGCGACGCGAAGTCGTTCCCCTGGTCCCGCGCGGTCGACGCCCTACCGTAGTCCGCGTGGCCATCAGCGGACCTATCACTGACAGCCCCGACTCCGTGCGCGTGGTCGGCGACGCACCCGCCGCCGCCAACTCCGAACTGCTCCAACGTGCAGACCGGTTGGCGGCCGTGTGGGACGGCGAGCCGCCGTCGGGCAAGGGCGGCGGAACCGCGGCCCCCGTGCTCGAAGCACAAGCCGCAGGCATCCCCGTCGACCGCATCTGACCAACGGGCACAGCTCGCCTCAGGTGAACCCCCAAGAGGGTGCGCCCCGCCTCCCATAGGCGCGCCCCCGAAGGTGCGCGGGGAACGGCGCGAGCAACCACGACGCACCCGCACCGGACAACGCGCCGCACCCCCACGGAACAGCCCACCGCAGGTGAACGCCCCAACCGCAAGGCGCGCCGACCCGCAGGGCGCCCCGACCCGCAGGGTCAGAGTTCCAGTGAGCGCCGGTGGGCCTCCCACCGGGTCATGAGCTCGGCCAACTCCGACTCCAGGAACTCGAAGAACAGCAAGGTCTCGGTCAGTCGACGCCCGGCCGGCGACCCCGCCCCCAAGCTGGCGACCCCTTCGCGCATCGCCTCGGCCCACCGCTTCAGCACCGCGTCCCGGTTGGTGAGCGCCTGGAACCACTGGGTGCCGTGCACCACGTACCGTTCGCGCCGCGAGCCGGGTTCCCGTTCGCGGGACACCATGTGCTGCTGCGACAGGTACCGCACCGCGCCCGACACCGCGGCGGGGCTGACCCGTAGCTGCTCCCCCAGTTCCGCAGAGGTCATGTACCCCCGGTCGGAGGAGAGGATCGCCGCGAACACCCGGGCCGGCATGGACGGCATGCCCGCGCTGACGAGTTGCGCCGCGAAGTGCTCGACGAAGCGGTTGACCTTGGCCTCGTCGCGTTCGGCCCCCCGGTCGTTCTCCGCCATGCCCCGATCATCTCCCCGTGTCGCGCAGCACCCGTAAGGAGGTTATACGGTTTCCTATCTTCACAAACTTCTGAAAGAAGCGTACGTTCCGAAGCATGACGAAGGCAATCAGCGTGGCCGGGCTGCACAAGTCCTTCGGCCGCACCAGGGCGCTGGACGGACTCGACCTCACCGTGGAGACGGGCGAGGTGCACGGCTTCCTCGGACCCAACGGCGCCGGGAAGTCCACCACCATCCGGGTCCTGCTCGGACTCCTGCGGGCCGACGGCGGCAGCACCCGGGTGCTCGGCGGCGACCCGTGGCGCGACGCCGTCGACCTGCACCGCAAGCTCGCCTACGTGCCCGGGGACGTGACCCTGTGGCGCAACCTCAGCGGGGGCGAGGTCATCGACCTGTTCGGGCGACTGCGCGGCGGACTCGACCGGAACCGACGCGACCGGCTCGTCGAACGCTTCGAGCTCGACCCGACGAAGAAGGGTCGCACCTACTCCAAGGGCAACCGGCAGAAGGTCGCCCTCGTCGCCGCCCTCGCCTCCGACGTGGAACTGCTGGTCCTGGACGAGCCGACCTCGGGCCTCGACCCCTTGATGGAGGAGGTGTTCCAGGACTGCGTCGGCGAGGAACGCGACCGCGGCCGTACCGTGCTGCTCTCCTCCCACCTGCTCAGCGAGGTGGAGACGCTGTGCGACCGGGTGAGCATCATCCGGCAGGGCCGCACCGTCGAATCGGGTTCGCTGGCCGAACTGCGGCATCTGACCCGTACCAGCGTCAGCGCCGAACTGGCCGCTCTGCCCGGCCCGTTGGAGCAACTGCCCGGGGTGCACGACGTGGAGGTGCAGGGCCACCGGGTCCGCCTCCAGGTCGACACCGACCAGCTCGACGGCGTCCTGCGCGCCCTCACCGGGTCCGGGGTCCGCTCGCTGACCTCGACGCCACCCACCCTGGAGGAACTCTTCCTGCGCCACTACCAGGACGGCGAGTCCACGGCCGGGGCGGTGGCCCGATGAGTGCCGTCGCCCCGGCCGCCGGGACCCGTACGCGGACGGTCCGCGGGTCCGGACCGTTCACCGGCACGGGCACCCTGCTGCGGCTCGCCCTGCGCCGCGACCGGGTGACGCTGCCGGTGTGGGTGCTCGTCATCGCCGCGATGGTCGTCAGCATCCCCGGCACCCTCGCCGACCTGTACGACACCTCCGCCGAACGCGCCGAGTTCGCCCGGTCGATCGCCGCGAACAGTTCCCTGCGGGCGATGTACGGGCCCTCCTTCGGCGACTCGATCGGCGCGCTCACCGCCATGCGCATCGGTGTCTTCGCCGCCCTGTTCGCCGGGATCATGAGCCTGCTGCTGGTGGTCCGGCACACCCGCGACGAGGAGGAGAGCGGACGCCAGGAACTCGTGTCCTCGACGGTCGTCGGACGCCGCGCCCCGCTCACCGCGGCCCTGCTGGCCGCCGCCGTCGCCAATGCGGCACTCGCCCTGCTGATCACCGCCGGGCTCCGGGGCGAGGGCGGGGCGGGCGCGCTCGCGCTGGGGCTGGGCGTCGGCGGCACCGGACTGGTCTTCGCCGCCACCGCCGCGATCGCCGCCCAGCTCACCGAGAACGGGCGGCTCGCCAAGGGCCTGACGGCGGGGGTGCTCGGCGCCGCGTTCGTGCTGCGCGCGGCCGGGGACTCCGGCACCGCCGACGGCTCGTCCCCGCTGACCTGGCTCTCGCCCCTCGGCTGGACGGAGAACCTGCGCGCCTTCGCCGGCGAACGCTGGTGGGTGCTCGCGCTGCTGGGCGCGGCCGTCCTCGTCCAGGGCGCGGTGGCGTACCGGCTCGCCGACCGGCGTGACCTCGGCATGAGCTTCCTGCCCAGCCGCCCCGGACCCGCCCGGGGCGAACTGCGCACCGCCGGGGCACTGGCCTGGCGACTCCAGCGCGGCAGCCTCTTCGGCTGGGGCGCGGGCTTCCTGGTCAGCGGGGTCGCCTTCGGCGGCATCACGGCCGGCGCCGGGGACCTCGTCGGGAACAACGAACGGACCCGGGAGATCATCCAGCGGATGGGCGGCGCCTCCGCGATCACCGAGGCGTTCCTCGGCACGATGGCCGGGATCTTCGGGCTGGTCGCCGGGCTGTACGTCGTCTCCTCGGTGCTGCGGCTGCACGGCGAGGAGACCTCGGGGCGCGCCGAACCGCTGCTGGCGGCGCCCGTGAGCCGCACCAGCTGGGCGGCCGGCCATCTGCTGGTGGCCTTCGGCGGGTCCGCGCTGCTCCTGCTGCTGAGCGGGGCGGGACTCGCCCTCGGCTACGGGAAGGACCCGGGGCAGGCGCTGGCCGCATCCCTGGTGCAGCTGCCGGCGGTGTGGGCGGTCGGCGGGCTCGCCGTGCTGCTGACCGGGGCGTCACCGCGGTGGGCGGCCGGGTCCTGGGCCGTTGCGGGCGCGGTGCTGCTGCTCGGCTGGCTCGGTCCCGCACTGGAACTCCCCTCCTGGGTACTGGAGTCGTCACCGTTCGGGCATCTGCCCAAGCTGCCCGGGGAGGAGCTGCGGTGGGCGCCGGTCCTGGTGCTGACGGCGCTCGCGGCGGGGCTGGTGGCGGCGGGGCTCGCGGCACTGCGGCGCCGGGACCTCACCTCGTCCTGACCTGTGCCACCGGGACCCCCGAGGTGGCGGACGGCGTTCTGTCGCCCGCGCCGCACCGCCGCTACCGTGCCGACCATGACGCCGCCCGCCGCGCCCGAGGGTTCCGTGTCCGTCCTGGAAGTCGCCTGCCGTGCGGCCGGGTTCGCCGCCCGGGGTGCCGAGCCGGTCCGGCTCGCCGAGAACGAGATCTGGCGCCTGCCCGGCCGGGTGATCGTACGGATCGTCCGCCCCGGTCAGGGCGCCGCCGCCGCACGGGAGGTGCGGGTGGCCCGGTGGCTCGCCGAGCAGGGGGTGCCCGCGGTGCGCCCGCTGCCGGTGGCGCAACCGGTGGAGGCGCTGGGGCATCCGGTGACCTTCTGGGAGGAGCTGCCGCCGCACCGGCGCGGCACCACCGCGGACGTGGTCGACCTGCTGAAACGGCTGCACGCCCTGCCGCTGCCGGACTGGGAACTCGGCCGGCTCGACCCCTTCGTCCGGGTCCCCGAGCGGATCGCCGCCGCCACCACGACCCCCGCCGACGACCGGGCCTGGCTGCACCGCCGGTACGAGGAACTGCGCGCCCGGTGGGCCACCCTGCCCGCGGGGCTGCCGCACTGCGTGGTGCACGGGGACGCCTGGCTCGGGAACGTCGTCCTGACCCCGGACCCGGTGCTGATCGACTTCGAGCGGGCCTGTGTCGGACCGCCCGAGTGGGACCTCGTCGCGACCGCCGCGAAGATCGGCACGGTCGGTACGGTGACCTCCGCCGAGTACGCCGACTTCTGCACGTCCTACGGGACCGACGTGACCGCCTGGGCGGGTTACGAACTGATGGCCGCGGTACGGGAGTTACGCATGGTGTCGTACGCCGTCCGGTACGCGGTGGGCCGGCCCGACTGGCACGCCGACGCCCAACAGCGGGTCGACTCCCTCCGGGGACGCCGCGGCCCGCGCCCCTGGAACTGGCGCACCATCCTCTGACCGCCCACCGGGACCCGTCCGCACCACGGGCCCACGGGACCTCAGCCCGGGGTGACCAACCGGGCCTCGTACGCGAACACCGCCGCCTGCGTGCGGTCCCGCAGCCCCAACTTGACCAGGATGCGGCTCACATGGGTCTTCACCGTCGATTCGGCGACCACCAGCCGCGAGGCGATCTCCTGGTTGGACAGGCCCTGGGCGATCAGCACCAGGACCTCCGTCTCCCGTTCGGTCAGCTCCCCGTACGCGCTCTGCGTCGTGACCAGGGACCGCGGCTCGCCCGACAGCTTGGAGAACTCGGTGATCAACCGCCGGGTGACGCTCGGCGCGAGCAGCGCCTCACCGGCGGCCACCACCCGCACGCCGTCCGCGAGTTGCCGGGCCGAAGCGTCCTTCAGCAGGAAGCCCGAAGCGCCCGCGCGCAGCGCCTGGTACACGTACTCGTCGAGGTCGAACGTGGTCAGGACGAGGACCTTCGTCCCGCCGCCCGCCGCGACGATCTCCCGGGTGGCGTCCAGCCCGTTCAGCTCCGGCATCCGGATGTCCATCAGGACGACGTCCGGCGCCAGCTCCCGCACCCGTTCCACCGCCTCGCGGCCGTTGACCGCCTCCCCGACGACCTCGATGTCGGGCATCGCGTTGAGCAGCACCGAGAAGCCCTCGCGCACCATCATCTGGTCGTCGACGACCAGCACCCGGATCGTCATGCCTGCTCCTCCACGGCCCGGACGGGAAGGAACACCGCGACCTCGTAGCCGCCGTCCTCCTGGTCGTCCGCCGTCATCTCGCCGCCCAGCATCGCCACCCGCTCCCGCATCCCGGTGATCCCGTGGCCGGCGCCCGGGGACGGCTTCACCAGACCCCGCGCGGGCCCGTTCACCACCCGCAGTCCGAGGCCGCCGAGCACATAGCCGACCTCCACCCGGGCCGCCGCGCCCGGCGCGTGCCGCAGGCTGTTGCTCAGCGCCTCCTGCACGATCCGGTACGCCGACAGTTCGACGCCCGGCGGCAGCTCCCGCACCGCGCCCGTCACCGTCTTGGTGACGTCGAGACCCGTGTCACGGACGTTGGCGAGCAGGGCGTCCAGGTCGGCGAGGGTCGGCTGCGGGGCGTCCGGCGCCTCGTAGTCCTCGGCGCGGACCACCCCGAGCACGCGGCGCAGCTCGGTGAGGGCCGCCACCGCGTTCTCCCGGATGGTGACGAACGCCTGCTCCAGCTCCGGCGGCGGGTTCTCCACCCGGTACGGGGCCGCCTCCGCCTGGATCGCGACGACGGACATGTGGTGGGCGACCACGTCGTGCAGCTCGCGGGCGATCGTGGTGCGCTCCTCCAGCAGGGTGCGCCGGTCCCGCTCCACGGCGGTCACCGTGCGCTCCGCGGCCACCACCTGGCTGGCCTCCCGCCGCACGTGCCACAGGGTGACCAGCAGCACCAGCACCCCCGACAGGATCACCATCGCCCAGGAGTCCGAGTTGTAACCGCGGTCCACGGAGGCGACGCCCGTCGCGAACAGCGAGGTCAGCACCCACATCCACAGGCCCGTACGGGTCCGGGTCCGGATCGTCACCACCGTCACGATCACCAGGTGCGCGAAGAACCCGGCCCCGGTCCACGGCCAGGTGCCGCCGTCGAAACCGCTCAGCGCGACGATGACGGGCACCGAGGCCAACGAGGCGAAGAACGCGAGGACCGGGCGGACCATCGTCAGCACCACCGCCAGCGCGGGCAGCGCGCCCATGATCAGGGCGGCCAGCTCCGGGGCCCCGTACGCGGACACGGCCCCGGCGAAACACGTGAACGCCGCGAGGGCCGTGACCAGCACGTGCGGCGCCCAC
The DNA here is from genome assembly GCF_042732055.1 of Streptomyces sp. NPDC059816. Classification (NCBI taxonomy): domain Bacteria; kingdom Bacillati; phylum Actinomycetota; class Actinomycetes; order Kitasatosporales; family Streptomycetaceae; genus Streptomyces; species Streptomyces sp. NPDC059816. The sequence continues at coordinate 296,384 of NZ_JBHWIQ010000001.1, forward strand.
GCGCCGCGCCCGCCGAACCAGGTGGCGATGCCGCGGTCCGCGCGGAGCGGGCCGAGGGGACGGTAGGCGAAGGCGTTCCGGAACATGTCCTCGCGCAGCCCGCCGAACACGTCCCTCACGAGGTCGTACTCGGGGCTGGAGGAACCGGCGGCCGGCCTCGGACTCGGTATCTGCTGGGTCTGCGTCACCCTACGAAGGTAAGCGCCCCGCCGGACCCGGTCGTCCCCTGCGAGACGGGTTCGCCGGGGTCCCCCTCAGGTACTACACGGACTACACGACTACACGGCCTACACGGCCTACACGGCCTACGTGGACTCCGGATCACCACGCGAGCTGGGCGATCTCCTCGGCGACCACCGCGCAGGCGTCCGCCGCCGGGTCGATCAGCGGGAAGTGCCCGACGTCCGGCAGCACGGTGAGCCCCACCTCCTCGCCGGCCCGCGCGGCGGCGTCCGCATAGGCGTCGGCGACCGCGCGGGGCACGTCCCGGTCGGTGGCGCCCTGCACCAGGACCGTCGCGATCCCGGTGGGCAGCAGGGCCGCCGGATCGGCGTACGGCAACCGCGCTTCGAAGGTGCTCGGGCCGCCCAGGAACTGCCGGGCCGCGTCGGAGCAGACGCCGAGCGCGGTGGCGGTGCGCAGGTCCGCGATCGGGGCGAGCGCGACGACCCCGCGCAGGGCGGGCGGCCGTTCCAGGAACCAGGGGGCGTCGGGCGGCAGCGCGTGCCGGGACGCGGCCCACAGCGCGAGGTGGCCGCCGGCGCTGTGGCCGGTCAGGACGGTGCGGCGGACGTCCGCGACGGGCAGCAGCCGCGCGACGAGCCCGGGCAGAGCGTCCAGGGCCGCGGCGACGTCGTCCAGGGTGTCGGGCCAGCGGCCGGCCACGGGTCCGTCGGGGGTGCGGGTCTCCGTCCGCTGCGCGGGCAGCGGCGCCGGGCCCCTGCGGTACTCGACGGAGGCGACGGCGAGACCGGTCCGCGCCAGGTGCGCGGCGAACGGGCTGAGGTGCGCACGGTCGTACGGGGCCCGCCAGGCGCCGCCGTGCAACGCGACGACCAGGGGGGCGGACGCGGGGCCGTTGGGGTCCCCCTGCGCGGTGGGCGCGTAGAAGTCGATCACCTGGTCGGGGTGGGGGCCGTACGCGGCGGTGGCGTCCGGGGGGACGGTCGGGTGCGAGAACGCGGACGCTTCCTCCGCGGTGGCTGCGGCTGCGGCTTCTGGGTCGTCGTCTTCGTCCGGCATGCTCGGCCCTTCGTTTCGCGCGGAACTGATCGGCGGGACCGTACCAGGGGCTCCCCTCGCCCCTTCGAGACGTTCCCCTGCGGGTGCGTGGTGGTTGCTCGCGCAGTTCCCCGCGCCCCTTTCGGGGCGGTCACCTGCGGTGCGTTGTGCTGTGCGGGTGCGTGGGGGTTGCTCGCGCCGTTCCTCGCGCCCCTATCGGGGCGTCTGCCTGCGAGGACGGCGCGCCTTACGCCCACCCACTACCCCGTTGTACGAGTGCGGTGACCGTCACCGCGTCGAGCACGGTGTGCGGTGCGCCCCGCACACCCGACCGGTGGGGGCCGGCGCCGGCCGTCCAGTGCGGGTCGGCTGGGCGGGGGCCGCTACTCTCGCGTCGCATGAGCCGCGACAGCACCAGCGCTCCTGCCCGTGACGCATCCGTGGTCGTAGCCGTGGACGGGGAGGGACAGGTGGCGATCCTGTCCGCTCACTTCCCCACCCACGGCGGCGAGTACCTGTTCCTGCCGGGCGGGCGCAGGGAGGACGGCGAGACCCCCGAGCAGTGCGCCCGGCGAGAGCTCGCCGAGGAGGCGGGGATCACCGCCGAAGCATGGAGTCCACTCGGCTCCTATGCCATCACCCTGGCTTCGCCCGCCCGTGTCCACCTCTTCGAGGCACGCCGGCTCTCCCTGGGGCCACAGCAGTTGACCCCCAGCGAACTGGATTTCAAGCTGACGTGGTGGCCCTTGGACGAAGCCGTACGAGCCGCCGCCGAGGGCCGCTTCCTCCTCCCCGCCGGGCCTCTCGCACTCATGCTGGCCGCTCGGGCGGGTGCGTGACGCCGCGGCCCTAACCCTCCGCGTCGTGGTTCGCGGTGCACGTTCCCGGGGTGTTCACATGGCGGGAGCAGACCCGGACGAGGGTGGGTCAAGTACCGAGGGCGGTGGCCACTGCGGACGTTCCGGGGAAGTCCTCGGGTACGGCGTCCATGAGCAGCTCGTCCACGGGTTTGCCGAGCCAGTACCCGGACCGCCGGAGCCGGCCGCCGGGACGGAACCCCGCCTTCTCGTACGCGCTGACTCCGGCCGCGTTGGGCTCCAGCACCTTGAGCCACACCATGCGTAGGTGGGCGAGGTGGAACGCCCAGTCCAGCGTCAGGCGAGCCGCCTCCGCGGCGTAACCCTTCCCGCGTTCCTCCGGAGCGAGGACCATCACGAACTCGGCCGTGCGCACATAGGTGTTGACTTCCAGGATCGTCATTCCCACGGGCGTACCGTCGTCCAGCCGGACCACCTCGAACTGCTGGAAGCGCTCGTTGCCGCGCTGACGCTCGTATCCGGCGGCACGAACCTCCCAGGACTGCGCCCACTGGTTGCCGTAGCCGCTGATCGTCCCGGGGTCGTTCTCCCACGCGTGGTACTTCGGCAGCATGTCCTGGCGCGGCATAGCGAGGGCGAGCGCTTCGCCGCTCAACAGGATGTGCGGATCACTCATGGTCGTACTCCTCTGCGAGCCCGTGCCGACCCGGGCCCGTCTGATGTGTAGGTGGTGGTGTACAGCGCGGTATCCGTCGGTTCTTCTACCGGAGACCCGTCCGCGTCGGCTATCCAGGCGTGTAGCCGCACGGGATCGAGCGCTACACCGTGTCGCCACTCGGCGCGGCGTCGAACGACCGTCAGCAAGAGCGCGGCAGCCGTCGAGTCCTCCAGACAAGCCCAACGCATCGGCAAGGATTGTGCGGCCCAGCGAACCGCGCGCACAGCGTAGCGAGCCTGGGAGGCTGTGGCCGGGGGCAAATCGCGCCCCGAGCACGCGAGCCGGACCAGCCGGGAGAACCGTGCCCGGCGACGACCCACGCTCCACACGGCAGCGGTGACGAGCACGACGGGCACGGCAGCGACCCGCCACCGCAACGGGATGGGTGTCGGCTCGGGAAGAGCTGCCGACTGTTCGACGGTCCCCCACGTCAGAACCGTGTCCGGAAGGTCAATGACTGTCGCACCCATGGCCGTTGCTTCATCGGAAGTCGGGTGCAGCTCGGTTGACCCCGTGTCGTAGTCGATCACGACACACGCGTGGGCGGCACGGGCGACCACGGTACTGGTTCGGCTCATTGCGCGTCCGCCGTGGCCGATGTGGTCCGCGTCCAATGGGTGCCGGGCGCGCGTTCGACCGCCTCTAGCCACACCTCGGCGGCGAGGACGGACAGCAGCGGGGGCCAAATCGCCTCCGCACCGAGGGCTGCCGCGTGGATCGTCGCGCGCAACGGCCCGGGGTCGACGAGCCCGAGGGCAGCCAGGCGCCCGTCCGCGAGGCCGAGCACCCGTCGTCGGTTGACACGAAGCCCAAGGTGGAAGTCGCCGACCATCAAGCCCTTGGCGGCCCGCCTGCGGTGCGCGTCGGGCAACAGATCAGCGAACGTGTCGGCGAGCATCGGCTTGTACCGACGTACCGAGTACCGCTGTTCGACGGGGGCCGATACCACCGCGTCAAGGACGGCCCCGTCGAAGTAGGGATTGTGCAGTGCCACGCCGAGCGAGTCCGCGAGCTGGATCTCCGCATTCGCAGACCGGGCCACCGTCCGCAGCTCGGCCGCCAACGCCGCGCCCGCTTCGGGACCCCTGGAGGCGCTCGCCCTCGGCCCAGGTGCCACGAGCCACCCGGGACACCCGAAATCCGACCGGCCGATGCGGGCAGCGTCACCCCGCAGAGCGGTAGCGATCAACGGGCGCGGGCTCTGGCGGCGCAAACGTGCCCAGTCTCGGGCGTCCCTGAGCATCCGAATCCAGTGCCCGCTACGTGCAAGACCCGCAAGGTGAGCGGGGGCGGACAAGAACAGATTGTCTCCGCCGTCGCCGGTCAGGTGGCAGGCGAAACCCGCAGCGGCCGTCGTGCCGAGTTGGTCCGAGAACATCGACCACGCGGCCGTTGACGGTGCCGGCTCGTCCGTGGCGGGCAACGGTACGTCGGTCGCCGTGAACGGCAGATGCCGAATGCCGAGTGGGAAGGGCGCACGGGTGAGACCGGGAACATCCAGCGCCCGCGCGTACTGCATGTCACCGCCGTCGGTGATACCAGCCGGGTGCACGGTCACGCCCGTGACGGGCCCGTACTGCGCGGCGAGCAATGCGACCGTGGTCGAGTCCATGCCCGCTAGGTCCGTCGTCGCGGATACCCCCTCGACCCGCACGCGGACCCCCTTGCCGAGCGCGCGCCGAAGTGCTGCCGATGCCTCGCGAGGGGTTCGTCTCGTCGGCCTCCACCACGCAGTGAGCGACGCTCTCCCCCCGGCGTCGAGCGTCAGCACATGACCAGCGGGGACCGGTGTCACGTCCGCCCACGCGCTACGACCCGGAGCGGGCGCGTGCTTGTCCCGCAGGTACGCGGCGAGCCATCCGGTATCGACGCGGTGGCCGACGAGGGAGGACAGCGCGAACGCGCTGGACCCCCACACCGTCCCGCCCGGGATGCTGACCCTGTAGAGGGGCGACGCCGCGCCTGTGTCAGCTAGGACTTCCACACGGCCCCGCTCGGTCAGCCGAACAACCGTGTGCGACCCGGCCCACGTCCCCGCGACCGTCGCCAAATCGGGGGCCGACAGGGCACGGGCCAGGTCGTGTTCCGTGGCCGAGCACGGGCCGAGCACTGCGATACGCGCGCCACCGAGTTCCAGACTCCGGATGTGCTCGGGCCGCCAGTCACCAGAGGCCCACAGCGCGGGGTCGCTCCAGAGCAGACGTGCGCCTGTCGGTACTACGGCAGGCCGGTCGCCCGGTGAGCCTCCGCCGTACCACCGCGGTTTGCGTTCTTCCAACTCATCACCTCATCCGCCGTTACACATCGGGGCGGCCCCCGAGGGGATTGCTTCCGCGGGGGCCGCTTGGGGCGCTGATCTAGCTGTACGGAGTCTGCTTCGACTCCACCGACGACGACGTGCTACCCCGCGTCAGTGCGGCAGCGTCGCCCAGTTCGACGACGGTCGGAACGTCCGTCTCCACGGTCGTGTCCTTCGTGTGCTCCTGGTCCATGTGTCTTCCTCCTCTCTCATCCGGCGGAACAGGTCCCCCCTGCTGAGCGGGACGCCCACTCTTGCGGGCAGGGGAAGTCAGGTCAGGGCCTCATGCCCTAGTGAGCGGGGTACTTCGGAGACTCGATCGACAGCCACGACGGTCCGGTCCCCGTGGGGAATCTCCCAGGTGCCGAGCTGGTCCGCGAGCCGCTTTTCCCCCACGTTCCCGATGGAACGAGACATGGACATACCGGACTCCCCTCTCTGGCATCACTCGGTCACTTCAACACCGGAGGCAAGAGGCTTCCTCCACACAGCCCGCCCTCCTTCTGCGACTCGCGCGGCCCGCGTGAGGCTCCGCTAACCCTCCGCGTCGTGGTTCGCGGTGCACGTTCCCGGGGTGTTCACGTGGCGGGGGCAGACCCGGTGCGTGACGAAGTTCGCGCCGCTCTGGCTGCCGTACCCGATCACCACGGGAGCCGTGGTCCAGCAACCGCAGAGGCAGCAGTGCGCACCGGACTCGGCGGGCGGCCCGCCGAGCAGCGCGTCACGTGTCACCGCAACGCCTGCACGCGGAGCCCCCGCAACACCCGCCCCGGGTACGGGCTCACGAACGACCCCAGCACCGTCCGCCCGCGTCGCGGGGTGCCGACGGCCCGCCCCTGCGCGAACACCAGGGTCCGGTACGCGCACTGGTCGACGACCCCGGCCACGTACAAGGGCACCGGGTCGTCCAGCACTGCCGGCCCACGGCGCCCCCTCCGCGGACGGTGACCGATCACGTCGTCACCCCCGGCAGCGTCCGCGGGTCGACGTCATCCGGCGGGTCCCACTGCACCGTCTCGAACAGCGCCCGGTCGAACCGACGATGACCCGTCTCCCGGAAGTGCCGCTCGGCCCACCGCAACGAACCCTCGTCCGACCGACTCTCCGGCCCCGGCGGCGGCACCGCACCACACGACGGCGCCCCCGACACGCACTGCACATACGCACGCGCCCCCCAGAAGTCCAACCGCCGCAACGTCCACTCGATGTGACGAAACCTCCGACTCACCGCACACCACCACCCCGACTGCTGCGTACGTTCGACTCCACCAGCGCGGGCCGGAGCCGGTCCACGACCGTCGCCGCACGCACGTCCTCACGACGCACGTGCCACTCGACCCCACCCCCCGGCGGACGGAGGTACACCGGACCCCACGTCACATCCATCACCACCCCCACGACACCCCGCACCGTGTCGAACGCGAGGTCACCCACTGCGAGTTCGCCTGACTGTCCTTGCGGCACTACGGTCTCGCCGCACACGACCGCTCCTCTCCGTAGCGACTCTGCTACCAAGCGCTTCGAGAGTGGCCCAGGGCCGGGTTGCCTTCAACTTGGCCCAACCGAAGGAAGGGTTGGAACGGATCTTGAACCGAAAGTCGCTGAACCCGGACGATGGCCCAGTAGCGGCGTACGGCGCACGTCTACGCAGTGCACGCGAGGCACGGAGCTGGACCCAGGAGCAGCTAGCCGAGGAGATGGAATGCTCAAGTCAGCACATCTCGGCCTTGGAAACTGCTCGGAAACCTCCAACCCTTCATAGCGCGAGGAAAGCTGACGAGGCATTCGGCCTGCTGGGAACCGCCCCCGAGTCGTTCGAGCGCGCCTACCGGGACATGAAGAACGGGAGCCTTCTTGAGGGCTTCCCCCAGTACGTGAGGCATGAGGCGCGGGCCGAAGAAATCCGCCTCTTCGAAGTAGGGCTCATCCCCGGACCGCTCCAGACCCGCGAGTACGCAGCGGCCGTGGAAGCTGGATATGTGAGGCGGGGCGCCATCTCGACTGAGCAAGCTGACCAACGAGTTGGGGTGCTGGTAGAGCGCCAGGCAGCCCTCACGCGGGACAACCCGCCGATGCTCATCGCGGTCTTGGACGAGAGCTGCATCCGCTGCCAGGTTGGCGGGCCTCAGATCATGGCCAAGCAGTTGATGCACCTGGTGGAGTTCGCCAGTCTGCCGAACACGGCCCTACAGATCGCGCCATACACCATGGGCGAACTGCGGCCCTTCAATCGACTGGTCAATCTGCTGACACTGACCGATCGGTCCGTGATCGCGTACGTAGAGTCCCAGACCCAGGGATACCTGGACCGAGAAAGCACTTCAGTGATGCCACTGGTGAGGACCTACCATCAACTACAGACCGAAGCGCTGTCACAGGCCGAGTCTGTGGCCTTGATCGAGCAGGTACGGAAGGGCATCTCGTGACGATAGAACCCCGCAACTGGCGCAAGTCTTCATACAGCGGTGGCGGTGGCTCGTGCGTCGAGTGGGCGCCCGCACACGCCACCGCAACCGGCACGGTCCCCGTCCGCGACTCCAAGAACCCCAGCGGACCCATACTGAACCTCCCCGCCGACGCCTTCACATCCTTCGTCACGGAGGTCAAGGCCGGCGGGTTCAGCACGTTCTGATCCGCGGGAGCCCCACCAGCGCCGGTGGGGCTCCCGTGCACCGCACCGAACAGCGCACCGCAGGTGGGCGTCCCGATAGGGGCGCGGGGAACGGCGCGAGCAACCACCACGCACCCGCACGGGACAGCGCACCGCAGAACCGCGGGACCTACGCCAACGCCCCCGCGAGGACCCGCGCCGCCCGCTCCGTCTCCGCGAAGCTGACGTACAACGGGGCGAAGCCGAAGCGGAGGACGTCCGGGGGCCGATGGTCCCCGATCACCCCCCGCTCACCGAGCACCCCCATCACAGCGGCAGCGCCCTCGCAGCGCAACGCGACCTGACTGCCCCGCTCCCCGTGCGGCAAGGGCGTGGCCACCTCGACCCGGCCGGGCGGGACGTACGCCGTCACGCACTCCAGGAAGAAGTCCGTCAGGGCGAGCGACTTCGCGCGGACGGCCTCGACGGTGACGCCGTCCCAGACGGTCAGCGCCTCCTCCAGCGCCAGCAGGGAGAGCACGTCCGGCGTGCCGACCCGACCGCGTCCCGCGCCGGGCGCCGGCTCGTACGCGGGGCGCATGCCGAACGGTTCGCGGTGGCCCGTCCAGCCGGGCAGCGGGGAGTCGAACCGCGGTTGGAGGTCGCGGCGCACGTAGAGGAACGCGGGCGCACCCGGGCCCCCGTTCAGGTACTTGTACGTGCAGCCGACCGCGAGGTCCACCCCGTGCAGGTCCAGGTCGACCGGCAACGCCCCCGCACTGTGGCACAGGTCCCAGATCGCGTACGCGCCCGCCGCGTGCACCGCCCGGGTGAGGCCCGGCAGGTCGTGGAGGCGGCCCGTGCGGTAGTCGACGTGGTTGAGGAGCACCGCGGCGGTGCGCGGGCCGAGTACCGCGGGCACCTCCCCAGGCTCCACCGGGCGCAGCGCACAGCCGGTCATCCGGGCGGCGGACTCCGCGATGTAGCCGTCGGTGGGGAACGTGGTGGAGTCGACGACGAGTTCGTCCCGGACCGCGCCGCCGGGGTCCGCGCCGCGCGCCATGCGGACCGCAGCGACGACCGCCTTGAAGACGTTCACGCTGGTGGAGTCCGCGACGACGACCTGTCCCGGGGCGGCGCCCACGAGGGGGGCGATCCGTTCGCCGATGCGCTCGGGGGCGTCCCACCAGCCGCTTCGGTCCCAGGAGCGGATCAGCAGCTCGCCCCACTCCCGGCGGATCACCTCGTCGATGCGGGCGGGCACCGAACGGGTCAGTGCGCCCAGGGAGTTGCCGTCGAGGTAGGTGGTGTCCTCGTCGCGGAGGAAGCGTGCGCGTACGGCGGCCAACGGGTCGGCGGCGTCCAGGGCGGCGGCCTTCCCCTCCAGCGCGGGCCTCACACCCGGCTCCGGGCGGTCCACAGCTCAGGGAAGACGTTCTTCGCGGCCCGCTTCTCCAGCCAAGCCACGCCCGCCGAACCGCCGGTGCCCTGCTTGGCGCCCATGGCCCGGCGGGTGGCGGAGAGGTGGTCGTTGCGCCAGCGCCAGACGAGTTCCGCCACGTCGGTCAGTGCCTCGCCGAGCCGCAGCAGCTCCGGGTCGGGCGGCGGGCCGTCGCCGGCAGCGGACTCCGAACCACCGGTGGACTCCGGACTGCCGGCGGGCTCCGGGCTGCCGGCGGGCTGCTCGGCCGCGTACAGGGCCGTCCACACGTCCTCGACCTGCGGCGACGGCTCGTAGCGGGTGGCGGGGTCACGGTCCAGGACGGCCGCGGGGACGGGGTGGCCGCGGCGGGCGAGCAGCCGCAGCACCTCGTCGTAGAGGCTCGGTGCGTGCAGCGCCTCGTCGAGTTCGGCGTGCGCGCGGGGTGCGCCGCGGTGGGGGACGAGCATCGACGCGGACTTCTCGCCGAGCAGGAACTCCATCCGCCGGTACATCGCGGACTGGAAGCCGGAGCCGTCGCCGAGGGCGTCCCGGTAGGAGTTGAACTGGGCGGGGGTGAGTCCGCTGAGCGGGCGCCAGGACGCGTTGAGGGCGTCGAGCTCCCGGACGGACCGCTTCAGCGCGGCGGTCGCCGCGGGCACGTCGTCGGCGCGCAGGGCCGCGGAGGCGGTCTCCCACTCGTGGACGATCACGGTGAACCACAGCTCCATGACTTGGGTCGTCACCAGGAAGACCATTTCCCCCGGATCGTCGGACAGGGGTTGCTGGAGATGGGTGAGCACGTCCGCGTGGACGTAGTCCTCGTACGGCGTCGTGCCGTGGAAGTCGAGGTGCGGTGCTTCGGGCGCCCCCGGGGCGGCGCCGCCCTGCTGTGCCTGGTGGGACATCGCTGTCTCCGTGCGTGTTCCGGGTGGCGGTCCGCCCCTGCCGCTTCGGCAGGGCGCCCCGGTCCCCACCCGCATCCTCCGCGATCACCCGGAACACGGCAAGGCCCGCCCGGGCCGGGAACGGCGGGCGGGCCGTGCGGGCCGCCACCACCTCGGCGGGGGCGGGCCCGGTACCGCGGCGGGTCAGCCCAGGGTGTGGGCGGCCGTCGGGGAGGAGTCCTTCAGGAACTGCGCGCAGCGCGCGTGCTCCTCCTGCTCGCCGATCGACTGCGCGGCGCGCGCGAGGGCGTGCAGGGCGCGCAGGAAGCCGCGGTTCGGCTCGTGCTCCCACGGCACCGGGCCGTGGCCCTTCCAGCCGCTGCGGCGCAGCGCGTCGAGGCCCCGGTGGTAGCCGGTGCGGGCGTACGCGTACGACTCCACGACGCTGCCCCGCTGGAACGCCTCGTCGGCGAGCTGCGCCCAGGCGAGGGAGGAGGTGGGGTACTGGGCGGCGACATCGGCGGACGCGGTGCCCTGGGCGAGCAGTTCGCGGGGGCCGGGGTCGTCGGGCAGATGGGTCGGGGGCGGTCCCCCGAGCAGGTTCTCGTGAATGGCCATGGGTTCCAGTCTCCCAGGTGCCCCGGGGTGGTGCGGGGGGTGTGGCGGGATGTGGGTGCCCTCACCCAGCGTGTGCGCGGGGGCGCGCACCGCGCGCGGGGGAAGCGCCTCCGTTTCCCGCACTACGGCGTCCCCCCAGGGTGACCGGACACGACCGAGGTCCGGCCCCCCTGGGTGGGGGGCCGGACCTCGGTCGTACGCGGGTGCGGTGCGCGGCCCGTCCGCCGGTACGGGGCGGGCCGGGGTCGCGGGACTACTTGATGCGGGTGCCCGTGGAGCGCAGGTTGGCGCACGCCTCGGTGATCCGCGCGGCCATGCCGGCCTCGGCGAGCTTGCCCCAGGTGCGCGGGTCGTACTGCTTCTTCGCGCCGACCTCGCCGTCGACCTTGAGGACGCCGTCGTAGTTCTGGAACATGTGGGCCACGACGGGACGCGTGAACGCGTACTGGGTGTCGGTGTCGATGTTCATCTTGACGACGCCGTTCTCCAGCGCGGTCGCGATCTCCTCGACGGTGGAGCCCGAGCCGCCGTGGAACACGAAGTCGAACGGGTCCTGCTGGCCGAACTTGGCGGCGACGCCCTCCTGGAGGTCCTTCAGGAGCTCCGGACGGAGGACGACGTTGCCCGGCTTGTACACGCCGTGCACGTTGCCGAAGGACGCGGCGAGCAGGTAGCGGCCCTTCTCGCCCAGGCCCAGGGCCTCGGCGGTGCGGATCGCGTCGTCGACGGTGGTGTACAGCTCGTCGTTGATCTCGTGGGTGACGCCGTCCTCCTCGCCGCCGGTCGGGGTGATCTCGACCTCAAGGATGATCTTGGCGGCGGCGGCCTTGGCCAGCAGCTCCTGGCCGATGGCGAGGTTGTCCGCGAGGGTCTCCGCGGAACCGTCCCACATGTGGGACTGGAACAGCGGGTTCACGCCGCGCGAGACCCGCTCGGCGGAGATGTCGATGAGCGGCCGGACGTAGGTGTCCAGCTTGTCCTTCGGGCAGTGGTCGGTGTGCAGCGCGACCGTGATGTCGTACTTGGCGGCGACGATGTGCGCGAACTCGGCGAGCGCGACCGCGCCGGTCACCATGTCCTTGCTGTACTGCCCGCCCGCGAACTCCGCGCCACCGGTGGAGATCTGGATGATGCCGTCGCTCTCGGCCTCCGCGAAACCACGGAGGGCGGCGTGCAGGGTCTGCGACGAGGTCACGTTGATGGCCGGGTAGGCGAACTTGCCTGCCTTCGCCCGGTCGAGCATCTCGTTGTAGACCTCGGGGGTTGCGATGGGCATCTGTCCGCTCCTCGATGCTGTGCGGGATGTGGTTCTGACCGACCCCGACCTAGGTATTCCGGACCCGGACACCGCCGCGTCGTCAGGCGGTGCTCCGGGGTGGCGACGTCATCGTCGTACCCATCCTTCCAGATGCGGAAGGCCGCCCCAGTCCGGGGTGTCCCGGCGAAACCGGGTCACACCGGACACAGCAGTCACTCGGACGGTGCGACGGGGTCAGTCGAGACCCAGCTCGTCCTTGCCGAAGGCGTGCAGGTACGGCACCGAGGCCCCTGCGGTGATCTTCTCGGCGGCGCCCGTCGCCCGGTCCACGATGGTGGCGACGGCGACCACCTCGGCGCCCGCCGCGCGCACCGCCTCGACGGCGGTGAGCGGGGAACCGCCGGTGGTCGAGGTGTCCTCCACCACCAGGACGCGACGCCCCTTGATGTCCGGGCCCTCCACCTGGCGCTGCATGCCGTGCGCCTTGGCGGCCTTGCGGACGACGAACGCGTCGAGCCGCTGTCCGCGGGCCGCCGCGGCGTGCAGCATCGAGGCGGCGACCGGGTCGGCGCCCATGGTGAGGCCGCCGACCGCGTCGAAGTCCAGGTCGGCCGTGAGGTCGAGCATCACCTGACCGACGAGGGGCGCGGCCTCGCCGTCCAGGGTGACCCTGCGCAGGTCGATGTAGTAGTCGGCCTCGATACCCGAGGAGAGGGTCACCTTGCCGTGGACCACGGCCTTGTCCTTGATCTGCTTCAGCAGGGCGTTTCGTGCGTCGCTCATGCCGCCAGCTTAGGCCGGGCCCCGGGGTGCGCCGCGCGCTCCGGGGCCCGGCCGCCGGCTCAGGGGCGGCGCCAGGTCCAGGTGGTGGTGGCCTCCAGCGGCTGCACCGGGGTGACGAGCCGGGGGGCGGTGTTCAGGCCGTTCGGGGGGCCGGTCTGCGGCTCCACGCACACGGCGGCCTCCTGCTCGTCGTACACCACGACCCACTGTTCGCGGGAGGTGACGGTGAGGGCGAGGCGACCCGGCCAGTTCAGGGTGACGTCCACCCCGTCGGGCATGCCGAAGCAGTCGTCCCACGGGCCGGGCAGCGGGTCGATGCGGCGTCCGGTCGGCAGGTGGTCGGCGCCCCGCTCCTCCTGCCAGGCGGCGTCGAACGCGAGCTGAACGGGGGCGCCGTCCGGTTCGAGCTGCCGGTTGAACCAGGGGTGCCAACCGACCTGCGCGGGGAAGGACGAGTCGTACGTCTCCACGGCGAGGCCCAGCGTCAGCGAGTCGGGGGTCAGTTCGACCGTCTGCGTGACGAGCCCGGAGTACGGCCACGGTTCGGCCAGTTGGTGGGTGATGACGGCGCGGTCGGCGGTGAGGCTGTTGCGGGCGGTGCGCCAGGCGCCGTCCCGGGCGGTGCCGTGGATGGCGTGCGGGGCGGCGTTCAACGGCATCTGGTGGACCTCGGCGCCGTCCCGGAACCGTCCGTCGCGGATGCGTCCGCACCAGGGCACCATCGGGAACGACCCGTAGCGCTCGCCCTGGCGCAGCAGCTCCGTCCCGTCGATCCGCAGACTCCCGATCCGGCCGCCGTCGCCCGGCAGCACGGTCACCTCCGCGTCGCCCGCGGTCAGCGTGATCTTGTCGTTGCTCACGGTCCGACCCTACGGTCAGCGGTCACCGCCGCCGGCGCAGGGCCCGTCCCACGACGATCGCGGTGGCCACGGCCAGGGCGGCGGCGGGCGCGGCCCAGCGCAGGGTGGCGCCCTGAGCGGTGGCCTCCGGCGCGGGCACGGGGGCGTACCGTCCGCGCGGGGGCGCGTGGTCCACTTCCTCGGCGCTGCGGCCGATCATCGTGCGGCGGGCGTGGGCGGCCTCCACGGGCGGGACGTCGGCGTGCGCGACGTCCAACCCTTCAGCGCTTCCGACGCTCTCGCCGCTTCCAACGCCCTCGCCGCTTGCGCCGCCGTCGATGCCGTCGCCCCCCTCGGGACCTTCGACGCCTGCGGCCGCTTGGATGCCTTCGATGGCTTCGACGGCTTCGACGGCTTCGATGCCCTGGTCCTCGGGAACCTCGTCGACGCCGTCGGTGTCTTCCGCGGTTCCGGCGTCGGGCTCGTCCTCGGCGTCGGGCTCGGTGTCCGCGAACGCGTCGGTGCCGTCGGGGCCGTCGGTGCCGTCGGGCCCGTCGGGGCCGTCCCCGTCGGCCCAGGTGCTCGGTTCGACGTCGACGAACTCCGGGTCGGGGGCCGCGGGCGGCGCGTCCGTCTCGGCGTCGGCGCTCAGGTCGTCACCGTCGTACGCCCCGGCTCCGGTGTCGGGCCCGGCCGCCGCGGTCAGCGCCTCGGCGAACCGGTTCAGCAGCCGTACGCCCGCGGACTCCAGCGCCTGCGCGTCGAGCTCCGCGGCCCGGCCGTCCCCGCTGCCGGTGACGGTGAAGGCCGCGGTGGTCCCCTCCCCGGTGGGCGTCAGGGTCACCGTGACCGTGACGTCAGCGGTGCCCGTGCCGCGCACCTCCGTGCCCTCGGCCCGGAAGGTGACGCCCTCGGGGTCGCCCGGGTCCTCGGGGGGATCGCCGATCCGGAAGGCACCCCGGTACGTGATGGTGGTCCCGCCGGCGCGGAACTTGAGTCGGCCCGTGCCGGGTGCGTCCCCGGCGTCCTGTTGGAAGCCCGGGACTGAACGGGTCACCGTCGTCGGATCGGCGAGCGCCGCGCGCAGAGGTTCTACCCCGAGCGGAAGGAACACCTCGTGCTTCATGGCACCCGAGCGTACCGACGTCCTCCGCCCCGGGCCGCCGGACCGCCGGATCGGTTCCCCCGGATCGGGTCGCGTACCCGGTGACGAATCGGGCCGCACACCGTGCCGGGCGCGTCCGGGGCCTCAGGCGTACCGCGGGTGGACCAGGGTGGAGACGGGCGCCCCGGACGGCCGCTCGCGTTCCGCGCGCCGCACCGCGTCCGCGAGCGCCCGGGCGGTGAGCGCGGTGGGCGCGGTGGGCGGCAGTTCGGGGGCCCTCGGACTCACCGCGGCGGGCAGCGCTGCGGAGGGCGGAGCTCCGGGGGTCGGGGCTCCGGGGGTCGGGGCCCGGCGCCCGGCCAGGACGACCGCCCAGCCGCGCACCCCCGCGGCGGGCGAGGCGTACGGGACGGTCCGCAGTCCGGCGGCCCGTACGGTCGCCTCGACGGTCCAGAACGTGCGCGGGCCCTGGTCGCCGTCCTCCGGCCCGCCCGCCCGGACGGCCAGCCGTCCGGTTTCCGTGAGCATCCGGCGGGCCAGTTCGTAGAACTCCCGGGAGTACAGCTTGGCGCTCTCGACCCGGCCGGGCCCGGGCAGATCGCAGATCACCACGTCGTACCGGCCCCGCCCGGCCGGCCCCGCCCGGCCCGCGCGCAGCCAGTCGAAGACGTCCGCCGTGGTGGTCCGGACCCGCGGATCGCGCAGGGCGCCGCCGTTGAGGGCGGTGAGCGCCGGATCGGTACGGGCCAACCGGACGAGTCCGGCGTCGGGTTCCACCAGGTCGAGCCGGCGGACCCCGGGGTGCGCGAGGACCTGGCGGGCCGCCAGCCCGTCGCCGCCGCCCAGGACCAGTACCCGGGCCCGCGGCCCGACCAACGCGGGCCGCACCAGGGCCTCGTACGGCTGGTGGGAGCGGGGGGCGTCCCCCGCGGCGAACCGGTGCCGGCCGTCGACGTAGAGGTGGACGGGACGGTCGCCGCCGCCGGTGAGGACCACCTCCTGCTGTCCGGTCCAGGCGGTGGAGCGCACGTCGTCCCCGTACATCGTGCGCCGCGCGGTCCGTTCGAAGTCGTCGACGAGGAGGGCCGCGGCGGCGAGCAGGGCCAGGGCGATGACGTTGGCGGCGAGCACCAGGCGGCGGGCCCGTCGGGTCAGGTCCCGGTGGAACAGCCCGAGGACCAGCAGCCCGCCCGCGACGGCGTTCACCACGCCGGTCAGCAGCGTGCCGGTGAGCTGGCCGAACACGGGCAGCAGCAGGAACGGGAAGGCCAGCCCGCCGACCAGGGCGCCCACGTAGTCGGCGGCGAACAGGTCGGCGACGGCGCCGCTGGCGTCCTGGCGCCGGATGCGTTGGATGAGGACCATCAACAGGGGCACCTCGGCGCCGATGAGCACCCCCATCGCGAGGGAGAACCCGACGAGCAGCACCCGGTGGTCCTGCGCCCAGGCCGCGGGCCCGCCGCCCGCTCCGGCACCGGGACCGCCCGTCCAGGCGAAGGCCGCGTAGAGGGCCATGCCGCTGCACCCGCCGATCAGGGCGAGGACGGCCTCGATGAGCCCGAAGCCGACCGCGGCGCGGCTGCGCAACCGTTTCGCGGCGAGCGAGCCGAGGCCCATCGCGAAGACCATCACGGAGAGCACCAGGGACGCCTGGGTGACCGAATCGCCCCACAAGGAGGAGGCCACGGCCAGCAGTTCGAGTTCGTAGGCGAGCCCGCAGGCCGCGCAGACGAACACGCCCACCAGGACGAGGAACCGGGCCGCGCCCGCAGGAACGGGCAGCGGTGTCCGGCCTTCCGCGCGGGGGGACGCACCGGGCGGAACGGCGACCGGGACCGGCGGGGGCGATTCGATCACGTTGCGACGGTACGTCACCGTTTCACCGGGGCTGGTCACCCACACGTGTGGACCTGCCGGCGGGGCAAGGCGCCGTCCCGGACGACGCGCGCCTAGAGCGTGGCGGCGACCCGTAAGCCCACCCGGGTACGGGTCGCGACGAGTTGGCCGTCCTGCGGGTACGCGTGCCAAGTCCGCCAGTGCACATGGCCGTTGTGGAGCTGGGCGAGCATCGCCGTGAAGGCGTGCGGATCGCCGGGGAAGACTCCCGCGAGACCGTTGGGGTGGTCCGAGACCAGCGCGATGAGTTCCTGCGCCCGACCGGCGAACTGCCCGCCGGACAGGGTCTCGACGCGGGCCGCGAACTCGTACTCCCAGTCGCCGACCCGCTCCGCCACGCCGAGCGGGAGGGGGGTGCTGCTGCCGGGGATGCAGGCGACGGTCTCCGAACAGGTGCCGCGCTCCTCCTCCAGCAGGACCTGGTGGGACGCGCCGAGCAGGCGCAACTGGAGCTTGGCGTCGGACAGTTCTAGATCGAGGGTGGCCAGGGCGGGCAGCGGCTCCCGGCCCAGCGCCCAGGCGAGGTCGGTGGCACTGGTATCGGTGTAGGAGGTTTTCAGGGTCGTGAGCATGGGTCGGCTCCGCTAGCACACAAAGGGAGAGGGAGCCGGCGGGGCGCCCGCGGTGGACGCGGGGGATACGGTCCGGAGCGGTTCCGGGCGATCTGCATGCCGGCTCGTGCCCACGAGGTGTCCGAGGGCTGCGTTGACGTTAAGAGGGAATCATGAACTTCAGCGCCACCACAGCGTTTTTACCCAAGTTCATGCGCATTCCATCCCCCAGAGGGCTGCCCTGCTCACGTGTTCAACCTCCGTTGCGGGAACCGGTGATGACGGAACGGCACTCATGGGACGGACGGTGCGCGACGGACTCCCGGACCGGGGAGTGCACCGAGTTCGCACGCCCCCCTCACGCATCGGGCGCCTCCTGCCGGGCCGGGCACGGCGCAGCGCCCGCCGGCCGGAGCCGACGGGCGCTGCACGGTGTGCGCGGGCGGACGGACCAGCTGCCCCGTGTCAGCTGCCTCCGCCGCACCCACCCCCGCCCCCACCGCAGGATGAGGAACTCCCACCGCAGGAGGAAGAACTCCCACCACAGGAAGACCCGCCGCTGGAGCAGGAGTGCCCGCCCCCGCTCCCGCCTCCGTGGTTGGTGCTGCTGCTGCCCGTGTACCAGCTGCGGCTGTTGCGCCTCGCCGGACGCTGGGTCCTGCTGGCGGTGATCACCGCGATGGCCACGATCACCACGACTCCCGTGATGACCAGGATGCCCACGACCATGACTCCCCCTCCCTGACCCCGCGCGCGGGGCCCTGCCGGAGTGGTCCGCCGCCGACCGGCGACGACCACTCCGGGCGCGTTGTACGTTTCGCGCCGATTCTGACTCTTCCCCCGTGAGCGGCCCCGGGGAGGGGCCTGCTCGCCGTGTGCAACGGAGATGCCCCCGCCTGCGACGGGCCAAAGCGGAGTTGAGGAAGTCCAGAGGTTCGGCGCAGGATGGCGCCCATGACCTCGTCCCCCGGCCCCGCCGCCCGCCCGCTGCTCAACCGCCGCCTCGCCGAGTTCGGCACGACGATCTTCGCCGAGATGTCCGCGCTGGCCGCCCGGACCGGCGCGATCAACCTCGGTCAGGGCTTCCCTGACACGGACGGGCCCGAGTCGGTGCGCGAGGCGGCGGTCCGGGCGCTGCGCGACGGTCGGGGCAACCAGTACCCGCCGGGCCCCGGCGTGCCGGAGCTGCGCACCGCGATCGCCGCGCACCAGGCCGACCGCTACGGGCTGACGTACGACCCCGACACCGAGGTGCTGGTCACGACCGGCGCCACGGAGGCCATCGCGGCGGCCCTGCTGGCCCTGGTGGAGCCCGGGGACGAGGTGGTGGCCCTGGAGCCGTACTACGACTCGTACGCCGCGAGCATCGCCCTGGCGGGCGGCACCCGGGTCCCGGTCACCCTGCGGCCCCGGGGCGGCCGGTTCCGGCTGGACCTGGACGAGCTGCGGGCCGCCGTCACCCCGCGCACCCGGCTGCTGCTGATCAACACCCCGCACAACCCGACGGGCACGGTGCTGACCCGGGCCGAGCTGACCGAGATCGCCCGCCTCGCCGTGGAACGGGACCTCCTCGTCCTCACGGACGAGGTGTACGAACACCTGGTCTTCGCCGAGCCGACCGGCCCGGCGGACGGGGCCGATGCCGGGGCCGGTGTCGGGGCGGGGCACGTTCCGCTGGCCACGCTGCCGGGGATGCGCGAGCGCACGCTGACGATCTCCTCGGCGGGCAAGACCTTCTCCTTCACCGGCTGGAAGGTCGGCTGGGTCACCGGCCCGCCCCCGCTGGTCTCGGCCGTCCGCTCGGCGAAGCAGTTCCTCACCTACGTGTCGGGGGGCCCGTTCCAGTACGCGGTCGCCGAGGCGCTGTCGCTGCCGCGCGCGTACTTCGACGGGCTGCGCACCGAGCTGCGGGCCAAGCGGGACCTGCTCGCCGGGGGGCTGACCGAGGCGGGCTTCGAGGTGTACCTCCCCGCCGGCACGTACTTCATCACCACCGACGTCCGCCCCCTCGGCGAGCGGGACGGCTTCGCGTTCTGCCGCGCCCTGCCCGAGCGCGCGGGCGTCGTCGCCATCCCGAACGCCGTCTTCTACGACGACCGGGAGGCGGGCGCGCCCTTCGTGCGGTTCGCGTTCTGCAAGCGCGAGGAGGTCCTGCGCGAGGCCGTCGACCGCCTCAAGCGCCTCACCGCCTGAGCCCGTGCGGGTGCGTCGTGGTCGCCCGCGCAGTTCCTCGCGCCCCTAACGGGGCGCCCCGGTGGACGGATCCCGGCGGGCGGGCGGATCCGCGACGGCGAGACGTACCCCGTCAGGGGCGCGGGGAACTGCGCAAAACACCAGCGCACCCGCACCCACGAACGCAGACCCACCAGGACGCACCCGCAGGGGGGCGCGGGCCCGCGCCCCCCTGCGCCGGATCGGGTGGGCCTGGACGGGCCCCGCCGCGCCTCGGCCACCGGACGGCGCGGGCCGGCGCTCGTGCGTGCGGGTGCGTCGTGGTCGCCCGCGCAGTTCCCCGCGCCCCTAACGGGGCGCCCCGGCGGGCGGGTCCCGACCTAGCCGAGGTCGTCGCCGTCGAGCGGGCGCAGCGACTGCCCGAGCTGCTCGGGGTCAGCGTTGATGCGGGCGGTGGCGCGCCAGGAGACGATCGCACGGTGCACGGCCTCGCCCGCGCCCAGCTCCGCCGCGTCGGACAGCGCGTCGAGGAGTTCGACGGTGAAGGCGCGGACCTCCTCCGCGTCCAGGTGCCGCACCCAGGGGAACACCTCGGGCAGCGCGAGTAGTAGGGACTTGGCCCCGTCGTCCTGCTTCATCAGCGCGAGGAAGAGCCGGGACGCGGTGGTCAGATTCTCCTCGGCGTGTTCGGCCCGCACGGCGGTCGTCAGCACCATGTCCGGCGCGTCCCGGTGCGTGACGCGGAGCTGCCCCAAGGCCGCCGCCCTGGCCGCGACGCCCTTCGGGTTACGGGAGAGGTCGGTGAAGGAGACGGATTCCGCTCCGAGGTGTATGACGCTCATACTCAGACTGTACTCAGATTGTGGTCTGATTTCTAGGAGCCCCTCTCGCGGCGGCTCGAACCCCGGTGGGACGCGGGCCTGAGCCCGTGCGGGTGCGTCGTGGTTGCCCGCGCAGTTCCCCGCGCCCCCGGCGGGCGGAACCGCGACGACGAGGCGTGCCCCGTCAGGGGCGCGGGGAACTGCGCAAAACACCAGCGCACCCGCACCTGCAAGCACACGCCCACCAGGACGCACCCGAAGGGAACGCGGGCCGACGCCACCCGTGCACCGGATCGGGTGGGCCTGAGCGGGACCCCGCCGCGCCTCAGCCACCGGACGGGGCGCCCCGGCGGGCGGGCGGATCCGCAACGGCGAGGCGTGCCCCGTCAGGGGCGCGGGGAACTGCGCAAAACACCAGCGCACCCGCACGCACGAACACAGGCCCACCAGGACGCACCCGAAGGGAACGCGGACCGACGCCACCCGTGCACCGGATCGGGTGGGCCTGAACGGGACCCCGCCGCGCCTCAGCCACCGGACGGGGCGCGGGACGCCAAGGTTCCCGTGTGAGCCACCCCAGCACCCTCGCGCCCCCGGCCCCCCGGCCCCCCGCCGCCGGGCCGGACCTCCCCCGCCCCCTGCGCCCCCTGCGGCGCCTGTGGCGGTCGCGGCGGCTACCACCGGTCGTCTCCGCGCTCGGACTGTTCGCCGCGGTCCGGCTCGCCGGCGTGCTCGCGGTCGCCGTCGCCGCCTTCGCGACGGACCGGCCGGTGCTCCGGATGCTCGGCCGGTCCTGGGACTCCGCCTGGTACCTGGGGATCGCGGTGTACGGCTACGGGCACCGGACCACCCACTACCGGCCCGGGGTCGTCTTCAGCGACCTGGCGTTCTTCCCGCTGTACCCGGGGCTGGTGCGCGGGGTGGAGACCGTGCTGCCGGTGTCCTGGGGCGCGGCGGGACTCCTGGTGGCGTGGACCGCCGCGGCAGCCGCGGCCTGCGGCATCTTCACCCTCGGCAGCCATCTGTACGGCCGGCCCACCGGGGTGGTCCTGGTGCTGCTGTGGGGGGTGCTCCCGCATTCGGTGGTGCTGTCGATGGCTTACACCGAGCCCCTGCTGACCGCGTTCGCCGCCTGGGCGCTGTACGCGGCGCTCACCGGGCGCTGGGTGTGGGCGGGCACCCTGGCCGCGCTCGCCGGGCTGTCCCGGCCCAACGGGTTCGCGGTGGCGGCGGCGGTGCTGGCCGCGGCGGCCCACGAGCTGTGGCGCCGCCACCGGGAGGTCCACCCGCGCACGGCCGGACCGCGCGGGCCGCAGCCGGGGGAGTCGGGCGTACGGGGGGCGGGCGCGCGGGCGTACGGGGCGCAGGGGCGCAGCTCCGTCCACAGGCTGTGGACGGGGGCGCTGCTCGCGCCCGCCGGCTGGTGCGGGTACGTCCTGTGGGTGGGTCAGCGCCGGGGCGACCCGCTCGGCGGCTACTTCGACGTGCAACGGGACTGGGGTTCCCGCTTCGACTTCGGACAGGGCGCCTTCGCCTTCGTCGGCGTGGTGCTGGCCCGGACCAGCAAGTTCGTGTACCCGATGGCGCTGCTGATCGTGCTGCTGGCGGTGCTGCTCTTCGTGCTGCTGCTGGTCGAACGGACGCCGTTGCCGCTGGTCGTCTACTCCGGGGTGCTGCTGGCGGTGGCCCTCGGCGGCGCCGGGTTCTTCGAGTCCAAGCCGAGGTTCCTGCTGCCCGCGTTCCCGCTGCTGATCCCGTTGGCGCGGGCGCTGGCCCGCACGGCGAGAGCCCGGCCGGGACCCGCGATCGTGGTGATCGCGTTCCTGACCGGGCTCTCCCTGTCCTACGGGGCGTTCTTGATCGCCTTCGGCCGCGCTCCCTTGTGACGGGCGGGGCGGACGAGACGGGCGGGGCGACCGACTACTTGTCGTCGCCGCCGTCGGCGTCGTCGCCGGAACCCTCGGCGGAGTCGACGTCCTTCTCCAGGCCCAGGTGCTCGACCAGCCAGCGGTCGAACTCGATCGCGGCGCGCACCCAGCTCACCGTGGAGGAGACGAAGTGCTCCAGGCTCACCCCGGTGCCGATGAGCATCTGCGCCTCACCGATCAGCCGGACGGTGCCGTCGTCGTGCGTGTGGCTGTAGACCTTGGGCCACAGCGTGCGCCGGTTCCAGTCGTCGATGGACTCCAGCAGCGCCGGCTTGTCCTCGATGGCGTGCGCCCGGTCGTAGAACGTCCGCACGGAGAAGACCTGCTGCTCGTCCTCGCCGCGGAACATGAAGTAAGTGCGGAACTCCTCCCACGGCGCCGCGAGGTCACCCTCGTCGTCGACGACGTACTTCAGCTCCATCTGCTCCAGGAGCTGCTTCACGAGGTCCTGATCCGGAACGACGGGGCCGGCCGGCCCGCCGGGCTGCGGCTCGGGCTGGCCCCCGAAGTTCGGAATCGAGGACGGGTCGATGCTCACCGTGTATTTCCCTTCGAACGGATTGAGTCATCCTCCCTCATGCCGGGCGGGTACTGGCAACCCCCGCCCGGCTGGCTTTGCGCGTCCGTGGCCGAATTCGGCCACCAGGCCCCCTCGGGGTTCGCTCAGAGCGTCTTTCCGCCCGTCGCGGACCCCTCCCGCGGAGCCTCGGAATCCGCCGCTCCGCCCGAATCCGTCGTTCCGTCCGGATCAGCCGTTCCGTCCGGGGGCCCGCCGGCGCGGCCCACGAGCAGGCCGTCCCCGAAGGCGTCGACCCGGACGGTGTCGCCGTCGCGCACCTCGCCCGCGAGGATCTCCCGGGCGAGCCGGTCCCCGATCGCGGTCTGCACCAGCCGGCGCAGCGGCCGGGCACCGTACGCGGGGTCGTTGCCCTCCTCGGCGAGCCAGGCGAGCGCCTCCTCGCTCACCTCCAGTGTGAGCCGTCGCTCGGCCAGCCGCCCGGCGAGCCGACCGACCTGGAGGCGGGCGATCCGGGTCAGCTCCTCCCGGCCCAGCGCCGTGAACACCACCAGGTCGTCCAGACGGTTCAGGAACTCCGGTTTGAAGGAGGCCCGGACCACGTCGAGGACCTGGCGCCGCTTCTCGTCCTCGCCGGTCAGCGGGTCCACCAGGTACTGGCTGCCGAGGTTGGAGGTGAGGATGAGGATGGTGTTGCGGAAGTCGACCGTGCGGCCCTGGCCGTCGGTGAGCCGCCCGTCGTCGAGGACCTGGAGCAGCACGTCGAAGACCTCGGGGTGAGCCTTCTCCACCTCGTCCAGCAGGACGACGCTGTACGGGCGCCGGCGCACCGCCTCGGTGAGCTGGCCGCCCTCCTCGTAGCCCACGTAGCCGGGGGGCGCGCCGACGAGCCGGGCCACGCTGTGCTTCTCGCCGTACTCGGACATGTCGATGCGGACCATGGCCCGCTCGTCGTCGAAGAGGAAGTCCGCCAGCGCCTTCGCCAGCTCCGTCTTGCCGACCCCGGTCGGGCCGAGGAACAGGAACGAGCCGGTGGGCCGGTCGGGGTCGGCGATGCCGGCCCGGGTGCGGCGCACCGCGTCGGCCACCGCGCGCACGGCCTCGGCCTGTCCGATCAGGCGCCGGCCGAGCTCCTCCTCCATCCTCAGCAGCTTCTGCGTCTCGCCTTCGAGCAACCGTCCGGCCGGAATTCCCGTCCACGCACCCACGACGTCGGCGATGTCGTCGGGGCCGACCTCGTCCTTGACCATGGTGTCCCGGGCCGCCTGCTGCTCGGCCGCCGACGCCTCCGCCAGGTCCCGCTCCAGGTCGGGGATCTCCCCGTAGAGCAGCTTGGAGGCGGTGTCGAAGTCGCCGTCGCGCTGGGCCCGTTCGGCCTGTCCGCGCAGGTCGTCGAGGCGTTCCTTCAGCGCGCCGACCCGGTTGAGGGACTGCTTCTCCTTCTCCCAGCGGGCGGTGAGACCCCGCAGCTCCTCCTCCTTGTCGGCGAGGTCGCGGCGCAGCTTCTCCAGGCGCTGGCGGCTGGCGGGGTCGGTCTCCTTGGCGAGGGCCAGCTCCTCCATGCGCAGCCGGTCCACGGCCCGCTGGAGCTCGTCGATCTCGACGGGCGAGGAGTCGATCTCCATCCGCAGTCGGGACGCGGCCTCGTCCACCAGGTCGATGGCCTTGTCCGGCAGGAACCGGGAGGTGATGTACCGGTCGGAGAGGGTGGCGGCGGCGACCAGCGCACTGTCCGCGATCTGCACCTTGTGGTGGGCCTCGTAGCGGCCCTTGAGCCCGCGCAGGATGGCGACGGTGTCCTCGACGGTCGGCTCGGCGACCAGCACCTGCTGGAAGCGGCGTTCCAGCGCGGGGTCCTTCTCGATCCGCTCGCGGTACTCGTCCAGGGTGGTCGCGCCGACCATGCGCAGCTCGCCGCGGGCGAGCATCGGCTTCAGCATGTTGCCGGCGTCCATCGCGGAGTCGCCGCCGGCACCCGCGCCGACGACGGTGTGCAGCTCGTCGATGAAGGTGACGATCTGGCCGTCGCTGTCCTTGATCTCGGCGAGGACGGTCTTCAGGCGCTCCTCGAACTCGCCCCGGTACTTCGCCCCGGCGACCATCGCCCCGAGGTCCAGCGACACCAGCCGCTTGTTCTTCAGCGACTCCGGTACGTCGCCCTTGACGATGCGCTGGGCCAGCCCCTCCACCACGGCGGTCTTGCCGACGCCCGGTTCACCGATCAGCACGGGGTTGTTCTTGGTGCGGCGGGACAACACCTGAACGACCCGGCGGATCTCCTGGTCCCGGCCGATGACCGGGTCGAGCTTGCCGTCCCGGGCGGCGGCCGTGAAGTCGGTGCCGAACTTCTCCAGGGCCTTGTACGAGCCCTCCGGGTCCGGTGTGGTCACGCGGCGCCCTCCCCTGTTCTCCTCGAAGGCGGCCAGCAGCTTCTTCGCCGTCGCGCCCTGCTCGCCCAGGATCTCACCGGCCCGGCCGCCCTTCGCGGCGAGGCCGATCAGCAGGTGCTCGGTGGAGAGGTACTCGTCGCCCAGGTCCTTCGCGCGCTGCGCGGCGTCGGCGATGACGGCCAGCGTCTCGCGGCTGGGCTGCGGGGGCGCGACGGTGGACCCGGTCACGCTGGGCAGCTCCGCGAGCAGCCGTTCGGCGCCGGCGCGCACCGCGGCCTGGTCGGCTTCCACCGCGGCCAGCAGGTCGATGATGTTCTCGGCGGGCCGGTCGCCCTCCCCGTCGAGCAGGGCGAGCAGTAGGTGTGCGGGGGTGAGGTCCGGGTGCCCCCCGGCGACGGCGCGGCTGCTCGCCGCGTTGAGGGCGTCCCTGCTCCGGTTCGTCAGCTCGGCGTCCACGTGCGCTGTCTCCTCCTGTCGCTCGTACCTGACCTAACCAACTTACACAAAGTTGAGCCTATTCCACTCACCCCGGAGGACGACGAACGCCCCGGCCCGGTGAAGGGGCGCGGGGCGCAGCGTGACGGGTGGGGGGGGGACGACGACAGCGGCGCCACCGTGTTTCAGGTCCACGGTGGCGCCGCTGCGGGGGGAAGTACCCGAGGCGATCTATAACGACGGGGGAATCGCCTCAGGCACTGCGGGGGGTGGCGGAGATGGTCGTCGGGGTGTCGTGCAACGGAGTGTCGCGGTCCACCAGTTGCTCATGGTCGCGCTGGTCGAGATTGACGAAGATCATCCCGTATCGGATGGCGCACCGAACGGGTCGTGGCGCGCCCCGCGGCCTGCGCAGACAGCGGTACGCACGAACGTCCTCGTCCTCGTCCCGCACGACGACGACCGGCTCCCCGAACAGGGTCACCATGAGTGAGTCACCCTGGTGGGGAATGGCCGTGACCAGGTCGATGAAGTGCCATCCGGAGCGGTAGGCGGTGGCCATCTCGCGCCGGAAGGAACGATCGTCGGGCGGCGTGCTCATGATCCCCAGCCGGTGTCGGCGGGCTTGCTGATGACGGGGCCGCCCTTGGTCGGGACGAACGTGCCCCAACCGGTGTCGGCCGGGGCGAAGGTGCCCCAGCCGGTGTCGGCGGGCTTGCTGATGACGGGGCCGCCCTTGGCCGGGGCGACCGGGCCCCAACCGGTGTCGGCGTGAGCGGTCGTGGCACCGAGTGCGCCCGCGGCCACCACCACGGAGAAAGTCGCCAGCACTGAGCGAAGCATTCTCTTGAACATAGTCGGCTTCGTCCTCACCTGATGAGTCCTCTCCCCCGGTGCAACAAGACGATGGCTCATTCAGGCACGTCAACACCACTGAAGCGATGCATCATGTTCCTGCACGTTCAAGACCCTGGGGGGTGGAGATTTGCCCATAACCAACACACATCCGACACATCACCACTCCATGGCCGAGCTGTGCGCCGAGGGCGGGCAGCTCTACGCCAGCGCACTGAGTGCCGGAAGAATCGCCCGGGCGGAGGTTACGGCCGCCCCGTGCCTCCTGGAATTCGCGCTACTCCACCCGGATCCGGACGATGCGAACTGGCTGCGGCCCGTCCCCCCGTCGGTGGCGCTGGCCCAACGGCTGCATCCCATAGAAAGGGAGATCCTGGACAGGCGGCGGCTGTCCATCGAACTGACCGAATCATTTGAGCCGTTCATGGCCATCAGTGCGCAGAGCCCCGCGCCCACCCACGCGATCACCGTGCTCGAAGGCATCGACCGGATCAACGCGGCGCTGAACGTCGCCACCGCCGAGGTCCGCTCGGAGGTGCTCACCATCCAGCCGGGCGGGCGCCGCAGCGAGCACATCCTCAGCCAGGCCCTCGAACGCGATCGCCCGCTGACCGACCGGGGCATCCGGATCAGGACCCTCTACCAACACACCGTCCGACACAGCCAGGGCACCATGGCGTACGTGGACCGGATGGCCGACGGGCTGATCGAGATCCGCACCCTGGAGGAGCTGATCGAGCGGCTCATCGTCTGCGACGACACCGTGGCCTTCATCCCCGCCGGGACCGACGGCAGCGGCAAGGACGACGTGGCGCTCGAACTGCGCCACCCCGGACTGGTCCGCTATCTGGTCCGGGTCTTCGAACAACTGTGGCGGCGCGCGACCCCGCTGCTCGACGAGGTGCCCTACCGGTCCACGCCCGAGGGCATCACCGGCGTCCAGCAGTCCATCGCCAAACTCCTGGTCGAGGGGTACGTGGACGAGGCCATCGCACGGCGCCTCGGCATGAACGTCCGCACCTGTCGCGCCCACATCGCCAGGCTCGCCTCCGCGCTCGGCAGCGGCAGCCGGGCCCAGCTCGGCTACCTGATCTCCCGGTCGGGCATGCTGGAGCACGACCAGTGACGGACCGGCCGACCGGTCACCCCCGCGCCAGGACCCGCGCCAGGACCCGCACCCGACCGTCCGTCAGGGCGTGGGCGGACGCGGCGGGGTGTCCAGGCCGGCCTGCGCGATCCGCACCCCGAGCTGGGCCCGACTGGCGGCGCCCAACTCCTCGGCCAGCTTGCGGATGTGATGGCGGGCCGTCCGCACGTTGATGCCGAGGCGCTGCGCTATCTCCGCGTCGGTGTGCCCCTCGGCGAGCAGCGCCGCGATGGCCCATTCCCGACGGGTGATGCCGGTGACCCCGGAGCCGGAGGGCAGCGGCTCCACCAGCGGGTGCCCCAACCGCCAGAACCGCTCGAAGACGATCGCGAGGAACCCCACCAGACCGGGGTGCCGCAACTCCAGGGCGACCGTCCGGTCCTCGGTCGCCGGCACGAACGCGACCTTCCGGTCGAAGATCAGCAGCCGTTCGAAGACCTCGTCCAGGGTGCGCACCTCGGCGGCGCCGCCGACCCGCTCCACGTACTCGAAGAGGCCCTGCCCGTGCCGCGCGGCATGGGTGTACAGGGTCCGCATGCGCACCCCGCGCTGCGCCATGTCCAGCGCCAACGGCAGGGCGTCGTTCAACACGTTCTCGCGGCGCACCCCGCCCGGCTGGACGGCCAGGTGCTCGACGACGCAACCGTCGGACGCCTCGGCGATGGCGTCCCGGATGCGGGGCTTGCTCTCCAGCACCCGGATGCCGTGCCCCGCCGAGGGCAGGTCGGGACCGGCCCCCGTGTACCGCTCGGCGAGCAGGGTCACCGCGGTCGCCCGCGCATGGCTCTGCGCCAACTCGTCCCGTAGGCCGCGGGTCAGCCGGGCGATCACCTCGCCCGGAGACTCGGGCACCAGCCACGCCGCGTCGTCGGGGTCCGAGTACAGCAGGCCCAGCGTGACCAGGCAGGGCGCCCCGGCCGCCGCGGCTCGCTCGATGCGTCCGCCCTTGAGGGCCGCCCCGTACACGCGCTCACCCTCCTCACAGAGCTGATCCACTCCGTGCGTGTGCGCCTCAGCCATGTCCCCGCCCCCACCTAAGGAGTAGCTTTCCTGCCGATTCATCCGCTTCTTCCCCCTTGCGTCCCCCCTCCTCTTGGCGCAGTGCAACAAGATGACGGTGGTGTCACCGCCCCGTGACCGGCAAAGTGGGTGCACGGGGCGAGGGGAGGGGAATTCTTAGTCGCCCCCGGGTTGTCCCCGAGTCGGCCAATCCCCCTGGCCGACCCGGGGCGCCCACACCCGGGCGCCTGCGCCCGATGCTCCGACCGACGGCAGTCGGCCTGAGCGACTCCGTGGACCACACCGGGAGCCGTTGGTCCGGCAGACCCGCCGCCCATCGGCCGTAGCCCCGACTTTCCCATGGATCACCTGAGTCCGAGCGAGTACGTCAAGACTCGCACACCTCACTGACAGTCACACCCGGGTTATCCACAGGGGGGTTCACCGGGGTGTGCCCGTCCGGCTCGTCCGGACACGGCCGAGGGGCCGGAAGGTTCGCCTTCCGGCCCCTCGGCCGCGCGCGTGCACGAAAGCCGGACGCTCAGTCCTGCCGCTTGGGACGCCACACGACCAGCGCACTGGTCTGCTGGACCTCCTGGTAGGGCACGAGGTCCCGCCGGTACGAGGCGTGGACGGCCGCCTCCCGCTGCTGGATGGCCACCGCAGCGCCCTCCACCGCGTCCTGGAGTTCCGCGACCCGCGCCGTGAGCGCGGCCACCTGGCCCTCCAGTTCGATGATCCGCTTGATCCCGGCGAGGTTGATGCCCTCGGTCTGCGACAACTGCTGCACCTGACGGAGCAGTTCGATGTCCCTGGCCGAATAACGACGGCCCCGGCCGGCGGTCCGGTCCGGAGAGACCAGGCCGAGCCGGTCGTACTGCCGCAGGGTCTGCGGGTGCAGCCCGCTCAGCTGGGCCGCCACCGAGATCACGTACACCGGCGTCTCGTCGGTCAGCTGGTAGGGGTTGCGGCGCCGACCGCCCGTGCCCATCCCGTCCATGGCGTTCATGCTCCCTTCGCGGCCTCGAACAGCTCCGCCCGCGGATCGACGTCCGCAGTAGCCTCCCGGTACGCCTCCAGGGCGTCCCGGGCCTTGCCGGTCACGTCCTTGGGCACCGCGACCTCCACCGTCACCAGCAGATCGCCGCGGGTGCCGTCCTTGCGGACCGCGCCCTTGCCCCGGGCCCGCATCGTACGGCCGTGGGGAACGCCCGGCGGCAACTTCAGCGTCACCGCGGGACCGCCCAGCGTCGGCACCTTCACCTCGCCGCCGAGGGCCGCCTCCGCGAAGCTGACGGGCACCGTGACGGTGAGGTTGTCGCCCTTGCGGCCGAACACGGGGTGCGTGCCGACGTGCACGACGACGTACAGGTCACCGGCCGGGCCGCCGCGTTCGCCCGGGGCGCCCTTGCCGCGCAGCCGGATGCGCTGCCCGTCCGAGACGCCCGCGGGGATGCGGACCTGCATGGTCCGCGAGGACTTGGCCCGCCCGGACCCCTTGCAGACCTCGCAGGGGGTCTCCGCGATCAGTCCGCGGCCCTTGCAGTCCACGCACGGATCGGTGAGCGAGAAGCCGCCCCCGCCGCCCCGGGACACCTGCCCGGTGCCGACGCAGGTCGGGCACACCCGCGGGGTGCCGTTCTTGTCGCCGGTGCCCGAACACGCCTTGCAGGGCGCCTGCGAGGACATCCGCAGCGGAACCGTCGCACCGTCCACCGCCTCGGTGAAGCTCAGCGTGACCTCGGACTCGATGTCCTGGCCGCGCCGCGGCTGCACCCGGTTCCCGGTGGCGGTGCCGCCCCGGTTGAACAACCCGCCGAAGACGTCACCGATGCCGCCGCCGAAACCACCGGCCGCCGTACCGCCGCCGGGGCCGCCACCGCCGCCGCCGAAGAGGTCACCCAGGTCGAAGTTGAACGAGCCGCCGCCGCCCGCCCCGGGTCCGGGGCGGAAGCCGCCGTTCCCGAAGAGGGCGCGGGCCTCGTCGTACTCCTTGCGCTTCTTCGGGTCACCGAGGACGTCGTTCGCCTCGGAGATCTCCTTGAAGCGCTCCTCCGCCTTGGCGTTGCCCTTGTTGGCGTCCGGGTGGAACTCGCGGGCGAGCTTCCGGTACGCCTTCTTGATCTCGGCCTCGGTGGCGTCCTTCGGGACGCCGAGGACCTTGTAGTAGTCCTTCTCGATGAAGTCCTTGGTACTCATCCTCGACGTCCCTCCTCTCCGTGCGTGACGCGGTCAGCCCTCGTCCGGGGCACCGCTGTCCTTGCCCTCGGCGCCCGGGGAACCCTCGGCTCCCTTGCCGCCTTCGGCGCCCTTGCCGGCCGCGGACGGGTCCGACTCGGACTCGCCGTCCGCCTTCGCGGGCTGCGCCCCCGGCTGCGGCTCGGCCACCGCCACCCGCGCGGGGCGGATGGTGCGCTCGCCGATCCGATACCCCGGCTGGAGGATCGCCACGCAGGTCGTCTCCGTGACGTCCGGCGCGTAGCTGTGCATCAGGGCCTCGTGGATCGTCGGGTCGAAGGGCTCGCCCTCCTTGCCGAACTGCTGGAGGCCCATCTTCGCGGCCACCGTCTCCAACGATTCGGCCACCGACTTGAATCCGCCGACGAGCTCGCCGTGGTCACGGGCCCGGCCGATGTCGTCGAGGACGGGCAGGAGCTCGGCCAGCAGGTTCGCCACGGCGACCTCCTTGACCGCGATCCGGTCGCGCTCGACCCGACGACGGTAGTTCTGGTACTCGGCCTGAAGTCGCTGGAGGTCCGCGGTGCGCTCGCCGAGCGCGGTGCGCACCTGGTCCAGTTCGGCGGTCAGACCGACGTTCTGTGCGTCTGCGTCCCCGGCCCGGCCCGCCGGGCCCTCCTTCGCGGAGGGCTCGGCGGGGGCGGCGGCGTCGGCCGCGCTCTCGGAGGCGGCGCCGTCGGAGACGTCAGCGGGCTCGTCGTTCTCGTCGAAGCCCGGGGTCTCCTCGGTCACGCCGCACCGTCCTTGCGGTCCTCGTCGACGATCTCGGCGTCGACGACGTCGTCGTCGGCCTTCGCACCGGCACCGGCGGCGCCTTCGGCACCCTCGGCACCGCCCGCGGCGCCCTGGGCGTCCGCGTAGAGGGCCTGGCCCAGCTTCTGGGAGACGGCAGCGACCTTCTCCGTGGAGGTGCGGATCGCAGCCGCGTCCTCGCCCTTGAGGGCCACCTTGAGCTCGACGACGGCTTCCTCGACCTCGGTCTTCACGTCAACGGGGACCTTGTCCTCGTTGTCCTTGAGGAACTTCTCCGTCTGGTAGACGAGCTGCTCGCCCTGGTTGCGGCTCTCGGCGGCCTCGCGGCGGGCGTGGTCCTCGTCCGCGTACTTCTCGGCCTCTTCGCGCATCCGGTTGACCTCGTCCTTCGGCAGCGAGGAGCCACCGGTGACGGTCATCTTCTGCTCCTTGCCCGTGCCCAGGTCCTTCGCGGTCACGTGCATGATGCCGTTGGCGTCGATGTCGAAGGAGACCTCGATCTGCGGGACGCCGCGCGGGGCGGGCGGCAGACCGGTCAGCTCGAACATCCCGAGCTTCTTGTTGTACGCCGCGATCTCGCGCTCGCCCTGGTAGACCTGGATCTGCACGGACGGCTGGTTGTCCTCGGCCGTCGTGAAGATCTCCGACCGCTTGGTCGGGATCGTGGTGTTGCGGTCGATCAGCTTGGTCATGATGCCGCCCTTGGTCTCGATGCCGAGGGACAGCGGGGTGACGTCGAGGAGCAGGACGTCCTTGACCTCGCCCTTGAGGACACCGGCCTGGAGCGAGGCTCCGATGGCGACGACCTCGTCCGGGTTGACGCCCTTGTTGGCGTCCTTGCCGCCGGTCAGCTCGCGCACCAGCTCCGCGACGGCGGGCATCCGGGTGGAACCGCCGACCAGGACCACGTGGTCGATCTCGGACAGGGCGATGCCCGCGTCCTTGATGACGTTGTGGAACGGGGTCTTGCAGCGCTCCAGCAGGTCCGCAGTCAGCTGCTGGAACTGGGCGCGGGTGAGCTTCTCGTCCAGGTGCAGCGGGCCCTCGGCGGACGCCGTGATGTAGGGCAGGTTGATCGAGGTCTCGGTGGACGAGGACAGCTCGATCTTGGCCTTCTCGGCGGCCTCGCGCAGGCGCTGGACGGCCATCTTGTCCTTGCCGAGGTCCACGCCGTGACCGTTGTTGAACTGCTTGACCAGGTAGTCCACGACCCGCTGGTCCCAGTCGTCACCACCGAGGTGGTTGTCACCGTTGGTGGCCTTCACCTCGACCACGCCGTCGCCGATGTCCAGCAGCGAGACGTCGAAGGTGCCGCCGCCGAGGTCGAAGACGAGGATCGTCTGGTCGTCCTTGTCGAGGCCGTACGCGAGGGCGGCGGCCGTCGGCTCGTTGACGATGCGCAGGACGTTGAGGCCCGCGATCTCACCGGCCTCCTTGGTGGCCTGGCGCTCCGAGTCGTTGAAGTACGCGGGGACGGTGATGACCGCGTCGGTGACCTTCTCGCCGAGGTAGGACTCCGCGTCGCGCTTCAGCTTCTGCAGGATGAACGCGGAGATCTGCTGCGGGTTGAACGCCTTCTCGTCGATGTCGACGCGCCAGTCGGTGCCCATGTGGCGCTTCACGGACCGGATGGTCCGGTCGACGTTGGTGACGGCCTGGCGCTTGGCCACCTCGCCGACGAGCACCTCGCCGTTCTTGGCGAAGGCGACGACGGACGGCGTGGTCCTGGCGCCCTCTGCGTTGGTGATGACGGTGGGCTCGCCGCCCTCCAGAACGCTGACGACGGAGTTAGTCGTGCCCAGGTCGATGCCGACCGCACGTGCCATTTCGGTTCCTCCAGAGAACTTGCATCGGACTGACTGCGCTCCGCCCGGGTTCGACGAAGAGCGAACCTGAGCGGGACAGGCTCAAGGATGCACGAAGCCCTCGGCTCGGTCAACAGACCTGAGCGGAGACCGCTCAACTTTTATCTTCCGCTTACTTCAACCAACCCTCTGACCTGCACCTCCTTCAAGGTCGCGGACACGGCAATCACGCGCGGGAAGCCTTCACGACGCCTTGGAGACGCCTTCGAGAAGCCTTCGAGAAGCACGGAGGGAGCCTCCGGGAACCTCCGGAGAAAAGGGTTCGTCGGTGTTGCGGGCGAGGTGAGATCCTGGGGGGCGTATGTCTACGCAGCCCGCTCCCGCCCACGGCGCCCGAGACGACCTCGGCCGACGTCTCGCCGAGCTCCCCCTGAAGGACGCCCACCGCCTGGGCCGCCGACTCGACGGCGCCCGACGCATCCGCGCGCCCGAAGCCCGCCGGACGGTCCTCGCCGAGATCACCACGGAGGTCGAACGGGCCGAGTCGCGCATCGCGGCCCGCGCCGCCCGCGTCCCCGCGGTCACCTACCCGCCGGAACTGCCGGTCAGCCAGAAGAAGGACGAGATCCTCGCGGCGGTCCGCGACCACCAGGTGGTGATCGTCGCGGGCGAGACGGGCTCCGGCAAGACCACCCAGATCCCCAAGATCTGTCTGGAACTGGGCCGCGGCGTCAGGGGCATGATCGGCCACACCCAGCCCCGCCGCATCGCGGCCCGCACCGTCGCCGAACGCGTCGCGGAGGAACTGCGCACCCCGCTGGGCGAGGCCGTCGGCTGGAAGGTCCGCTTCACCGACCAGGTCGGCCAGGACACCTTCGTCAAGCTGATGACGGACGGCATCCTGCTCGCGGAGGTCCAGACCGACCGCGACCTGCGCGCCTACGACACGATCATCATCGACGAGGCCCACGAGCGGTCCCTCAACATCGACTTCCTGCTCGGCTACCTGGCCCAGCTGCTGCCCCGCCGCCCCGACCTCAAGGTGATCATCACCTCGGCCACCATCGACCCGCAACGCTTCTCCCGCCACTTCGGCGACGCCCCGATCGTGGAGGTCAGCGGCCGTACGTACCCCGTGGAGGTGCGCTACCGGCCGCTGTTGGAGGACGACGCCGAAGAAGCGGACGGGGGCGACCGCGACCAGATCACCGCCATCTGCGACGCCGTCACCGAACTCCAGGGCGAGGGCCCCGGCGACGTCCTGGTGTTCCTCTCCGGCGAACGGGAGATCCGGGACACCGCCGACGCCCTGAACAAGATGTTCGTCCGCTCCCCGGCCGTGCTCCGGCAGAACACCGAGGTGCTGCCGCTGTACGCCCGGCTGTCGCACGCCGAACAGCACCGGGTGTTCCAACCCCACGCCGGCCGCCGGGTCGTCCTCGCCACCAACGTCGCCGAGACCTCGCTGACCGTCCCCGGCATCAAGTACGTCATCGACCCGGGCACCGCGCGCATCTCCCGCTACAGCCACCGCACCAAGGTCCAGCGCCTGCCGATCGAGCCCGTCAGCCAGGCCAGCGCCAACCAGCGCAAGGGCCGCTGCGGACGCACCTCGGACGGCATCTGCATCCGGCTGTACTCGGAGGACGACTTCGAGTCCCGGCCCGAGTTCACCGACGCCGAGATCCTGCGCACCAACCTCGCCTCCGTCATCCTCCAGATGACCTCGGCCGGGCTGGGCGAGATCGAGAAGTTCCCGTTCATCGACCCGCCGGACCACCGCAACATCCGCGACGGCGTCCAACTCCTGACGGAACTCGGCGCCCTCGACCCCGCGGAGAAGGACCAGCGCAAACGCCTCACCCCGCTCGGCCGGAAACTGGCGCAGCTCCCCGTCGACCCGCGCCTGGCCCGCATGGTCATCGAGGCCGACCGCAACGGCTGCGTCCGCGAGGTCATGGTCATCGCCGCCGCCCTGTCCATCCAGGACCCCCGCGAACGCCCCGTCGACAAGCAGACCCAGGCCGACCAGCAGCACGCCCGGTTCAAGGACGAGACCAGCGACTTCCTCGCCCTGCTCAACCTGTGGCGGTACGTCCGCGAGCAGCAGAAGGAACGCGGCTCGTCCTCGTTCCGCCGCATGTGCAAGCAGGAGTACCTGAACTTCCTGCGCATCCGCGAGTGGCAGGACATCTACGCGCAACTGCGCTCGGTCACCAAGACCATGGGCGTCGTCGTCAACGACACCGACGCCTCCGAGCAGGCCGTCCACACCTCCCTGCTCGCCGGACTGCTCTCGCACATCGGGCTCAAGGACACCGAGAAGAACGAGTACCTGGGCGCCCGCGGCGCCAAGTTCGCGATCTTCCCCGGCTCCGCGCTGTTCAAGAAGCAGCCCAAGGTCGTCATGTCGGCCGAACTGGTGGAGACCTCCCGACTGTGGGCCCGGGTCAACGCCAAGATCGAACCCGACTGGATCGAACCCCTCGCCGAACACCTGCTCAAGCGCACCTACAGCGAACCGCACTGGGAGAAGGACCAGGCCGCGGTGATGGCGTACGAGCGGGTCACCCTCTACGGGGTGCCGGTCGTCGCCCACCGCAAGGTCAACTACGGCCGGATCGACCCGGAGACCTCCCGCGACCTGTTCATCCGCAACGCCCTGGTCGAGGGCGACTGGCGCACGCACCACAAGTTCTTCGCGGACAACCGCCGACTGCTCACCGAGGTCGAGGAGCTGGAGCACCGGGCCCGCCGCCGCGACATCCTCGTGGACGACGAGACGCTGTTCGACTTCTACGACCAGCGGGTGCCCCCGCACGTGGTGTCCGGGGCGCACTTCGACTCCTGGTGGAAGCGCAAGCGCCAGGAGGAGCCGGACCTGCTCGACTTCGAGCGGGAGATGCTGATCCGGGAGTCCGCCCAGGCCGTCACCAAGGCCGACTACCCGGACTCCTGGACCCAGGGGCGGCTGAAGTTCCGGGTGACGTACCAGTTCGAACCGGGCGCGGACGCCGACGGCGTCACCGTCCACATCCCGGTGCAGGTGCTCAACCAGGTCACCGACGAGGGCTTCGACTGGCAGATCCCCGGGCTGCGCGAGCAGGTCGTGACGGAGCTGATCCGCTCCCTGCCCAAGCCGGTGCGCCGGCACTACGTGCCCGCACCGGACTTCGCCGGACGGTTCCTGGCCCGGGCGACCCCGCTCCAGGAGCCCCTGGAGGTGACGCTCGCCCGGGAGCTGCACGCCCTGGTACGGGTGCCCGTCTCGCCGGACGACTTCGACTGGTCGAAGGTCCCCGACCACCTGCGCATCACGTTCCGGATCGTCGACGAGCGCCGCCGCAAGGTCGCCCCGGACGCCGAGGACAAGGACCTGGAGGCGCTGCGGCAGCGGCTGCGACCCAAGGCCCGCCAAGCACTGTCCAAGGCCGCCGCAGCCAGCGCCGAGCGCTCCGGCCAGGGCGCCGTCGAACGCTCCGGGCTCACCGACTGGACGATCGGCTCGCTGTCGCGGGTCTTCGAGGCCAAACGCGCCGGCCAGCCCGTCAAGGCGTACCCGGCCCTCGTCGATGACGCCGTCGACGCCGCTGCCGGGAGCGGCGTCGACACGGTGTCCGTTCGGCTCTTCGACTCCGAGGCGGAACAGACCGAGGCGATGCGGCGGGGCATCCGGCGGCTCATCGTGCGGAACATCCCGGTGAACCCGGCCAAGTTCGCCCTCGACAAGCTCGGCAACGCCCAGAAGCTCGCGCTGTCCGCCAATCCGCACGGTTCGGTGCAGGCCCTCTTCGAGGACTGCGCCACGGCCGCCGCGGACCGGCTGATCGCCGACTTCGGCGGGCCCGCCTGGGACGAGGAGTCGTACCGGAAGCTGTACGAACGGGTGCGGGCCGACATCGTCGACCTGACGGTGCGCACGGTGGACCAGGTGCGCCAGGTCCTCGCCGCCTGGCAGGCCGCCGAGCGACGGCTGCGGGCCACCACCAGCCCCGCGCTGCTCGCCAACACCACGGACGTGCGGGAGCAGCTGGCCGCGCTGGTGAAGCCCGGCTTCGTCACCGAGACGGGGATCGGCCGGCTGCCGGACCTGATGCGCTACCTGGTGGCCGTCGACCGGCGGCTCCAGCAGATGCCGGCAGGCGTCCAGCGGGACACCACCCGCATGGAGAAGGTGCACGACATGCGCGACGAGTACGCGTGGCTGCTGGAGCAGTTGCCCCGGGGACGTCCGGTGCCGCAGCCGGTGCGGGACATCCGGTGGATGATCGAGGAGCTGCGGGTCAGCTACTTCGCGCACTCGCTGGGGACCGCCCACCCGGTTTCGGACAAACGGATCGTGAAGGCGATCGACGCGGCGGTGCCCTGAGCGGATGCGGAGGCCGGTGCGGGGGGTGCGACGGATGCGGGACGAGTGCGGTGACGCACGCCGAACGGCCGGTAACGACCCCCGCACCCTGAGTGAGTTCGACCGCACGGCCGGCCCTGCTGTACAGTCCTGTTTCGCAGCGCAACGCAGTACGGAGCGCCGCGAAACCTGGTCCTGTGGAGCAGCTTGGAGTGCTCGCCACCCTGTCAAGGTGGAGGCCGCGGGTTCAAATCCCGTCAGGACCGCGCAACGGCCCACATCCCCTGCGGATGTGGGCCATTCTGCTGTTCTGCCCGCCCCGTCCGTCCCGCACGGCCGCGCCCGGAGCACGGCTGGGCCGCGCCGGGTTGACGACGGGCTCCCGGATGGGTACCTCCTCATCGCAGGACTCCCCGGTGGAGCACTGGAGGTGGGCGCACGGCACCTGTTGCTCGACACGAAACGCGGGCGCTGCTGCGCCCCCATCCGTCGGCGGCCTCCCGCCACCGCCACCGGGTCCGCCACCGGGTCCGACACTGTCCGGTGTGCGCCGCGCTCCAGAAGCTGGCCATGGAGCCCCCTACACACCTCACGGAGTCGAGGGAAGACCCCGAGCGGGAGATTCCCCCGAACGAATGACGCGTACGAGATCAACGGCCGCCACGGGGGCACCAGGCAGAAGCATGGACGGGGACGGCGGGCGGAGCGACCTCACGGGGCCGGTGCACTACCGCAGTTGCCCGTCGGGCAACAACCGACCGCGCATGTGACGGGTGTCACCGTAAGAGTTTCGGGAACCCCTGGGCTTACCCCTGTCCTACAAACGGTCAATTTAATATGTGCAATTGCACCGGCATCCGGGACAGTTCACGGAACATCCGGCACCACCCACGCAAGCCCCGCAGAGTCCGACAAGCGGACCGCCGCACCGGGCCCGCACCCTCCGTTCGAGGACCGCTCGAGAACCGCTCGAAAACTGTTCCAGGGCCTCTCGAAGGCCGTTCGAACCCCCCGCGGCCGGCAGGGCGGCGCGACAGGGCCCTGAGGGCCCGTCAGGGACCGTTACGGAGCGCGTGAGTCGGGAAGAGGCCCCGACCCTCCCCCCAGCCCCCACGGGGGCCGTGAGGGCGCCTGGGCGGCTCCGGAACGTCGACCGGCGCCACCCGAGGCGGTCGGGGGCGCCACCAGGGCGCCCACCAGGGGGTGTTGGGGGCCGGGGAAGAGCAGCCGAGCGGGCCGGCGGGCGCGGGGCGTTCCGCGGCACCACGGAATCCGCACAACGGGAGTCGCGGAATCCGCACAAAGAAAAATCGCGCTGGACCCGGCGGAGTCCAGCGCGATCGACGTCACGGCCTCGACGTACTGCTCACTCGTCCCGGCACGGTCCTGTTGGGGCAGGACCGACGTCATGTGTGGCTGTGCTGTGCTGCGGGCGTGCGCACCGAGTGGGGGACCCGGTGAACCTGCCCGGTCGTGCGGTTGTTCAGGCTTCGCTGCGCTGCTGGGGAATGCCCGCCAGTAGCGCGCGTACCTCGGCTTCGCGGTAGCGGCGGTGTCCGCCGAGCGTGCGGATCGACGTGAGCTTGCCAGCCTTGGCCCAGCGCGTGACCGTCTTCGGGTCGACGCGGAACATCGTGGCGACCTCAGCCGGGGTCAGCAGCGGCTCGGCATCAGGGGTGCGAGCTGTCATGAGCGGCCTCCTCGGGAGAACCGAACCTTCTCGGTTCTTTCCTCTAAATTCTGCACCTTGACACGCGTTGCCCGAAATGGCGGACGCGGGTCGAGTCGGTTATAGGACGAACGGCTTGTCCTCGGCACTACAACTACACCATCTGTCCAGCCGCGTCGGCCAAACCGATGGAATTGCCCTCCCAGGTGTTCATCACCGACGGATGCCGATGGACCGCCCCATAGCGGACAGTCACACCCCCGTGACAATCTGTCACAGAGTGAGCAGAGGTCAACAGACCCCCCATAGCGTGCAATGCGGAGCATTCTGCCCAGACTCGGATGGATGGAGCCCTCCCCGGACTCCTTGTCCTATTTTGGCACGAGGACGGGTGATGGGCGCAAGGCCCGGGATAGTGCGGTCCGTCACGCTTGACGCAAAAGACCGGATCAGGACCTACGTCCCGACCCGTCTTTACCTCCGGCCCCGCGCGCTCCCCCGACCGCCGGACCCCGACCACCGCGAGCGACCGCCGACCGCCGCGAACGACCAGCGTCCCGAGCGACCCGCACCGCCGGCCCGCACCGCCGACGACGCACACAGCCGACCCACGCGCCGAGCGCCGGGCCCCACGCGCACCGGAACCCACACGTCCCGGCAACGGAATCCGCAGCTCCGCACCCCGCGCCAACCCGCGCACCGGGCCGGCGCCGCCCCCACCATGCCAGGAAACAGCTTGTCAGGACACCGCGGCCGGTTCCCGCACCCCCCGCGCGAACACGACCGAATCAGTGGCCTCGGCACGGACCGACCGACCCGTACGGATTCCCCCGAGCAACGCCGCCCCGCTCAACTCGCCGACTGCCGGTCCCGCACCACCCGCCACCGCGCGGCCAGCCGCCCGTACGCCTCCCCGGCCGCGTCCCCGTCCCCCCGGCGCAGCGCCTCGATGCCCTCCGCCACGTCCGCCGCCGAACGATCGGCCGCCAGGTGCGCGGCCGGCAGCGCGTGCACCAGCCCCCCGTAGTCCAGTTCGACCAACGACCGCGGATGGAACTCCTCCAGCCACGACCCCACGTCCACCAGCGCATCGATCTGCGGCCCCTCGCCCAACGCAGCCCGCAACGCCTTCAAGCCACGCGCCACCCGCCGCCGCGCCTGGACCATCTGCGTCCGGTACCGCAACACCGGCACATCCCCCGCCGGCTCCGCCGACTCCGACAGCTCTGCCAGCTCCGGGGAATCCGGGGAGTCCGCCGGCTCCGCCCCCTGGTGCTCCCGCTCCTCGTCGGCCACCAGCACGAACCAGGCCAACGGCACCTGCCAGGTCGCGGTACGGATCCACGGACGGGCGTCGGGATTGCGGGCCCGCCACCGCTCGTAGTCGTCGGCGCTCTCCTTGCGGACGACGGGCGGCAGCACCGCGTCGAGCACCGCCGGCGGCAACCGCCCACCGGACGCCAACGCGTCGAGCGCCTGCCAGCCCCGCAACCGGGTCCGCCACGGACACACGCACAGCACCCCGTCGACCTCGGCCACGAACGCGTCGTCACTCTCGTGGACCGGCACCGCGACCGGTGGGGTGGGCAACAGGTCCGCCAGGGAACGCCGAAGTTCGTCCTGGCAGGACGGCCGGTCGACCCGCCGGGCATAGCGCGCCCAATGGCTGCGCTCCGGTTCCGGGAAGGCCGCGAGCGGTTCGTACACCCGCAGATAGGACGCGTACGGCACGATCACCGAGGACACCTTGGGCACCCCTGCTCCCTCCCCCGCGGGCCGACGCGGAAACCTACCGCGAACCGGCCACCGTGACACCGAGGCCCTACGCTCGTCCCACCCGGCCCACCACCCGAACGGGTCCGGGCCACCACCGCCGCTACGCACCCGGGAGTCACCACCGTGACCGAAGTATCCGACGGCGTCCTGCGCACCCTGTTCCACTCGGACCAGGGGGGCCACGAACAAGTAGTGCTCTGCCAGGACCGGGCCAGCGGCCTCAAGGCCGTGATCGCCCTCCACTCCACCGCCCTGGGCCCCGCCCTCGGCGGCACCCGCTTCTACCCGTACGCCGACGAGGCCGAGGCCGTCACCGACGCGCTCAACCTCGCCCGCGGAATGTCGTACAAGAACGCCATGGCCGGACTCGACCACGGCGGCGGCAAGGCCGTCATCATCGGCGACCCCGAGCAGATCAAGACCGAGGCGCTGCTGCTCGCGTACGGCCGGTTCGTCGCCTCCCTCGGCGGCCGCTACGTGACCGCCTGCGACGTCGGCACCTACGTCGCCGACATGGACGTGGTGGCCCGCGCCTGCCGCTGGACCACCGGCCGCTCCCCCGAGAACGGCGGCGCGGGCGACTCCTCGGTGCTCACCGCGTACGGCGTCTTCCAGGGGATGCGGGCCAGCGCCCAACACCGCTGGGGCGCCCCCTCGCTGCGCGGCCGGACGGTCGGCGTCGCCGGAGTGGGCAAGGTCGGCCACCACCTGGTCCAGCACCTGCTCGACGACGGTGCCGAGGTCGTGGTCACCGACGTCCGCGAGGAGTCCGTGCGCCGGATCACCCGGCTGCACCCCGGGGTCCGGGTCGTCGCCGACACCGACGCCCTGATCCGGGTCGACGGACTCGACGTGTACGCGCCCTGCGCACTCGGCGGAGCACTGGACGACGACACCGTGCCCGTCCTCACCGCCGGCGTAGTGTGCGGCGCCGCCAACAACCAGCTCGCCCACCCCGGCGTCGAGAAGGACCTCGCGGACCGCGGCGTCCTCTACGCCCCCGACTACGTGGTCAACGCGGGCGGCGTGATCCAGGTCGCCGACGAACTCCACGGATTCGACTTCGAGCGGGCCCGGGCCAAGGCGTCGAAGATCTTCGACACCACGCTCGACATATTCGCACGTGCGAACAGCGACGGCATCCCGCCGGCCGCCGCGGCCGACCGGATCGCCGAACAGAGAATGGCCGAAGCGCGCTGCACGGACGGCTGATCCGCCCCACCCGCGACGGAGCGCGCCCGACGCTCCCGGGCCCCGGCACCACCCGGCCGGAACCCGGGCGTGTCGGGGCCCGGCACGGCTCCGGAGCACGGCGTGGGAGGGGCCGCGCGG
The DNA here is from genome assembly GCF_042732055.1 of Streptomyces sp. NPDC059816. Lineage (NCBI taxonomy): Bacteria > Bacillati > Actinomycetota > Actinomycetes > Kitasatosporales > Streptomycetaceae > Streptomyces > Streptomyces sp. NPDC059816. The sequence continues at coordinate 338,572 of NZ_JBHWIQ010000001.1, forward strand.
CGGCTGAGACATGAGACTCACAGCCCGTCGGCGGGTCGCCTGCCAAGAAGAGGTTAAAATCGCGGTTGACCAGCGAGGACGGGGCGCCTCGCGGGTCCAGCGCACACGCGCGTCCTGCGGGCGACGTACCGGATGGCCGCAGGAGCAGGTACCGTGGAAGCCCTACGGACCGGTCTCTCCACGGAGAGTCCGTTCCAGATCATGAACGCGTGTCAAGACTCTGGGGCCGTCGAGCCCCGTCACCGAGGGGGTCGAGCCATGGGGCGCGGCCGGGCCAAGGCCAAGCAGACAAAGGTCGCCCGCCAGCTGAAGTACAACAGCGGCGGAACGGACCTGTCACGTCTGGCCAACGAGCTGGGCGCATCGACTTCGAGCCAGCCGCCGAACGGCGAGCCGATCGAGGACGACGAGGACAACGACCCGTACGCACGGTACGCGGATCTCTACAACGTCGATGACGACGAGGACGAGGGCGACGAGCCCGGTTCCCCGTCGCAGTCGCACCGTCGCGGCGCTTGACGCCACGGCCGCGCACGTTCTCCTCAGCAGCCTGTAGTCCACAGCAGTCGGCACCGCCGTCGACCGGCACGCCCGCGCGAGCGGTCACTCCGGTCGGGGCACCGCCGACCCGTCGCACCAACCCCGGTCCGGGCCAGCAACACCGGACCGGGTTTCGTGCTGCTCCCGCACACTGAGCCGCACCCGGGCTGACACTGCCGGTGCTGCCGATACTGCCGATACTTCTGGTGCTTCCGGTGTTGCCGATGCTTCCGGTGTTGCCCGTGCTTCCGGTGACCGCTGCGGAAGCCGCCGCGGTCACCGTCGCCAAGAAGATCATCGGATCGTGAGGGTCCGTGGGTCCGGGAGGACCTACTTCGCGTAGTCCCCGACCAGCGCCGCGCCCGTGGAGTGCGCACCGCGCTCGGTGATCTCGCCGGCCTCCCAGGCGTCCACGCCCCGGTCCGCCAGCAGCGTCAGCGCGACCTCCACCGACTCGGCGGGCACCACCGCCATCATGCCGACCCCCATGTTCAGGGTCTTCTCCAGCTCCAGACGCTCCACCTGCCCGGCGGAACCCACCAGGTCGAACACCGCGCCCGGCGCCCAGGTGGAACGGTCCACGACGGCGTGCAGCCCGTCCGGGACGACCCGCGCCAGGTTCGCCGCGAGCCCGCCCCCGGTGATGTGGCTGAAGGCGTGCACCTCCGCGGTGCGGGCCAGCGCCAGACAGTCCAGCGAGTAGATCCGGGTCGGCACCAGCAGCTCCTCGCCGACGGTCCGCCCCAGCTCCTCCACGTGGCTCTCCAACGCGAACCCGGCCCGGTCGAACAGGACGTGCCGGACCAGCGAGTACCCGTTGGAGTGAAGGCCCGAGGAGGCCATCGCGATCACCGCGTCACCCGTGCGAATGCGATCGGGACCGAGCAGCTGATCGGCCTCCACCACGCCCGTACCGGCACCGGCCACGTCGAAGTCGTCCGGGCCGAGGAGCCCGGGGTGCTCGGCCGTCTCGCCGCCGATCAGGGCGCACCCCGCGAGGACACAGCCCTCGGCGATGCCCTTCACGATCGCGGCGACCCGGTCCGGGTGGACCTTGCCGACACAGATGTAGTCGGTCATGAACAGCGGCTCCGCGCCGCACACCGCGATGTCGTCCATGACCATCGCGACCAGGTCGTGGCCGATCGTGTCGTAGACGCCCAACCGACGGGCGATGTCGACCTTGGTGCCGACGCCGTCGGTCGCCGACGCCAGCAGGGGACGCTCGTAGCGCTTGAGGGCGGAGGCGTCGAAGAGCCCGGCGAAGCCGCCGAGACCGCCGACGACCTCGGGGCGCTTCGTCTTGCGCACCCACTCCTTCATCAGCTCCACCGCGCGGTCGCCCGCCTCGATGTCGACACCCGCGCTCGCGTAACTCGCGCCGGAACCGGAAACGGGGGTGCTCACAGGGGATTCACCAGACATGCGTGCGGAACCTTCGTGTGGGTTCTTCGGGGGATCACGGGCGACGGAGCGCGTCGACCGCGGCGGTGGCCGCGGGACCCGCCGCCAGCTCGGTCTCCAGCAGCTGCTTGCCGAGCAGCTCGGGGTCGGGCAGCTCCATCGGGTACTCACCGTCGAAGCAGGCCCGGCACAGATTGGGCTTGTCGATGGTGGTGGCCTCGATCATGCCTTCGAGGGAGATGTACGACAGGGAGTCGGCGCTCAACGACTTGCCGATCTCCTCGACGGTCATGCCGTTGGCGATGAGTTCGGCACGGGTCGCGAAGTCGATGCCGAAGAAGCAGGGCCACTTCACGGGCGGCGAGGAGATCCTGATGTGCACCTCGGCGGCGCCCGCCTCGCGCAACATCTTGACCAGGGCGCGCTGGGTGTTGCCCCGCACGATCGAGTCGTCCACGACGACCAGCCGCTTGCCCCTGATGACTTCCTTCAACGGGTTCAGCTTCAGCCGGATGCCCAGCTGGCGGATGGTCTGCGAGGGCTGGATGAAGGTCCGGCCCACGTACGCGTTCTTCACCAGACCGGCGCCGAACGGGATGCCGGACTCCTCCGCGTACCCGATCGCAGCCGGGGTCCCGGACTCCGGAGTCGCTATCACCAGGTCCGCTTCGGCGGGCGCTTCCCGCGCGAGGCGACGGCCCATCTCCACCCGGGAGAGGTAGACGTTGCGCCCGGCGATGTCCGTGTCAGGACGGGCCAGGTACACGTACTCGAAGACGCACCCCTTGGGCTTCGCTTTCGCGAATCGCGAGGTGCGGAGGCCGTTCTCGTCGATGGCGACGAACTCACCGGGCTCTATCTCCCGGACGTACGTCGCACCGCAGATGTCGAGCGCGGCGGACTCGGAGGCGACGACCCAGCCGCGCTCCAGCCGACCCAGCACCAGGGGCCGGATGCCCTGCGGATCACGCGCGGCGTACAGGGTGTTCTCGTCCATGAAGACGAGCGAGAAGGCGCCCTTCACCTCGGGCAGCACCTTCGCGGCGGAACCCTCGATCGTCAGCGGCTTCCCGTCGTCGTCGGTCTGCCCCGCGAGCAGGGCCGTGACGAGGTCGGTGTCGTTGGTGGCGGCGACCTGAGTGGCGCGGCCCTCCCGCTTGGGCATCTCGGCGACCATCTCGGCGAGCTGGGCGGTGTTCACCAGATTGCCGTTGTGGGCGAGTGCCAGGGAGCCGTGCGGGGTGGCGCGGAAAGTCGGCTGGGCGTTCTCCCAGACCGATGCGCCGGTGGTCGAGTAGCGTGCGTGTCCCACAGCGATGTGGCCCTGGAGGGCGCTGAGGGAGGTCTCGTCGAAGACCTGGGAGACCAAGCCCATGTCCTTGAAGACGAGGATCTGGGAGCCGTTACTGACCGCGATTCCTGCGGATTCCTGGCCCCGATGCTGGAGGGCGTAGAGCCCGAAGTACGTGAGCTTTGCGACCTCTTCGCCCGGAGCCCAGACACCGAAGACGCCACAAGCGTCCTGGGGGCCTTTCTCACCGGGGAGCAGATCGTGATTGAGTCGACCGTCACCACGTGGCACGGCACCGAGTGTAGGCGAGATCGACCACTGGTCCGAATTGGGGACGCCATCCGTAAGACGAATCACTTACCGGCCGGTTCGGCCGGTAGCCCCGTCCGTGGGCGGGACGGCGGGTGCCGCAGTGGCCACTGCACCCCTCCCATCAGGGGCGATGAGCCTGAGGGAGTTCCCGTTCACCTCGTAATCGACCTTCGCACCGCCGAACAGCCGGGAGAGCGCGCGCTCCGTCCGCATCGCCCGGTCGTCGCACACCATGCGGGTCATCGCCGGATCGGAGAGGGTGAGCGTCCCGTCGTCCCCGATCTTCGCCTCGGCCGAGAAGCGGTTGCACCCGAGGGTGCCGCTGACCTCGCCGCCCTTCCCGAACGTCAGATGCGCCGCGGACGCCGCGCCCCCGGGGACCGAGATGCTGCTCCCGCCCTCGACCAGCGTGTTCACCACCCACTTCGTCCCGGTCAGCGGAACGTCCCGCGGGGTCTTCCCCGCAGCCAGGTCCACGTGGTCGCCCTTCGCGGTCGTCAGGGTGAGCGCATCGCCCTTGCGCGCGAACTCCAGCGCACCGGCGCGGAGCGTGGCGGCGAGACGGTCCTCAAAGTCGGACACCGCCGGGTCGCACCCCCTGGTGGTGGACTCCTGCTCACGGAAGGTGACGTTCCGCCCGGTGACGGTGACGTCGGCGTCGAAGGTGTTGCAGCCGTAGCTGCCGCTGGCGCGGGACTTCCCCTCGAACGCCAGGTGCGCGCCGGTCGGCGGCCGGTACTCACGGCCGCCTGCGGTCAGGCTCCTGACGGTCCAGCGGGTGCCGGAGAGCGGGCCCGTCCCGTGGGTGGCGTCCGCGCGGTCGGCGCCCTTCGCACGGCCCGCGCTCCCGGCACCGCCGTCACCGTCACCGCCGCGGTCGCCGTCGCCGTCGCCGGAGTTCACCTGGTTGCCGCAGGCCGTGCCGGCGACCGCCAGGAGACAAGCCAGTGCGGTCGCGGTCAGGGGGGTGCGCCGTCGCATGTCCATGCCGATGTGACGGGACGGGCCCCGTCGTGGTTCCCGTCACGGTTCCCAAAACGCCCGACGGGGTCGGGTCAGACGTCGTCCAACCCGATACACCTGCGTTCGCGGGGCAAGTCCCGCACCGCGTCGGCCAGATCGGTCAGGGCCGCGCCGGCTTCCTCCTTCGCCCCCTCGTGAACGAACTCCACCGCGGGGGAACGCCCGTAGGTGGTCAACACGCTGACCCCGTCCCGCTCCAGCCGCTGCTCGTCCAGGACCCAGTCGACGCCGTTGACCGATACGCACAGGTCCGGGGTCGGCGGCAGTTCGTCCACCCCGCAGCGCAGGACGGAACCGCCCCGGCCCCATGCGACGGTGCCCTCGTTGAACGTCCACTTCCGGGGTTGCCCCGCGAGGGAGTCGGGGGCCCGGTCGACGACCCCGCCGCACCGTTCGTCCGAGGCGTGCGGTGCCGAGGACACCCAACGGATTTGGTACGCGCCGAATCCGGCGATCAGGACGACCACGGAGGCGCAGATTCCCCAGACCCTGCGGCGCGAAGCCCTGCGGTCGATCGGCTTGTTCGGCTCGTCCTGCTCATCCGGCTTGTCCGCCTCATCCGCCTTGTTCGGCTCGTCCGGCTTGTCCTGCATGGGTCGCCCTCCTGGCGTCCAGGTGCGGGGTCCCGGCCCGGGGTGCGGTTCCGGGGTCCGGGTGCGGGATGCGGGTCCGGGGTGCGCGGATGCGGGCGCGGGTGCGGGTGCGGTGGGGCGCGCCCTCAACGCCTCAGCCCAGCAGGGGCAGCAACTCCGTGAGGTCCGCCCGCTCCCCGCTGGCGGAAACCGTGGCCGCACCGAGTTCCGCCGCCCAGTCGGTGCGTCCCGTGGCCAACCGGATCCAGGTCAGCGGATCGGTCTCCACGACGTTCGGTGGGGTGCCCCGGGTGTGCCGCGGCCCCTCGACGCACTGGACCACCGCGTACGGCGGGACGCGTACCTCCACCGCCCCGCCCGGTGCCTTCAGCGCGAGCACGTCGGCGAGGAAACGGGTGGTGATCGCGAGGGCCTTGCCGTCGATCGGAACGGCCGGCCCGATCGCGTCGTTGAGGTCGTCGGTGTGGACGACCAGCTCGACCACCCGGGTCACCAGGAAGTCGGACAGCCGCATCGCACCGAACCGCGTCGGGACGATCCGCTCGTCGGGAACCCCGGCCAACGCCTCCTCGACCCGGTCGGCCGCGCGGGCGAACAGTTCCTCGGCATCCGCTTCGGCAGCGGTGCTGCGGGCCAAGGTGTCAACGGCTCCGGCCACCGTGGACGTGGCCGCGGGGTACGCGTCGAGCGTGAGTTCCTGCCGCGCGGGCTCGGGCAGCTCCAGGTTCCGTGCGACGGACCCCAGGACGAGCGAGAGGTGCGCTGCGAGGTCCCGTACCGTCCAGTCCCCGAGCCGGGTCGGTTCGGCGAACTGCTCCGGGGTGAGCTCCGCGACCGCCGCACGGACGTGACGGTACTGCGTGAGCACGGCGACGCGAGTCCGGGCCGGGTCGAAGGAACGAACGCGTTTGCTGGCTGGCGGCATGCAGCGAGCCTATCCACCGGGGCTGTTGCGCTGAATGGGGGACCGGGGGGCCAGGTGGGGGGCAGGCGAGGCTTGGGGGCCCTCCCCCTCCCCCTCCCCCACCCCCACCCCTCCCTCGTTCCCCCAACCCCGCCCCGCCCCGCCCCGCTGCGCGCCGGCTCACTCCTACCCTGCCGCGGCCTTCGTCTCCACAGCGGTCTCCGCCTCTGCCGCAGCGTCCACCGTGAACGTCTCGCCGTTCGCCGGGAGCCCCACGCCCCGCCAGCGGAACGGCACGCCCCTGGCCGCGTCCAGCTCGGGCGAGTCCATCAGCTGGAAGTGGACGTGCGGTTCCGTCGAGTTGCCGGAGTTGCCGCAGGTGGCGAGGACCTGGCCCACCCGGACGCGATCGCCCGGACGCACCTTCAGCGAACCTCGGCGCAGATGGCAGTACATCGCGTAGGTGTCGTCGCCGAGATCGAGGATGACGTAATTGCCGGTGACCCGGGTGGGGCCCGCCATGGCGCGGGCCATGCCCTCGACCAGCATCAGGTACGCCAGCATCGGGAGCGAGGTACGACTCAGGTGGTCCCGTTGGGTGTCGGATGCGCGGACCACCGTGCCGTCGGCCACCGCCAGGAGCGGGGCGCCGAAGGCCGGGAAGGCATCCGGGCGACGGGTCAGCGGCCAGAGCCAGTTGAAGGCGGGGCGCAGCCCCTCGGTGGGGTCTCCGGTCGGGTCGCCAGTGCGGTCGCCGGGTATGCGGTCCGGCTCCGGCTCGGCGACCACGTCTATGGCGTACGTCTGCCCGTAGCCATGGGTGCCGTGGCTGGGGACCTTGTCCGCAGGGCTGTTCAATGCGGTCCAGCGGCCGGTGACCGGTGGCGCCACCTCGACCGGCTCCCTGGCCGGTTGTCCGTTCCTCGCGGGGCGGACCAGCCGGGTGACCAGGAGCAGGACCAGCATGGTCACGCCCAGCAGTGGCCAGAGCAGCGGGAACGGGGGCCGGTCCAGCGGGTCGAAGACGAAGCTCCCGATGATCAGGGCGCCCAGGGTCAGCCCTGTCAGGCGGTAGCTGATGGACAGGTAGGTGACGGCCCTACGGCGGGTCGGGTGGGGTCGGTTCGGCATCTTCTTTTCCCGGGAGGTGGGCTGTCGGGTGGTCATGGGGACTTCGCCAGGCTCAGGGCGACCAGCAGGGGGACCACGCGGGTGGACGGCACCTCGTACCGCCCGCGTCCCTGGCTGTGGAGCCAGCCGGCCGCGGTGAGTTGGCGCAGGTGGTGATAGGTCTGGCCGGTGGTGCCGAGGCCGTCCAGGCTCGTCAGCTCGGCGGCGGTGCGGCTTCCGGTCAGGACCTCCCGCAGCAGCCTCAGCCGCACCGGGTGGCCGAGGGCGGCGAACGCTTCGGCCCGCTCCGACCAGTCGGCTTCGATGAGCCGGCCGGTGAGCTCGCCGTACTGCCACTCGTACCGCTCGCCGCCGGGGAGGGCGACCGCGCCGGTGAACAGGACGCCGCCGTCCTCCGCGATCGGGCCGGCCTCGGCGAGTTGCTCCTTGAAGCCCTCCAGTGCCCAGAAGTCAGCGCGGGGGGTGCCTTCGCTCGTGGGCTGCTCCCGGGACGACCCCAACTGCACTGGCGGCACCGACTGCACCGACTCCTCGGGCGCCCCCGGCTCGTCGGGGGCGCGGAAGGCGCTCGGCTCGCCGGGTTCGTCCGCGTGCTCCAGGGCGGCCAGTCGGCGTTCCAGGGCGGTGACCCGCTGCTCCAGTTCCATGGGTCTATATTACGTAGTTACGTAATGGCGAACAATGCTTCGTACGGGTGGCTTGGGAGGTGGTGTGCCGGGGCATGACTGAGCCCTCCGAGCCGGCGGCTGCCGGCTCGGAGGGCTCAGTGGATGCAGTGGATGCAGTGGATGCAGAGGGAGTCAGCCGGACCGGTGGGGTCCGGCTGACCGTTGGTCGTCAGGCCAGCAGCGCCGGGATCGTCTCCTCGTGGGCCGCCTTCAGCTTCGCCAGGGACAGCGTGAACTCGCCCTGCACCTCGACCGCGTCGCCGTCGACGACACCGATCCGGGTGGCGGGCAGGCCCCGCGCCCCGCACATGTCGGTGAAGCGCAGCTCCTCCGACCGCGGAACGGCGACGACCGCGCGCCCCGTCGACTCGGAGAACAGGAAGGTGAACGCGTCGAGACCGTCGGGGACGACCAGTCGGGCGCCGTTCCCGCCGCGCAGGCAGGACTCGGTGACCGCCTGGACGAGCCCGCCGTCCGAGAGGTCGTGCGCGGCGTCGACCATGCCGTCGCGGGAGGCCGAGATCAGGATGTCGGCGAGCAGCCGCTCCCGCTCCAGGTCGACCACCGGCGGCAGTCCGCCCAGGTGCTCGTGGACGACCTCGGACCACGCCGATCCGCCGAACTCCTCGCGGGTGTCGCCGAGGAGGTACAGCAGCTGGCCCTCCTCCGCGAACCCGACCGGCGTGCGGCGCGTGACGTCGTCGATGACGCCGAGGACCGCGACGACCGGCGTCGGGTGGATCGCGGTGTCACCGGTCTGGTTGTAGAGGGAGACGTTGCCGCCGGTGACCGGGGTGCCGAGCACCTGGCAGGCGTCGGCGAGACCACGGGTGGCCTCCGCGAACTGCCACATCACCGCGGGGTCCTCGGGCGAACCGAAGTTCAGACAGTTGGAGACGGCCAGCGGCTTCGCACCGGTCGTGGCGACGTTGCGGTACGCCTCCGCCAGCGCGAGCTGCGCACCCGCGTAGGGGTCGAGCTTGGCGTACCGGCCGTTGCCGTCCGTGGCGACCGCGACACCGAGGTTGGTGTCCGCGTCGATGCGGATCATGCCCGAGTCCTCGGGCTGGGCCAGGACCGTGTTGCCCTGCACGAACCGGTCGTACTGGTCGGTGATCCACGCCTTGGACGCCTGGTTGGGCGAGGCGACGAGCTTGAGGACCTGGTCCTTGAGCTGCGCGGCGTCGGCCGGGCGGGGCAGCTTGTTCGCGTCGTCCGCCTGGAGGGTGTCCTGCCAGTCGGGGCGCGCGTACGGGCGCTGGTAGACGGGGCCCTCGTGGGCGACCGTGCGCGGCGGCACGTCGACGATCTGCTCGCCGTGCCAGAAGATCTCCAGCCGCTCGCCTTCCGTCACCTCACCGATGACGGTGGCGATGACGTCCCACTTCTCGCAGATCTCCAGGAAGCGTTCGACCTTGCCGGGCTCCACGATCGCGCACATGCGCTCCTGCGACTCGCTCATGAGGATCTCCTCGGGCGAGAGGGTCGCGTCGCGCAGCGGCACGGTGTCCAGGTCGACGCGCATGCCGCCGGAACCGGCGCTGGCCAGCTCGCTGGTGGCGCAGGACAGGCCCGCGCCCCCGAGGTCCTGGATGCCGTGGACCAGCTTCTCGGCGAAGATCTCCAGGGTGCACTCGATGAGCAGCTTCTCCTGGAAGGGGTCGCCGACCTGGACCGCGGGGCGGTTGGCCGGGACGCCGCTGCCGGCCTCGAAGGTCTCCGAGGCGAGCACCGAGACGCCGCCGATGCCGTCGCCACCGGTGCGGGCCCCGTAGAGGATGACCTTGTTGCCGGCGCCGGACGCCTTCGCGAGGTGGATGTCCTCGTGCTTCATGACACCCACGCACAGGGCGTTGACCAGCGGGTTGCCCTGGTAACAGGCGTCGAAGACGACCTCGCCGCCGATGTTCGGCAGGCCCAGGCAGTTGCCGTAGCCGCCGACGCCCGCGACGACGCCCGGCAGGACGCGCTTGGTGTCGGGGTGCTCCGCGGCGCCGAAGCGCAGCGGGTCCATGACGGCGACCGGGCGGGCGCCCATCGCGAGGATGTCGCGGACGATGCCGCCGATGCCGGTGGCCGCGCCCTGGTAGGGCTCGATGTACGAGGGGTGGTTGTGCGACTCGACCTTGAAGGTGACCGCGTACCCCTGGCCGACGTCCACGACGCCCGCGTTCTCGCCGATGCCGACGAGGAGGGCGTCCGTCTGCGGGGCCTTGTCGCTGAACTGGCGCAGGTGGACCTTGCTGCTCTTGTACGAACAGTGCTCGGACCACATGACCGAGTACATGGCGAGTTCGGCGCCGGTCGGGCGGCGACCGAGGATCTCGCGGATGCGGTCGTACTCGTCCCGCTTCAGGCCGAGCTGCTGCCAGGGCTGCTCGGCTTCGGGGGTGCCGGTCGCGTGCTTGACCGTGTCCAGCGTCATGCCACGGCTCCCTTCCGCACCAGGTTGTTCAGGATCGAGGTGAAGAACCCGAGGCCGTCGGTGCGGCCGGTGCCGATCAGTCCTTCGACGGCGTGCTCGGGGTGCGGCATCAGGCCGACGACGTTGCCCGCGGCGTTGGTGACGCCCGCGATGTCGCGCAGCGATCCGTTCGGATTGACGTCCAGGTAGCGGAAGGCGACCCGGCCCTCGGCCTCCAGCTCGTCGAGGGTGCGCTCGTCGGCGACGTAGCGGCCGTCGATGTTCTTGAGCGGGACGGAGATCTCCTGGCCGGCGGTGTAGTCGGCGGTCCAGGCGGTGGCGGTGGTCTCGACGCGGAGCTTCTGGTCGCGGCAGATGAAGTGGAGGTGATTGTTCCGCAACATCGCGCCGGGCAGCAGATGCGTCTCGGTCAGCACCTGGAATCCGTTGCAGATTCCCAGGACCGGCATTCCCGCCTTTGCCTCCGCGATGATCGTCTCCATCACGGGCGAGAACCGGGAGATCGCTCCCGCGCGCAGATAGTCGCCGTACGAGAATCCACCCGGGAGGACGACGGCGTCGACCTGCTTCAGATCCTTGTCGCGGTGCCACAGCGGAACGGCCTCGGCTCCGGCGACCCGGACGGCCCGCTGGGTGTCGTGATCGTCCAGGGTGCCCGGAAAGGTGACGACACCGATACGGGCGGTCACTTCGTTCCGGCCTTTCCGGCAGCGGCACCCGCAGAAGACTCAGCGGGCCCGGCGGCCCCGTCAACCCTGACGACGAAGTCCTCGATCACGGTGTTGGCCAGGAACGTCTCGGCCATCTCGTGAATGCGTGCGAGGGCGGCTTCGTCCACCGGCCCTTCGACCTCGAGTTCGAAACGCTTTCCCTGACGTACGTCGGCGATGCCGTCGAAGCCCAGGCGGGGCAGCGCGCGCTGCACGGCCTGCCCCTGGGGGTCGAGGATCTCCGGCTTGAGCATGACGTCGACTACGACGCGTGCCACTGGCACTCCCGGTGTGTGGTGCTGAGCAGGTCGCTTCAGACTACCCGTACGAAATTTCTACCCGCGTAGATTCGTAGGTACCTACGTGACGGCCCTCACCCCGTCCAGGCAGCGTAGTCAACCTTCACCGAAAATCCCGGAAAAGACCGTCCCCGCAATAGACACGACACGTACCGGACACGCTGAACGCAATAAAAGGTCTTCCCCGTTCAATGCCCTGCCCTGTACAAAGGAAAAGGCAATACCGATACTTTGCCTCAAGCAGCCGGACAGTCGGCATCACCGCACCTCAATGCGGCGAGGTCGCACGAAGGGACCGATATTCGTGGCGCAGCGTGTCGTAGTCACTCTCCACGACGACATCGACGGCGGAGAAGCGGCGGAAACGATCGCCTTCGGGCTGGACGGGCAGTCGTACGAGATCGATCTCAATCAGGCCAATGCGAGGAAACTGCGTAAGGCCCTGGCCCCGTATGTGCACGCAGGTCGCAAGGCCCGGGCGGGGGCCCATCCGACCCCCCAGGTGTACCGGCACACCGCGTTGACGCCCGCGCCTTCGGCGGTCCGGGCCTGGGCCCGGTCGCACCAGATGAACGTGCCGCCGCGGGGACGCATCCCCAAGCGGGTGTACGAGGCGTTCGAAGCGGCCAACTGACCGGCCGGGCAGCCAACCGGCTGGCCCGGCCCGGGACTTGCCCGCCCGGGACGGGGCAGCTCAGCGCCTGAGGACCCCCGGCCCCTGGCACTCACCGGCGTCCCCGGCACCCCCGGACAGTCGACTTCCGGTGGTCGGTGTCGCGGCCCTTCGGTCGGGCGGCCCGCGACCCGTCCGGGTGGTGGTTCGCCGTCGGGCGGGGCGCGGAACACCTTCGGGTGTAGCGGGCGGCGGGGTTCCCACCCGGGAAACGGGTGGGAACCGGGAGCCCGTCGACGTCCCGGCGACGCCCCGTCCGCGTCCCGACACTGCCCCGTCTGCGTCCCGGCGCCGTCCCGTCAACGTCCGCGCGGGGCACCGACTTGCGCAGCACCCCCCGTGATCCGTTAGAGTTTGGGCACGCCAACGGGGCGGGGCAGAAAAGCCCAGCTCAGAGGTCGTGCGGGTGTAGTTCAGTAGTAGAACATCCCCCTTCCAGGGGGAAGGCGCAGTGTGCAATTCCTGTCACCCGCTCTGCATCGCTTACCGACCACGCAAGTGGATCAGGTAGGGTGGTGCTCGCGCCGCTCGGTGGAAGCCGGTCGGATGCCATGCGGACGTAGCTCAGTTGGTAGAGCGCAACCTTGCCAAGGTTGAGGTCGCGAGTTCGAGCCTCGTCGTCCGCTCAGGTCGTACTTCGTACGGATTCATCAAGGAAACCCCGGTCACTGGTAGTTGACTGGGGTTTCTTGCATGGGCGGCACCGTCCCGCATCGCTTGCCGCTTCCCTGTCGCCGCTCGCCTCTCGCCGTTCCCTCCCGGCTCCGCGACGTCTGACATTTGTCATGCCCAGTGATGACACCCCACATCGGTTTCCGGACCCGCTCCGGGCGAAAATCGATGACATGACTACCGAAGCGACCGAAGAGCGCGTGATCGACGTCACCGATCTGCGTCGCGTCTACGGGGGCGGTCCCTCCGGGCGCGGTAAGACCGGCAAGAACAACGGCCCCGGCACCGCCGCCGAGGGCGACCGGAACGGGGGCGGCCCGCAGGACAAGACCTTCGAAGCCGTCCGGGGCGTCACCTTCTCCGTGCGGCGCGGCGAACTCTTCGCCCTGCTCGGCACGAACGGCGCGGGGAAGACCTCGACGCTCGAAGTGCTGGAGGGCCTCGCCACCCCGGCCTCCGGGCAGGTCCGCGTCCTCGGCCACGACCCGTACACGGAACGCGCCGTCATCCGCCCGCGGATCGGGGTGATGCTCCAGGAGGGCGGCTTCCCGTCCGAGCTGACGGTCAACGAGACGGTGCGCATGTGGGCGGGGTGCACCAGCGGCGCCCGCCCCGCGCACGAGGCCCTCGACATCGTCGGCCTGCTCAAGCGCGGCCCCGTCCGGGTCAAGCAGCTCTCCGGCGGCGAACGTCGCCGGCTGGACCTGGCGCTCGCCCTGCTGGGCCGGCCCGAGGTGCTGTTCCTCGACGAGCCGACCACCGGGCTCGACGCCGAAGGCCGCCGGGACACCTGGGAGTTGGTGCGCGAACTGCGCGACCGCGGCACCACCGTGCTGCTCACCACCCACTACCTCGAAGAGGCCGAGGACCTGGCGGACCGGCTGGCGATCCTCCACGAGGGGCGCATCGCCGCCGAGGGTCGCGTCGCGGACGTCGTCGCCTCGCAGCCCTCGATCATCGCCTTCCAACTCCCCGACGGCTACCACGTGGGGGACCTGCCGCCCCTGGGTCAGCTCGGGGTCGCCGACCACGACGTCAACGGGCGGACCGTGCGACTGCGCACCCATGAACTCCAGCGGGCCGCCACCGGTCTGCTCGTGTGGGCCGAGCAGCAGTCGCTGGAACTCCGCGGGCTGGACGTCCGCTCCGCCTCGCTGGAGGAAGCGTTCCTGCGGATCGCGCGGGAAGCCGAGGGGCTCAGCAGCTCCACCACCGCCCCGACCAGCCAGAACCCCCACCCGAAGGAGCCGGCGCTGTGAGCACCGCCCCGCCCCGGTCCGCCGATCCGACGGACCGCGTCACGCCCCGCAACGACGCCCGGGCCACCACCACCGCCACCGGGCGCATGACCGCACTCGCCCGGGCCGAGCTGACCCTGTTGGTGCGCAGCAAGGGCACCCTGTTCGCGGCGGCCTTCGTCCCGCTCATCCTGCCGTTCAGCATGCGCGGCGCCACCGAGCAGATGGACCTCGAAGACACCGGGCTGTCCATCGGGACGATCCTGCTGCCCGCGGCCATCGGCTTCTCGCTGCTGTTCGCCGTCTACATGGCGCTCACCGCGATCTTCGTCACCCGCCGCGAGGAACTGGTCCTCAAGCGGCTGCGCGTCGGTGAGCTGCGGGACGTGGAGATACTCGGCGGCGCGGCCCTGCCCTCGGTGTGCATCGCCCTCGTCCAGACCCTGGTGCTCGTCATCGGCTGCATGGTGCTGCTGGACGTGGGGGCCCCGCAGGCCCCGCACCTGGCCGTCCTCGGACTGCTGCTCGGGATCGTGCTGTGCGCGGCGCTCGGCGCCGTGACCGCGGCGTTCAGCCGCAGCTCGGAGAGCGCACAGGTCACGGTCATGCCGCTGGTGCTGGTCTCGATGATCGGTTCCGGGATCACCGTGCCGCTGGAGATCTTCCCCGACGGGCTCGCCAGGGTCGGTGAACTGCTGCCGCTGACCGGCGCGATCACCCTGGTCCGCGGCGGCTGGACCGGGGCACTGTCCGGCGGCGAGACCCTGACCGCCCTGGCCACGGCGGTGGCCTGGACCGCGCTCGCGGTGTTTGCTGTACGCCGGTGGTTCCGTTGGGAACCACGGCACTGACCGTGGGGGCGCGTCCGCCGGGCCCGTCCGCCGCCGGGGGCGCCCGGCGGCGTACCGGACGGGTGAGAAGGGGCGGTGTGAGGGGGTGAGCGGGGTGATGCGCCGACCGGACGCCTGGTGGCGTGACAAGAGCACGACGGCGAAGGTCGAGTCGTACACCCGCGGGTCCTTCCACCTGTTCGCACTGATCGAGATCGCCGTCGCCGGGTTCGTGCCCCTGACCAGCATGCCGCGGACCGCGGGAGTCGTGGTGCTGGTGCTGGTGCTGGTGCACGCGGGGCTGATCTCGCTCGCGGTGTCCCGGTCCCTGGACTGGGTCTGCGGGACCCGGGGCAAGCCCGGCGGCGCCCTGCTGCTGCTCGCCGCGGGCACCGCCGTGATCGCCGTGACCGCACTGCTGCTCGCGGTCTGGGGCATCGACCCGGACAGCCAGGCCCGTGCCGAACAGGACCGACTGTCCGCGGGCGGTGCCTACTACCTCACGATCGTCTCCTTCGGTGCGGGCACCCTCGCGCTCGGCATGCGCGGGACCCGGCAGGTCCTCACGATGGTCTGCACGGCGGGCGCCCTCGCGGCGGGTGGTGGGCTCGCGGTGGGGTTCGGGCCGCTGCCGTCGCTGCTGATGGGCGTGATGATCACGATCTTCAGCGGGTTCGTCGCCCTGACCTCCTCGTTCTCCATCTGGTTGCTGACCGTCGTCATCGAGCTGGACGAGGCCCGCGAGACCCGGACCCGGCTGGCCGTCGCCGAGGAACGGTTGCGCTTCGGGCGGGACCTGCACGACGTGCTGGGCCGCAACCTGGCCGTCATCGCGTTGAAGAGCGAACTGGCCGTGCAGTTGGTCCGTCGGGAGCGGCCCGAGTCGGTGGAGCAGATGGTGGAGGTGCAGCGGATCGCACAGGAGTCCCAGCGGGAGGTGCGGGAGGTCGTCCGGGGCTACCGGGAGGCCGATCTGTCCGCCGAACTCGCCGGGGCGCAGGGCGTCCTCACCGCCGCCGGGATCACCTGCCGGGTGACCGGTTCGGCGGCCGGGCTGCCCCCGCAGGTGCAGTCGGTGCTCGGCTGGGTGGTGCGGGAGGCCACCACGAACGTCCTGCGGCACGGTGACGCCGAACGGTGCGCGATCGCCCTCGTACGGGAGGACGCAACGGTGACCCTGACCGTGGAGAGCGACGGGGTGGCCCCGACCGCCGGGGCCACCGGGGCAGGTGGGACCACCAGGGCGGGCGGGACCGGGCTCGCCGGGCTGCGGGAGCGGTTGGCCCGGGTCGGCGGCACCCTGGAGGCCGGGGCCACTGGGGCCGCCGGAGCCACTGGGGTCGCCGGGGCTGCCGGGGCGACTGGGAATGCCGGGGCCGTCGAGCGGGCCGGGGGGCGGGTGTTCCGGGTCGCGGCCCGCGTACCCCTGACCCCGGACGAAGCGGGTGGGTCCGGTGAGGCCGCTGCGTCCCGTGAGCGGAGCGCGGCCGGTGCGGACGGTGCACGAGGTGCGGACGGTGCACGGGGTGCGGACCTGGCGTCGGGCGACGCCCATGGACGGCGGGGTGGCGACACGTCGACCCCTCAGGAGGCAACGGAATGAGCACGGCAGACGGGAGCCCCGGCGTACGGGTGCTGCTCGCCGACGACGAACACCTGATCAGGGGCGCACTCGCGGCCCTCCTCGCCCTGGAGGACGACCTCCGGGTGATCGCCCAGGCGGCGTCCGGCCCCGAAGCGCTCGCGATGGCCCGTGCCCACCGCCCCGACGTCGCCGTCCTGGACCTCCAGATGCCCGGCGCGGACGGTGTGAGCGTGGCCACATCCCTGCGGGCGGAACTCCCCGACTGCCGAGTGCTCATCGTCACCAGCCACGGCCGCCCCGGTCATCTGAAACGGGCCCTCGCGGCGGGCGTGCGGGGCTTCGTCCCGAAGACCGTGAGCGCCCAACGGCTCGCCGAGATCATCCGCACCGTCCATGGGGGAAACCGCTACGTCGACCCCGAGTTGGCGGCCGACGCGATCTCCGCCGGGGACTCCCCGCTGACCGCCCGGGAGGCCGAGGTGCTGGAGCTCGCCGCTGACGGGGCGCCCGTCGCGGAGATCGCGGAGCGGGCCGCGCTGTCCCCGGGAACGGTCCGCAACTACCTGTCGTCGGCCGCGACGAAGCTCGGCGCGGAGAACCGGCACACCGCGGTGCGGCTCGCGCGCGAACGCGGTTGGGTATAGTGGGCTCCGCCCTCGGGCACCGGCGGACGTAGCTCAGTTGGTAGAGCGCAACCTTGCCAAGGTTGAGGTCGCGAGTTCGAACCTCGTCGTCCGCTCAGGATCGTACGCAGTACGCGGGTGAAGCCCCGGCCGACCACATCGGCCGGGGCTTCACCCGTTCCCGGGCCCCGCAGGACCGCGCCGGTCACTGCCAGGACGTACCCGTCAGACGTTCGTACGCCTCCAGGTACTTCGCCCGGGTCGCCGCCACGACCGCCTCGGGCAACACCGGCGGCGGCACCTCGGCGGCCCGCTCCCAACCGGACGCGGAGGACGTCAGCCAGTCCCGTACGTACTGCTTGTCGTAGGAGGGCTGGGCGTGGCCCGGCTCCCAGGTCTCGGCCGGCCAGAAACGGGACGAGTCCGGGGTCAACACCTCGTCCGCGAGGGTCAGCACCTCCCCGTCGAACCCGAACTCGAACTTGGTGTCCGCGAGGACGATGCCGCGCGAGCGGGCGACGTCGCGGGCGCGCGCGTAGACGGCGAGGGTGGTGTCCCGCAGCGCCTCGGCGGTGTCCGCGCCGACCTGGCGGACCACCTCGTCGAAGCTGACGTTCTCGTCGTGCTCGCCGACCGCCGCCTTGGTCGCCGGGGTGAAGATCGGCTCGGGCAGCTCGGAGCCGTCCGTGAGCCCCTCGGGCAGCGGGATGCCGCAGACCGTGCGGGACTGCTGGTACTCGACGAGCCCGGAGCCGGTGAGGTAACCGCGGGCCACGCACTCCACCGGGACCATCCGCAGCGACTTGCACACCAGGGTGCGGCCCGCCCAGTCGGCCGGCGCACCCGCGGGCAGCTCGGTGCTCAGGACGTGGTTCGGGGCGAGGTCGGCGAGCTGGTCGAACCACCACAGGGACAGCCGGGTCAGCACGCGCCCCTTGTCGGGGATCTCCGTCGGCAACACCCAGTCGTAGGCGGAGATCCGGTCACTGGCGACCATCACCAGGTCCCCCGCGTCATTGCGGTACAGGTCCCGCACCTTGCCGGTGTGCAGATGCACCAGCCCCGGAACCTGAAGCGGTTCGGGCTTTTCGACGAATCCGGACACGAGGCCTCCCCGTGGTTCTGTACGAGTGCTGCCGTGATTGTCCCGTACCGGTGCGGTGGACCTCGGGGCGGGGCGCGCGGGGGGCGTGACAGCGGTGGCGTGCGCCGGCTCAGTCGCGCTTGCAGATGCGGTCGAGGAGGTTCGCGGTGGCCCGCTGGACCCGCGGGTCGACGTGCCCGGGCCGGTCCAACGCGGGTGACCAGGCGAAGGTGCCCGAGGCGAAGACCAGCGCCCCGGACGGTGCGCGGTACAGGGACGTCTCCTGGTGGCGTCGGCCGCCCTCGGTGTCCCGGTACGGGGAGTGCGCGAGGAGGACGCGCTCCTGGTGCCCGGGGAGCGGGGCCCGCGGGAAGTAGCGGTCGGCCTCCCCGGCGACCAGGCCCGGCAGTTCGTCGCCCTCGTGCGCGCCGGTCGCCTCCCACAGCCAGTGGCCGGCATTGCGGACGATCAACGGTTGGGGTTCGGGGACCCGGCCCGCGTACTGGATGCCGATGAGCTGCTGCTCGGGCCGGTCGGCCTCCCGCCACAGCGCGGACTTGCCGGGACCCCGGCGCTTGCGGCAGACCAACAGCCGGTCCGGGGTGCCGGACGCGGACGGGCTCAGCTCGACCTGCCAGTACATGGTGTTGGCGGACAGGAACACCAGCGAGGTGCCCTGCTCCCGGGCCAGTTCGGCGGTACGGCGCATGTTCGCCGACCAGTACTCGTCGTGCCCCGGGAACACCAGCCCCCGGTACCGACTGGGGTCCACCCGGCCCGCGTGCAGATCGGTGGCGTCCGCGTACGCCAGGTCGTAGCCGTACCGCTCGGCCCAGCGGATGAAGTCGTAGGCGTGCCCCACGTGCAGGGGCAGCCCCGCACCGGCGTACGGGCGGTCGAAGGAGACGGTCGTCGCGGCCTCCGACTCGCCGAGCAGCCGGCCGTCCCCGTCCCACGCGTGGTAGAGGCTCGCGCCCGTCCGACCGTTCTCCGGGTACAGGTTGTACGCCTGCCAGGTGATGTCCGGCAGCAGCAGGAGCAGGTCCGCGGGACGGTCGTCGCGCACCGTGAAGGGGATGTGCGAGCGGTACCCGTCGACGGTGGTCAACACCGCGACGTACGCGCCCGGATTCCAGTACGAGGGCACCTGGAGCCGCCAGGACAACCACCAGTGGTGACAGGAGACCGTGCGGTCGGCGGTGAGCGGGGCGGGCTGGACGATGCCCGACAACCGGGGACTGGTGGCGATCTTCGAAGCGCCGTCACCCGCGTAGTGGCCGATGCGGTAGACGTCCACACTGAACTGCTGCGGCGGGTTGACCGTGATGTGGAAATCGATGGCCGCGCCCGGGGCGACCGCGGCGGTGGACGCGAACCCCTTGATCTGACAGCGCACGTCGTCGGCGGTGCGCAAGCCCGAGGACGAGCGGGGCGCGGGCACCCGGGCACCCGGCCGGGCGGTACGGGCCGGGGCGGGAACGGCGGGGCGGTCACGGGGACGGGCCGTGTCCGGCGGGGTGTCGACGTACCAGGGGACGACCTGTCCCGTGTCGTCGAAGAAGTGCTCACGGCCCCGCAACCAGGGGAGCGGACCCAGACCGAAGGGGTCGTTCACCGCGTGGGCGAGGGCACCCGACTCCCAACGGCTGATGCGTCGCGGCTTCTCGCGCGGGGTCTGTTCCTCGTCCTTCGGCGCCATGCGGTCCCCTCCCTGAGTCCCCCGGGCCCGGTCCTCCGCCCGGGCGCTGCGCCGCGGGGCGGACCCAGCACATCACATTACGCACGCGTTCCGTCACCGTTCGTCGTTATTTGGCGGTGTTCCATGCGTCCTGAGCGGGTACACGGCACGTACGGGGGACGGCTCCGCCCTCCGCTGCGCCCCCGTGTCCGGCGTTCACGCGTTCGTCGAGCGCCATGGGCCGGTCAACCGGGGCGTGCGGAACGGGCGTTCAGACCAGGCGCAGCGGCTTGTCGGTACGGACGCACCGGTCGCTGAGCCAGCCGCGCAGGGGTGCGGGGTCGCCCCGGTCCACCAGGGTCAGGACCCGGGCCGGGAGGTCGGCCACCCGTTCCCCGGCGATGAGCAGCGAGGGGCCGTCCAGCCAGTCGAGGCCGGGGGCCGCGCCCGCGGTGTCGACGGCCGCGCAGCACACCGTCGCCAGTACGTGTTCGGCCAGCAGGTCCCGGCCGCTGCGCGGCGGCTGGAGCGGGAAGAGGGGCAGGACTCCCTCGTTCCACAGGACCTCGTCGGCGGACCGGCCGGCGGGGGCGCCGGGGCGGGGCGGGCCCTCCTCGCGGGCCAGTTGGGCGGTGAGCGCCGCGGCCAGTTCCCCGGAGCGGGGGGTGCCGGGGGCTTCTTCGTCGCCGTCCTCGCCGTACGCCGCGTGGTCGTCGTACGTTCCGACCTCGTCGTACGCCGTGTGGTCGTCGTACACCGCGTGGTCGGGGTGCGTCCCGTGGTCGGGGTCGTCGTAGGTACGGGGGTGGGTGCCGTCGTCGGGGCCGTCGTCGCCGGGACGGTCGTCGGGGCCGCTGCTGGTGGGGGTGTTGCTGGTGGGGTCCGGGGGGAGGTGCCCCGGACCGGCTATCGGTGCGGGGGCGGTGGGCTGCGCGGGGGCGGACGGCGCCGGGGCCGGCAGGGTCAGGTGGTCGAGGACCCGGGCCAGCGTCGGACCGCCGCCGCCCCGCGGCACGCCCGCCGCGTCCAGGACCCGGTGCAGTCGGGCCGCCTCGGTCCGCCAAGTGCGGTCCACGACTTCCTCGGGGTACGCCTGCCAGGCCACGGGGGCCCAGTCCCGTCCCGTCTCGGCGGGCCCGCCGTGGAACAGCCGCGCGGCGAGCAGCGAGGCGGCCTCGTCGACCGCCCCGGGTTCCTCCAACAGGTCACAGGCGGGGCGTTCGCCGAGCCGGGCCGCGAACCCTTCGGCGAGCCGGTCCCGTCGGGAGAGTTCCGTCAGCGCGGCGACGACCCCGGCGTCGAGCCGCGCGGGCCAGCGGCCGACCCGCCACGCCGGCAGCGCCACCCTGGTCAGCAGTCGGTCCCAGCCCGCGTACGCGAGCCCGACCTGTTCCTGCGCGACGATCCGCAGCCCGTAGTCGACGTCCTGCGCACGCTCGGCCGCCGCCGCGGCGACCCCGCGTTCCATCTCGGTGGCGTCCGTGCGGCAGGCCCGCAGCATCAGGCGCGCGATGCCCCCCGTCACCCCGAGCGCGAGCCGTGCGAGCGGGCCGCGGCCCGGTTCGGAGGCGACGGCGACCGCGGCGTCGAGCCCGCGGACGAAGCGCCGGGCGGCGGCGATGTCGGGGTGCGCGGAGGGGCCCGTGCCCGCGACGACGGGGGCGAGGACGGCCCGCAGTTCGGCGACCCGCATCCACCACAGGAACGGTGACCCGATGATCAGCACGGGGGCCTCCCGGCCGGACTCCCGGTCCTTCGGGGGCTTGCGGCGCCGTGCCGCCGTGTTCCCTCCGGTGGGGCCGGCGGCCGGCTCCGTGCCGGGGGAGGGCTTCTGCGACCGGTGCGTACGGTCTTCCAGCCAGCTGTCGCAGTCGGGGGTGAGGGCCACCGCCGAGGGGACGGGCACGTCGAGACGGTCCGCGAGGTCCCGGACCAGCCGGTACAGATCGGGCGCGGAACTCTCACTGATCGGCACGGTCGGACTGACCGCCGGCCGGGACCGCGTCACGACCAGCCCGATGCCCGCCGCCACGAGCAGCACCGCGACGGCCGTCCCCGTGAGCACCCAGCGGGCCACGTCCCAGCCGCCGCCCCGGGCGAAGTGCCCGCTCACCTGACCCGCGAAGAGCACGACCGCGGCGGCGGCGGGCAGCAGGGCGACGGCCGTGGCCCTGCTGCGGACCCGCAGCACGGCGAGGGCCCGGGAGCGCGCGGACAGCGCGGTCACCTCCACACCCGTGTCGGACACGACCGGACCTCACCCCCTACCGTCCGCCCGGGGCGATCCGGCGACCGGACCGCTTCGGGGCTCCCTTGGCGTTGTTCACTCCCCCACTGTGGCACCGCCCCACGACATCGCAATGCCGCTGGGCCAAGTGCCGGAACGCATGCGCCGCACCCTAGTTGGGCCCCCGGCCGTCGTCAGCCGTATAGACCATTGGTCACTCGATGGAATGGCTTTGGGTAGAGGTGGCTGGCAAATGCTGGCGGCAACACGAACACGTGCCCGAGTGCGTACGGCTCCTCTGGACGCCTCTGGACGTGCGCCTCTGGACGTGCGACGGCCCCGGTGCGGTACGGGGTGCGTACCGGGCCGGGGCCGTGCGGAGGGTCACCGGGCGTCGGGGCCGGGCGGGGCGCTCAGGCGTCGGCCGCCGCCTTCGCCGCGATGTCGGTGCGGTGCTGACCGCCGTCGAGCCCGATGCGCCCGACCGCCGTGTACACGCGCTCGCGGGCCTGCGTGAGGTCGGTGCCGGTCGCCGTCACCGACAGGACGCGTCCACCGGCGCTGAGCACCCGGTCCCCGTCCTGCGCCGTGCCGGCGTGCAGCACGTACGCGTGCGGCGCGTCCTCGGTCGCCACCGCGTCCAGCCCCTCGATGGGGTCACCGGTGCGCGGGGTCCCCGGGTAGTTGTGCGAGGCGACGACGACGGTGACCGCCGCGTCGCCGCTCCAGCGCAGCGGCTCGATGTCGGCCAGAGTGCCCCGGGCGGCGGCGCTCAGCACCCCGGCGAGCGGGGTGCGCAGCCGGGCGAGGACGACCTGCGTCTCGGGGTCGCCGAAACGGGCGTTGAACTCGATGACCCGCATCCCGCGCGAGGTGATCGCCAGCCCCGCGTACAGCAGTCCGGAGAACGGGGTGCCGCGCTTGCGCAGTTCGTCCACGGTCGGCTGGAGGACGTGCTCCAGCACCTCGGAGACCAGCTCGGGGTCGGCCCACGGCAACGGCGAGTACGCGCCCATGCCGCCGGTGTTGGGGCCTTCGTCGCCGTCCAGCGCCCGCTTGAAGTCCTGGGCGGGCTGGAGCGGGACGACCGTCGTCCCGTCGGTGATCGCGAAGAGCGAGACCTCGGGACCGTCGAGGAACTCCTCGATGACGACGCGTTCGCAGGCGGCCGCGTGCTCCCGGGCGGCCGTCAGGTCATCGGTGACGACGACGCCCTTGCCGGCGGCGAGCCCGTCGTCCTTGACCACGTACGGGGCGCCGAACGCGTCGAGCGCCTCGTCGGCCTCCTCGGGGTCGGTGCACACGTAACTCCGGGCGGTCGGCACCCCGGCGGCGGCCATGACGTCCTTGGCGAACGCCTTGGAGCCCTCCAGCGCCGCCGCCTCGCGCGAGGGGCCGAAGCAGTCGATTCCCGCGGCGCGCACGGCGTCGGCGACCCCGGCCACCAGGGGGGCCTCGGGGCCGACGACGACGAGGTCGGCTTCGAGGCGCGCGGCGAGCGCCGCCACGGCGGCCCCGTCGAGCGCGTCGACCGCGTGGAGTTCCGCCACCTCGGCGATGCCTGCGTTCCCGGGCGCGCAGTGCAGGGAGGTGACGTCGGGATCGAGGGACAGTGAGCGGCACAGGGCGTGTTCGCGGGCGCCGCCGCCGATGACGAGGACCTTCACGCCCGCCAGCCTAACCGCCGGCCCGACCCGGCTCGTGCGGGTGTCCGATGCTCGGACGCCCCCGGACTGGGAGGTTCCTACGAACCGCCGCCCCGACGGACGGCCCTTCCCCCGCGGCTCCTGGGGTACTTCGGGTACTTCGGGTCCCTTGGGGTTCTTCGGGTCCCCTGGGGTTCTTCGCCTGTGGTCGACCACCGGCTCACTCGTTGGAGAACTCCTCCAGGACGGTCGCGCCCAGTTCGCGGACGATGAGGTCGTGGCCCGAGAGGGCGGACTCGTCGAGGTCTGGGTCGTCGTCCTCGGGGACGTCGTCCTCCGGCGCCACGGAGTGCACCGGTTCCGGCGCGTGGTGGCGGGCCGGTGGCGGCGGGGCGGCGGGTGCCGGCTGACCGCCCGGGGCGCCGCCCGGGGACTGGGGGGCGGGGGGCGCGGGCTGTTGCGGGGCGGGCGGCCGGGGCGCCGCGGGGGCGGAACCGTAGGCGGGCGGCGCCCCCTGGGGAGCGGGGCGTCCGCCGAAGTTCCCCGCGGCGGGCGGCGGTGCGGAGCCTCCCGAGGGGTCGACGATCGCCTCGACCCTCCACTGGACGCCGAACTGCTCGCTGAGGGCCTGCCGCAGGACGTCCTCGCTGCCGCTGCTCGCGAAGTTGTCGCGCGCGCCGGCGTTGACGAACCCGAGTTGGATGGTGGTGCCGTCGAAGCCGGCGACCTGGGCGTTCTGGCTGAGCAGGATCCAGGTGAAGCGGCGCCGGTTCTTGACGGCTTCCAGGATGTTCGGCCAGAGGGCGCGGGGGTCGAGCCCGCCGGCGGGCGGCGCCGTGGGGGCGGGCGCGGCGGGTGCCCGGGGCGGCTGGGCCGCGGGCGCAGGAGCGGTGGGCTGGGTCGGCTGGGCGGGCGGTGCGGTGGGGCTGCCCGCAGGCGCGGGGGGGCCGCCGCCCGCGGCGGCGGGGGTGGGCCAGCCGCCCGGGCGCCGCGCGGCGGCGGCCTGCGGCGGGGCTGCGGGGGTCGCCGGGGCGACGGGTGCGGGGGCCGGCTGCGCGAAACCCTGCGGTACGGGGGCAGGCTCGGCGGAGGGCGCGGTCGGGGCGTGGGGCGCCGGGCCGGGCGGGGGCTCGGGGGCGAGGTCGGGGGCGGGCTGCGGCGGAGCGGGCTGCGGCGGGGCGTACGGGGCGGGCTGTACGGGTGGGGGCTGCACGGGCGAGGGCGCGGGTGCGGTGACCCCACCCGCCCCACCTGCCCAGCCGGCACCGCCCGTACCCACGGCACCGCCCACGGCACCGCCGAGACCTACGGCGCCGTTGCGCTCCAGCCGTTCGAGCCGGGCCATGACGGAGCGCTCGTCGTCGTAGGCGGCGGGCAGCAGCACGCGGGCGCAGATCAGTTCGAGCTGGAGCCGGGGCGAGGTGGCCCCGCGCATCTCGGTGAGCCCCTCGTAGACCAGGTCGGCGGCCCGGCTCAACTCGGCGCCGCCGAAGACTCCGGCCTGGGCGCTCATCCGCTCGATGACATCGGCGGGGGCGTCGATGAGGCCCTTCTCGCTGGCGTCGGGAACGGCGGACAGGATGACCAGGTCGCGGAGGCGTTCCAGCAGGTCGGCGACGAAGCGGCGGGGGTCGTTGCCGCCCTCGATGACCCGGTCGACGACCTCGAAGGCCGCGGCGCCGTCCCCCGCGGCGAAGGCGTCCACGACGGAGTCGAGCAGCGAACCGTCCGTGTACCCGAGGAGCGAGGTGGCCATCGCGTATGTGACGCCCTGCTCGTCGGCGCCGGCGAGCAGCTGGTCCATGACGGACATGGAGTCACGGACGGAACCCGCCCCGGAACGGACGACGAGGGGGAGCACGCCGTCGGCGACGGGGATGTTCTCCCGGCCGCACACCTCACCGAGGTAGTCCCGCAGGGTGCCGGGCGGCACCAGACGGAACGGGTAGTGGTGCGTGCGCGAGCGGATCGTGCCGATGACCTTCTCGGGCTCCGTGGTCGCGAAGATGAACTTGAGGTGCTCCGGCGGCTCCTCGACGACCTTCAACAGGGCGTTGAAGCCGGCCGTCGTGACCATGTGGGCCTCGTCGATGATGTAGATCTTGTAGCGACTGCTGGCGGGCCCGAAGAACGCCTTCTCCCGCAGGTCACGGGCGTCGTCCACACCACCGTGGGAGGCGGCGTCGATCTCGATCACGTCGATGGAGCCGGGGCCGCCGCGCGCGAGGTCGCGACAGGACTGGCACGCGCCGCAGGGGGTGGGCGTGGGGCCCTGCTCGCAGTTCAGACAGCGGGCGAGGATGCGCGCACTGGTGGTCTTGCCGCACCCGCGCGGACCGCTGAACAGGTACGCGTGGTTGACCCGGTTGTTCCGCAGGGCCTGCTGCAGGGGCGCAGTGACATGCTCCTGCCCAATGACCTCGGCGAACGACTCCGGGCGATAGCGGCGGTACAGCGCGAGAGACGACACACCTACGAGGTTATAGGCGCCCACCGACAACCCGGACCGGAAGCCCGTCGCGCCCACCCCACGCAAACGCCCCCCACGCACCCGCCAGAGCCGACCTACCCTTGCTGCCTTCCGGCCCTGGGGGAGTTCAGTCAGATAGCGCCACGTGAGGGGCTGCGCACAGAGTACCCGATCCGGGGGGCTCCGAACGAGTTCGCGAGCACGGCTCGGCGTCATGTAATGTCTCCAGCGGAGGATTCGCCTAGTGGCCTAGGGCGCACGCTTGGAAAGCGTGTTGGGGGCAACCCCTCACGAGTTCGAATCTCGTATCCTCCGCCAGTGCCTCACCGGGCACTAACGTCGAAGGCCCCCGCCGCAAGGTGGGGGCCTTCGACGTGCGTGGTCTCAGTTTTGGTCTCAGTTACGCGGAGCCGACACCCGTGGACACCCACAAGCAGGCCCTGGCTTCTCTGCCGGTGATCGGGCACCGGGGTCGTGATCGTCGGGCCGTGTCGAGACCAAGATCCCCTTGGGAGCATGAGGCTCCACGGCGACGCGCGGGCCGCACCAGCCCGGGTCAGCCACTGGAAGCGACCAGCAGAGAGGTCGGCCACAGCCTCATTGTCAGAGGGCCAAAATAGGATGCCCAGCGGAGACTGCACGGCTTCTAGCCCGCCACCCAGACACGAGCAAGGACACCCCGACTGATGGCAGTGACCCAGCAGGAGATCGAGAACCGGTTGTGGGACGCGGCCGACGAGCTGCGCGTGGCGATGCCCGAAGCGCAGTACTCCTCGGTTGTCTTCCCTCTGATGTTCTGGAAGTACCTCTCGGACACCTGGGAGCACACCCACCAGATCTTCCTTGAGGAGAACGACGACCTCTCAGCCGAGGAAGCCGACGAGGTCGAGTACAGCAACTACCAGACGTTCAAGATCCCCCTCATCTTCCCTGGCACCGTCGCCGAGACCCGCGCCTCTTGGTCATCCATCCTCGCTTCCGTCGCCCAGCACGGCCTCGGCCAGCGGGTCCGCGCTTCCCTCCAGGCCATCGAGTCGGCCAACCCTGACAAGTTCTCCCGTCTGTTCGGGTCCATGACGTGGACCTCCGAAGCAGTGCTACCAGGGGAGGTGCTGGCGTCCGTCATGCGGGCGATGAACCGCGTCCCCAAGATGCACGAGGGCAACATGTCCCACGACGTGCTCGGTGGGGCGTACGAGTACCTGCTCAAGCGCTTCTCCGACGGGTCCGGTACTCGTGCCGGCCAGTTCTTCACCCCGCGCGAGGTTGTCGAGCTGATCATCGAACTGCTGAACCCCAAGAACCACGAGTCGGTGTACGACCCGACCTGCGGTTCAGGCGGCATGCTCATTGCCTCTGCCAACCTCCTGAAGTCCCACGGCGGCCGGGGGTACACACTTAGCCTGAACGGGCAGGAGGCGGTAACGGACACCGCAGGCGTGGCCCGTATGAACCTCTTCATGCACAACCTGACCGAATTCAAGGTCGAGGTCGGCGACACCCTGAGAGACCCCCGCTTCAAGAAGCAGGATGGGTCCGTTGAGCAGTTCGATGTGATCGTCGCTAACCCGCCCTACAGCTTGAAGTGGAAGCCCTGGGCCAATGACCCCCGGGCTATCGGCGGGGTCGCGCCGCAGTCGTCGGCGGACTGGGCATTCGTCCAGCACATGATCGCCAGCATGGACCCGAAGAAGGGCCGTGCCGGCGTCGTCCTGCCTCATGGTGTCCTCTTCCGCGGGGGTCAGGAAGCAACCATCCGTCAGCGCGTCCTGGAAAAAGATCTCCTCGAAGCTGTGATTGGGCTGCCGGCCAACCTCTTCTACAACACCGGTATCCCAACCTGCATCCTGGCCTTCCGCGCTCCTGGCACCAAGGATCCCGAGAGGCAGGGAGGCGTGTTGTTCATCGATGCCTCCAATCGGTTTTCGCACGCCAAGAAGCGCAACGTGCTTGGCGAGGCTGATATCGCTGACGTGGTGTCGGCCTACCACTCGAGCTTCGAAACCGACGGCAATTCGGTCAGCCTCGGCGGCGGCCTGGTTGCGCGTTTCATCTCCACGATGGAAATCGCTGCGAACGGATATGATCTGAACATCGGCCGTTACATCAAGCGAACTGCTAGCGAAGCCGAATCCCTCGGAAGCCTCATCGACGTTTACAATGTCGCCCGCGCCGAACGACGCCGTGCGGAGAAGAACTTGGCGAGGGTGCTCGGGGCTGCCGGAATCGAGGGATTCGATGAGTAATTGGCAGCAGGTCACACTCGAACCACTTTCCTCGGTGGACGACCCCAATTTTGGGGCACACGCAGAAGAGCCAGCTGTATTGCGGACTCTGACGAGCGATTGGCAGCAGGTCACACTCGGACGGCTCTTCTCGGTAGACAACTCCAAACTCGGGGCACATACAGAAGAGCCAACCGTGATGAGCCTATCCAAATACAATGGGTTCGTCCGTGCCGACGAGTACTTCGGCAAACGGATCGCATCGGAGAAGCTCGACGGCTACAAGATCGTCGGTCCGGGAGGGTGGGCGTACTCCACCATCCACATTGACGAAGGGTCCATCGCCCGGAACAACCTGGGTGAGACCGGTGCCATCAGCCCCATGTACACCACCCTACGATGGCGGGGCGAGGGGGCTGCGCTGCCGGAGTATGCGGAATTGATGGTCCGTAGCCCTCGAATGTTGGCGGAGTACGCCAACAATGCACAGGGCAGCGTAAACCGCAGACGCAGTCTCCCCTTTAAGGCGTTCAGTGCTATCCCGATCATCCTTCCTCCACTTCCGATGCAGGAGCGGATCGTCGAGATCATCGGCGCGGTAGACAACCAACTCACAGCGCTTGACTCCGAGGCCGGCACTGCGCGGAGACTCCTTAATATGGTGCTCGCGAAGCACTTCTCGGCTGTCGAGGGTGAACCACACAGGATTATTGATCTGTGCTCTCATGTGGTCGGGGGCGTCTGGGGCAAGCCTGAAGGGGAAGGCGAGGTTGATCGGCTCGCCCTCGGGCCTCGCATCTATACGCCCGGCACCTCCGACTTCGTAACCGACGACTCACCGATCCGATCGTTCACAACGAAACAGGCTGACACCCGGACGGTGCAGGAGCAGGACATTATCCTAGAACGGTCTGGGGGTTCGCCCGAGCAACCCGTTGGCCGAGTCGCTATCGCAGGGCCCGCCCTAGCGCCGTGCGTACCCACCGACTTCCAGCGTTTGTTGCGAGTAGATGCGGATAAGGCGCTCCCCAGATACGTTTTCTGGAGACTCCGACACGACTGGGCTTCAGGGCTGACCCATAACTACTCCCGCCGCACGACCGGGATCACAAATCTGTCGGTAAAGGAGTACATCGCCCGTAAAATTGCCATGCCTTCGCTGAAAGAACAGGCGGGACTCGTCGAACGCGCTGCAGGGTTCGATGCACTTATCGTCGCGCTCCGCGCGGAGGCCGCCAGTCTCCGACAGGTGCGGGCAAGTCTGCTGTCCGGATTGCTGAATCGCTCGATCAACATCAAGTCCGCCGAGCTGTTGGAGGTTTAAGCAATGGCGAGAGGCATTCGGGAGCGCGAGTTCCAGAACCTAATGATCCAGTGGTCCCTCCCGATGGGCTGGGACTTCACAGCGGGCAGGTCGCTGCCGCGTGAGACGACACAGACGGTACTCGCTAGCCAGCTGCGGGACGCCATCATGCGGCTCAACCCAGGGGTAATCGATGGGTTCGACGTGGACGCCGTGGTCGAGGAGATCATCGCCACCGTCAATGCCGTAGACGGCGGGCTGGTGCGCGCTAACGAGCAGGTACTGGAGCTGCTGCGCGGACACAAGGAGTTCCGGGGCGCCGACGGCCTGTGGCATGCGTTGAAGGTCATCGATTTCGAGCACCCGATCACCAACACCCTTGTCGTGTCGGACGAGGTGACCATAGCCATCCCCGGGAAGGCTCCCCGCCGGTTCGATCTTGTGTACTGGGTCAATGGCCTGCCCCTCGTTGTCGTAGAGGTGAAGTCACCGACCGCTAAGGCGGGGTGGGCCGACGCCGCACGCGAGATCAACGACGTGTACGCCACTGAGTATCCGTGGTTCTTCACCCCCAATGTCTTCGCTGTCGCCTCCGACGGACTGAAGCTGCGGTTCGGTGCCGCTGGTGCGCCCCTGAACCTGTGGCAGCCGTTCCGATCCACCGCCGACGACGAGAACCTGTCCGGGCTGGCCGACGTGCAGCGCTCCGTCGAGCTGCTGCTCAACCCAGCCACGGTCCTGGACATGCTCGAGAACTTCGTCCTCTTCGACACCTCGGGAGGCGGGGCAGACAAGAAGTACCTGCCCCGTTACCCGCAGATGGAGGCCGCCCACCTGATCCACAGGCGGGTTCTGGCCGACGGCAAGAAAGGCCTGATCTGGCACCACCAAGGCAGCGGGAAGACGCTGCTGATGGTGTTCGCCGCTTCGCTCCTGCTGGCTGACACCCGCACCGAGTCGCCCACGATCATCTTGCTCTCGGACCGAACCCAGCTCGTGCGGCAGACCTCCGGGGTGTTCACCTCCGCGATGGGAGACGCCTACTTCCACCAGCCCTCCACCAGCAAGGAATTGCGTTCCCTGCTAGCTGATGATGTGCGCGGCGTCATCTCCACCACTGTCCACAAGTTCGCGGACGCTGGCAAAGACCTGTCGACCCGCCGCAACATCATCGTGTTGGTCGATGAGGCGCACCGCACGCAGTCATCCGAGGAAGAGTCCCTGGCGGGGCAGATGCGCGCAGCGTTGCCGCATGCGAAGTTTTTCGGGATGACCGGCACACCCGTCAGGAACCTCGGGACCAACACCTTCGCCCTCTTCGGTGAGGAGACCGACCCGAACCGGGTGCTGCATCGATACTCGGTGTCCCGGTCTCTGCAGGACGAGGCAACCGTTCCCGTCATGCTGGACCCGCACCCGGTCACCTTCGAGATGAACGACGGGGCGCTGCAGGCCGAGTTCAACCAGTTCGCCGACGAATTCGACCTCGACGACCCCGACCGTGAATCCTTGTCCCGCAAGTTCGGGCGCCTCACCTCGGTGTTTACCAACCCCGAACGCATCCACACGGTCTGCCAGGACATCGTGGACCACTACCTGGCTGGCACCTATCGCAACGGCCTCAAGGCGCAGGTAGTCGCCTACAACCGCGAGCTGGCCGTGGCGTACACGGACAAGATCAACGAACTGCTGGCCAGCTACGAAGCAGCGCAGGTGCTCACCGAAGTCGGCAAGCACGATCGGATCACCGCAGAGGTGAATATCCACGTCTCGGATGCCAAGACCGAGAAAGCGGCCATGCAGCCCTACCGGCTATCCGAGGTCGACGAGGAGGACCAGAAGCGGCGGTTCCTCTCCCCCGATGACCCACTGTGCTTCCTGGTCGTGACGGCCAAGCTGATGACCGGGTTCGACGCTCCTAACGAGGGCGTCCTCTACCTGGACAAGCCTATGAAGGCTCACAACCTGTTCCAGACGATCACTCGGCCGAACCGCACGTGGGTGTCCCCGGCAGGATTCGTAAAGACCACCGGCGTGGTCGTGGACTACATCAGCCTGGCCGAAGAGGTCCAGCGTGCCGTCGTCGACCCCACCTCCGAAGGGTCCGCTGGCAAGGGCGGTGGGTTCGTCACTGACTTGACCGACCTGGTCGCCGAGTTCCGGACCACCTTCGCTCGCGTCGAAGACCTTCTCGCAGACGTGGACGGCCTCGACCTCACAGCCCACGGGTACGAGTCCGTACGTGCCATCAACGGTTTCCTGGACGCCGACCCCGACGCCGCCGAGGTCTTCAGCAAGAACTACCGGCTTCTGGCCCGCCTGTACCCACTCATCAACACGGACAAGCGGGTCGCCAAGTACCAGGACGGGTTCGGGCTCTTCGGGTCTGCGTACACGACTCTGTTCAAGAAGGCTTCCGACGAGGAAAGGAAGGAGCGACTGGGCGAGCTGGGGCCGATGGTCCTGGAAATAATCAACGCCCACGTCCACTCCTTCTCGGTGGCCGCCTCTCAGGAAGAAGCTCTCGTCCTGGATGCCCAAGGCATCACGATCCTCAAGGAGCTGCTGTCCCTCGTCCGTCCCAAGCCCGACAAGGACGGCAGCGAGGACAAGAGGCCGCCGTCTGCGGCGGAGATCCTGGACCAGATCAAGGCCGCCCTTGAGAAGGGCGTCGAACCGGGGTCCGCAAGGTACACGGCCCTGGCAGAGCGAATCAGGCAACTGCGGGACCGCATCATCCAGAACGCCCAAGACGCCCTGGAGTTCCTGGCCGAAGCACTCCGGGTCGCCCGTGCCATCGTGAACGCCGAGAAGCACCCCGACGAAGCCGTCGTACTGGATGACGACCACGTGGGTGTCCTGTCTCGGATCATCCGAGAACACGCGCCGCCCGGTCTCACCGTCACGGAGCAGAACCTGGCCGAGGAGATCGACCAGGTCGTCAAGCGCACCCTCGCCCAGTCATGGGACAACGCCGAGGCCCGCAACCGTGGCGTCCGTCGTGCCACCGCCGCAGTCTTCCGCCGGTACACGTTGAAGCCGGTGGGAGAGCCTTATGGCTCCACCGTCGCCTACGTTGAGGCTCACTATCTCGTGGACTGACGTACGCGTTGAGGCCCGGCAACCTGTGGCGGTTGCCGGGCCTCGTCGCGAGTGGGCCCGATGCCCTGGCTTCACGTGGCTGACTCCACTGATTCGCCATGGTGGGTGGCATTCCGGGGCACTACCAGTCGTCGGTGTCGCCGTACTTCCCTGGATGCCGTGCACGGTCCACAGCCTGTGCACACGCCTCAGCGAAGGCCGCCGCCACGGCCGTCTTGCCCGTGCCTCGCACCTCGGCTTCGACCTCCTGGCCTGTGCCGGGGCGTCGGGCCGTACGCCAAGCTGAGGCGCGGTCGGTGTAGCGGTCGGTCTCGAACTCCCAGGCCGGCACCGACCACTGCTCCAGGACCCCGCTTGCCACGCGTTCTCCGCCAGGGAGAAACAGAGCTCGGGCGTGGAAGACCACGACCCGCTCCGGTACACGGTCGCGGATGGCGCCCGCGCCGCCGGGGCCCTGGTGTTCCCAGCTCCAGCGGTCCCATTCCTCGACCTGGGCGGTGTGGTCGGGCCAGTCCTCGCTCCAACCTGCGACGACCTCGTCGGCGTGCTCGCGATGGAGAAAGGGCACGCGCCGCTCGCCGAGGCGGGCGACGTAGACCGCCAGCTCGGCGGGGACGGGGCTCTGGCCTGCCTGCAGCGCAGCGCTCCCCTCGGCCTCGTCCGTGCCCCACAGGAGGCCACCGACCTTGGCTGCGGTGTCCTTGAGGACTCGGCTGGTCAGGTGCTGGTAGCGGCGGCGCATCCGGGCGGACTTGCCGGGCTCCCAGCCCATGATGGCGTCGACGACCGCGTCGGAGACTCCGAGGATGAGCAGGACGGTCGCCGCGGTGTGGCGGGCGTCATGCAGGCGAGCGTCGCGAACGCCTGCGGCCTTCAAGAGCTCCTTCCACTTGTGGTAGTCCGTGTTCGGGTTCAGGGGCTCACCGGTGGGCGAGGTGAAGACATACCCCTTCTCCGTCCACAGGTCACGGGCCTGTGCTCGCTCGCGGGCCTGCTCCTCGCGGTGCTGGCGGAGGAGCTGAAGCAGCTCATCAGGGGCCCCGATGGGGCGCTGGCCGGCGCGGGACTTGGCGTTCTTCGTCTCGCGGCGGGTGTTGATCTTCTGGGGGCAGAAGCCGGGCTTCCGGCCGCAGTGATCTCCGCAGCCGTGCTTGTAGCGGGGCCGCAGCCGGCCACGACGTACGCGGATGACGCCGAGTTCGAAATCGACGTCGTCCCACTGCATGCCGAGGACCTCGCCTTGGCGCAGGCCGAGGGCAAGCGCGATGACCCAGCGGGCGGTGTTGCGGTGCTTGCCCGCTTCAGCGAGGAGGCGCTGGACCTCCTCGACCGTGTACGGCTCGACCTCCTCCTCTTCGACCTTGGGGGCCTTGGCGATGGAGGCGGGATTCGAGGTGAGGTGCTTGCGGCGTACGGCCTCGTTCAGCGCCGTGCGGATCGTGCGGTGGGCCTGGTGGGCGGTGCCGGCGGCGCTGCCGGTGTCCTGCATCCTCTTGTAGAAGCGCTCCAGGTGCTCGGGGTCCAGCTTCTCCAAGCGGTGGGCGTCCAGGCCGGGGATGAGGTGGTGGTAGACGGCCACCCGGTAGCCGTCGATCGTGTTCTCCGAGACGTGCGCGGCGGCGATGTTCTCGACCCAGTGGGTGAGCCAGGTCGTCACGGTCCAGGACTGGCCAGCCTTGCGGACGGCGCCCTTGTCGCGCTGGCGCTCCAGCTCGCGGACGACCTTGGTGACCTCAGGGCGGGACTTACGGCTGATGTGCCGACGGTCCGGGGTTCCGTCGTCCTTGACCCCGACGGTGACACGGCCGTGCCAGCGGCCGTCCTTGCCGAGGTAGATGGATGAGGCACCGTTGGGCTGACGGGACTTCTGGGGTTTCGTGGTCTTTGCCATGTGCACCCTGCTCAGGCCGCAGGGCGGAAGTCCGTGGCCTGGGGACGGCGGGCTAGGAATTCACCGACCGCCTCGGCAGGTATGCGGCGCAGGCTGCCGATCTTGACGGAGCCGATTTCTCCAGACGCGACGTACTCGTACATCTTCGTGCGGCCGATACCGAGGCGGCGGGCGGCTTCGGTAACCGTGAGGCCGATGAGGGTGGTGTCCCCGCGGTCGGCGCCGCGTGCGGCTATGAGCGCGTGGAGGCAGTCCTCGGGGACGTTGAGGAGCTGGGCGATCTGGGCAAGGGGCAGGGTGGTGCTCTGAGGCAAGGGAGGCTCCTTGACCGGCGGGCGAGGGCGGCAACCCAGGCAGCGATGCCGGTCGATCGTTGGTATGGCGGTTGTGGGATTTGCGGGTGCCGTGTGGGTCGTCGGCGTTCGCAGCGCCGACTCGACCGTGGCGAGGTGGTTACTGGGCGGGAGGCTGTTCGGAGTCGGCGTTCGGCCACATCCGGTCGGGGCCGAGCCAACTTTGCAGCTTGCTGCTCGCGCCACGGTGGTGGCGGAATTCTCCGGCGGAGGCGACTTCGAGCTCGTGCATCAGCAGGACCTTGACCATGTCCACTTGGTCGGGGTGAGCCTTCGCGTAGTCGTCGAGCTCGGCCATGATGCGGTCCTGTGCCTTGCCCAGGGTGCGCCACTCCTTCCACTTCTCGACGTACTCGCCGACAAGCCGTCTAACCTGGGCGTTCATCAAGCCGCCCGGAGGGCTGGTCAGCTCGTCGAGGGGGAGGTCGAAGACTTTGGAGAAGCCGAGCGCTTCGTCGAGGTTGACCCGGCGGCGTGGTTTGCCGCTCTCGATGCGCCAGATGGCGGACTGGTTGATCGGGTGGCCGGCCTTGGTCATCTCCTCGGCGAGTTTCGCCGTGCTCCAGTCGCGGACCTCCCGTTCCATGCGGATGCGCTCGGCCACGTGGTTCTCGGGTTCCGGCCGGTCCGTCCCGGCGCGGGCGGCACCGTCTTCACTGCTCATCGGGCGCATCTCCTCTCGCTGTGGGCTCGGGCCGATGACGAATAGCTAACACCAACCCAATATGCATTGCAAGTCATTCCCATTTGAATCGTTGCTGGTAGTGTTGCGGATGCCCCTGATCGGGGGCGGACATGAAGAAGCCCCCGGCGCCTGCGAGCACCGGGGGCGAAGCAGAAACCCCACAACCGCCATACCTAACGATTCGACCGGCCCGGCCGGGGTTGCCGCCCCATATGGCCTGCCGGGTGAGGAGTCCTGTGCACGAGGGTACGTCTCCGCCTGCCCAGATACCATCCCGCTCCCAGGAGCCCCCTGCCCCGGCTTACGGAGCGCAGATGGAGCCGCCCTTCAACGTGGACGCCGAGCGCGCGGTGCTCGGTGCCTGCATGTACGACAGCGGCATCATCGACACAGTCCGGCCCGTCCTGGGCGAGGACGCCTTCTACCGACCAGCCCACGAGACCATCTGGCGCGCGCTGCTCGGCCAGCACCGCGAAGGAAAGCCGACCGATCCGATCGTCCTCACCGAGCTGCTCCAGCAGCAGGGTGACCTGCAGCGGATCGGTGGTGCCATTTACCTCCACCAGCTCGCCGACGCGCCTTACGGCACCGGCAGCGCGGATCACCACGCGGAGATCGTCCGCAAGAAGGCCGACCTCCGCCGACTGCTCACCTCGGCCGTACGCACCGTCCAGCGCGCCCAGGAGCCGGGCGCCGACCCCGAGGCGATACGCAGCGAGGTCGAGGCGGAGGTACGCGCGGAGCGCGAACGAGCACTCGCCTCGGGCCAGGGCCGCCTCTCCCGCTTCGCCGTCAACGGATGGGCCTTCGTGACGGAGAGCGGTGCGGACTCCGAGCCCTTGTGGGGCACCCGCGAGAAGACCGTCTGGGCCCCGGGCGAGAGCCTGATGATCGTCGGGCCACCAGGAGTCGGCAAGACCACCCTGGCCCACCAAGTGGTCTTCGCCCGGCTCGGCCTCCAGGAAACGGTCCTGGAGATGCCCGTCGCCCCCAGCAGGCGGGTGCTCTACCTCGCCATGGACCGCCCCCGGCAGATCGCCAAGGCCATGGCCCGGCGCACCTTCCCTTGCGACGAAACGATTCTGCGAGATCGGCTCGCCGTCTGGCAGGGCCCGCTCCCCGCCACCCTCGACAAGGAGCCGGACCTCCTCTCCGACCTCGCCGCCGCACACCAGGCCGACACCATCGTGATCGACAGCCTCAAGGACGCGGTCAGCACCATGGTCGACGACAGCCTCGCCGTCGCCTTCCACAACGCCCGTATGCGCGCACTGCGCGAAGGCGTGGAGATCATGGAACTCCACCACCAGCGCAAGGCCACCGCCGACGCACCGCGTGGCCAGCGGCCCGCCCTGGACCAGGTCTACGGCTCCACCTGGCTCACCGCCGGAGCGGGCAGCGTCCTCTTCATCACCGGACGGGCGGGAGACCCGGCGGTCACCCTGCACCACCTCAAGACCCCCACCGGCGAGATCGGCCCGCTCGACATCACCCACGACCACGTTCGCGGCACCACCACCGTCGACCCCACCCGTGACCCGGCCGTGCTGCTGCGGAACGCCCCGAACGGCCTGACCGCCCGCGACCTCGCCACCGTCCTGATCGGCGGAGGCGACCCCGAGCGGGCCGACGTGGAGAAGGCACGCCGCCACCTGGCCCGCCTCGTCGACAGCGGGCTGGCGACCAAGGCCGACGGCATCGCCGGCGGAGCCGGAGGCGGACAGCAGACCCGCTACTACCCCTCCGCCCGCCACCTCACCGCCGTCGGCTGAACCGCACCGGACCCGCCAGGCGATCACGGGCCCGTACACGCGACTCCTGCGCTCATACGCCGCCGTGAACCGCTCACAGGACACACGCACACCGCGAAACCGCAGGTAGAGCGATCACACAGACGTTCACGCCGTACACGCACCCAAGCGATCACGCGCGGGGCCCCTTTAGAAGGGGGCCCGCGTGTACGCCCCCCGCGTG
Organism: Streptomyces sp. NPDC059816; assembly: GCF_042732055.1. Lineage (NCBI taxonomy): Bacteria > Bacillati > Actinomycetota > Actinomycetes > Kitasatosporales > Streptomycetaceae > Streptomyces > Streptomyces sp. NPDC059816. The sequence goes on from NZ_JBHWIQ010000001.1 coordinate 376,131, forward strand.
AGCTCCCGTGTACGCGCCCTCTCCCCCACTCGTACTAACCAGGAGCCCTGACTTCCATGGCCTCGTCCGCCATACCGCCCGTTCACCCAGACACCCGTCACCGGATGACCGGCTGGGACCGTGCCGCGGTCCTCTCCCTCGGTGCCGCCGCCTGCGCCCTCTCGTACGACGCCCTCCAGCAGATGGCCGTCGCCATCCACGTCCGCGGACTCCTCACCTACCTATTCCCGCTCGTCATCGACGGATTCATCGCCTACGGCGTACGCGCCCTCCTCGTCCTGCGCACCGCCCCGTTCCGAGCCCGCCTCTACGTCTGGGCCCTCTTCGGCACCGCCACCTGCGCCAGCATCTGGGCCAACGCCCTCCACGCCGTACGCATCAACCAGCAGAGCCTGCCCGGCACGCTGCACCTGAGCGACCTCACCGTCGGCATTCTGTCCACCCTCGCCCCGCTCGCACTCGCCGGAGCCGTCCACCTGCACATCCTCATCACCCGCGAAACCACCACCACCGCCGAGGCTCCGCATTCGCTGCTGCACGTCCCTGCTCCGGGGCAGCTCACCAGCGAACCGGCAACGATCCGACGGGGTGGGCGGCCTGCGGACGCGACCCTCGACGAGTTGGTGGAGATCGGCCGGATCGCCGTCGCCGAGCACGGTCGTGTCTCCCGCTCCGTCGTACTGCAAGCGATCAGGGACAAGGGCCTCAAGGTCGGTGGCGAGCGGCTGACCGAGGTCATGAACACCCTGCGGGCCGAATCCGAGACCAGTCTCATCGACGGCTGACCGGCGCTCGACCGGAACAGACGGGGTGGTCGGAACCCTTCCGACCACCCCCACCCCGCAGCCCCTCGCCATCCCCACCGCCCGTCCACACCTGTGGGGCAGCACCGGACCCCGAGTTACGGGTCCCGCCCGCTTCACCCTGCCGCAGTCTCCCGCTTTGGATGTCCACCGTGAAACACGACCCGCACACCCCAACCGCCGCAGAACACGCCGTCCCGCGTCCGGTGAAGTCGCCGAAGCTGCTGGCCCGTCTTCGACGGGCATTCACCAGCGTTGCCCCGGGCGGAGCCAGTAGTACCCCGAGTCCGACTCAGGGCCGGTCTTCGGGAATCTCCGCCCCAGGGGTGGCGGAGACGGCCCTGCGCCAGGGGGCGCCGGACCAGGGGTTCGGGACCGAGGGCGGCCCCGAACCGGACACACTCCACGTCGTCCAGCAGCAGATCCTCCACCCCGCAACCATCACCGCGCCCGTGTCCGACGAGTCGACCGTGACGGCTGTCCAGCCCGCGATCCGTCGTTTCACTGGCACCAAACGCACCATCCGCGTCGGCCCACTGCGGTTCACCAACGCTGAGCGCCTGCTCCTCCAGGAGGCCGCCGCCGAGCACGGTTACAAGGGTGAGTCGGGCTTCGCCGCCGACATCGTCCTCGCCTTCGTATCCGGCCGGTTCACCGCCAACCTCCCGCTGTCCGAGGACCGCCGCCGCACCCACATGTTCCGCGCCCAGGTCCTGCGTCAGCTCAACCGCACCGGCAACAACATCAACCAGATCGCTCGCGCCCTGAACAGCGACCGGACCCCGCCCGACATCCGGCAGCGCCTCACCGAAGTCCAGGAACTGCTGGAGCTGATCGCCGAAGCCCTCCGGCCGGCCGATACCGGAACGGACCTCGCCGCGTGATCGCCGCCATCAAACCAGCCGGGTCCAACACCCGCGGACTCCTCGCCTACCTCTACAGCCTCGACACCCACGACCAGCACTTCGACCCCCACATCGTCGCCGCATTCGCCACCCTGGGCATGCCCGACCCCGGCCGCAACGAGAACGCCACCCTCACCCAGCTCGCCCGCCACCTCGACGAACCCGTCCACCTCCGCAACAGCGAGTTCGGCAAGAAGGTCACCGACCACGTCTGGCACTGCCCCGTCCGCGCCGCACCCGAGGACCGGCACCTCTCCGACGCCGAGTGGGGCGAGATCGCCCAGCGCATCGTCGAAGCCGCCGGCATCGCCCCGCCCGGGGACGACCTCGCATGCCGCTGGATCGCCGTCCGCCACGCCGACGACCACATCCACATCCTCGCCACCACCGTCCGCGAAGACGGCCGCCGGCCCAAGCTCCACGACAGCGGCATCCGCGTCGGCGACGCCTGCCGCCGGATCGAGAAGGACTACGGCCTGCGCCAGCTGGAGAAGGGCGACCGCACCGGCACACGCGCCCCCACCCAGGCCGAGATGCACAAAGCCGCCCGCCTCGGCTGGGAACAGACCAGCCGCCGCTGGCTCGAAGACCGCGTCCGCGCCGCCATCCCCCACGTCACCGACACCGAGGAACTCCTCGCCTACCTCGCCGCCGACGACATCGCCGTCAAACCCCGCCGAGGGCCCTCCGGAGACCTCCTCGGCTACGCCCTCGGCCGCCCCGGCGACCTCAACAAGGACGGCGAACAGATCTTCCACCCCGGCGGGAAACTCGCCCCCGACCTCACCCTCCCCAAACTCCGGGCCCGCCTCGAAACCACCCGCCCCGAGGAGCACCCCACCGCCCGCCGCACCCACCCCACCACCGCCTGGCACCAAGCCGTCGACACCCTCGACGACCTCCCGCACGGCCTCGCGGACGACGCCCACGCCCAGGCCCACATCACCGCACTCGGCGAACTCATCGAAGCCACCGCCCAGAAAGCCCCCACCCACCTCCAAGCCGAACTCCGAGCCGCATCCAGGGCGTTCGCCCGTGCCCAGCGGTCACAGATCCGGGCCGAACACCACGCCGCCCACACCCTGCGCACTGCCGCCCGGGATATCGCCCACGCCGCCACCGGCCCCGACGGCAGCGCCCTCGCCGCCCTGGTCGCCGCACTCGTCTGGGCCGCGATCATCGCCGGACGCTGGCACGAAGCGAAGGGCCACGCCCACCAGGCCGACGCCGCCCACCAAGCCGTCCAGCACCTCCAGGCAGCGGCCGATCAGGCCCTCGAACCCCAGCTCGCCGCCCTCGAACACCGCCGGCCCAGGGAACCCGCCCGCCGCGTCCTGGCCCGCGACATCCACGCCGCCGTCCCCGACCACGCCGACCGCATCCTCACCGACCCCTCCTGGCCCGCCCTCGCCACCGTCCTCACCGACGCCGAAGCCCGAGGCCACCACCCACAGCAACTCCTGCGGGAAGCCGCCGCCCAGCGCGAACTCACCACTGCACGCCAACCCGCCCGGGTCCTCATCACCCGCATCCAGCACACCGCACGCAACCCAGTAGCCAACCGTCGCGCCGAAGCAGCCCGCAGCCGTACAACCCAAACCCTGTTCCCACCACGCACCCCCCTCGCCAACGGCCCGCTGCTCACCAAGGCACCGACGACACCAACCGGGCCACGCCCCCGACGACGCTGACACCCAGGGGCAGGTGGCCCCACCAACCCTGACCAGCGCTACACCAGCAGAGTGACGCCCCTACTGCCCACAAGTCGACAAGCGAGGAACCCACCTTGGCGAGCCTCGACCCAATCGGGTGACTCGGCTGTGCCGACTACGGCTTGGCGGTAGAATCCCTCATATTGGGCGGCAGCCCAATGGCAGTAGGTGCCCCGAAAGGGCACCAGAGGTAGGGCCCACAATGGGGCCCCATCCTGGAGTTTCCGGTACGCCCCAGGCTTTTGTCGCGCCTCTCATGCGGAGAGCAACCGCGTGCCTGTCAGACTCGAAATCCCGAGAAGATCGCCCGGTCTGCACCGGGAGTACCACCTGAGTCGCTGCACCGGCGCGATCTCAGTTCGTCACCTACTGGTGGCTGGACTGAGCGCGCGCGTGTTCCGTCCAGCCTCGCAAGAAAGGCTGGGCCTTGGACAAGGTCACCCTCGGGACATTTGCAGTATTCGGACTGCTCAGCTTGACCCTCGTTCTTGGCGCAAGGCTCGGTCGCGACGTGGACGAGTTCATCGATGCGTGGCGTGGGCCAAGCACCCGTCTCCGTCGCTGGTGGAGCGGCCGACGGAATCGGCCCTGATTCGTATGGAAACTGCCCATACCTGCGGCAACACTGAGCCCAACAACCGGCGGCAAGGTAGTCGACAATCCCCGATTCGCCTAACCGGGCTTCCCCCGGACCCTTGGTCTTCCAGCCCGAATACCGGAAGGAAGCCCGCGTGGCCCAGACCGAAGCCCGTCCCAAGATCGTTGCCCTGCTCTGCGACACCAACTTCACATACCGCCGCGACACCAGCACCTGGTCCCATCGCGACGGCCGCCCCTTCACCGCAGAGGAACAGACCCTCGCCTCCCTGGCCACCCGCGCCGACCTTGAAGAGGTCAAGACACAGCACACGCGCTACATGGAGTACGTCCGGACGAAAGAGGAAGCCCCCGACGCTCTGCAGCAGTTCCTCGCCCCGTTTATGGAACGACTCGACAAGCGGAACCTCGGTAACGCCCGTGAACTCATGACCGAGGACGAGCGAGCCAGCCTCGACCATCTGCTCAGGCTCGCGATCGAGCCTGTGCGCCCCTTCACCCCGTACACCTTCTGACAAGCAGCAATACGACCAGCAGCTAAGAAGAGCAGCCGGTGGGGGGAGGTTCTCTCCTTCCACCGGCCGCGTCTGTCATACGGCTAGCCAGATCTGGTCTGGGGAGACGCCAAGATTGTCCGCACCAAGCCCCCGCCAAATCGTGCTCGGCACGTCCGGCGGGCGGAGCTCCGGGGCATTCGGTCTATGAGCGCGTGTGTTCTTCTTCACGGCTACGACCCGCATTGCGAACATGGGCCGGGTTGAGGAACCACTTGCGAGCGGATACGACCCACCAGGTACCGCAGAAGGCCAGGACGACGCCGACCGCGATCGGAGCGTAGTTGAAGGTCTTCGCGGTGATCGGCAAACTCTGCGGCAGCATGAACAGCACCGTGATCACCAGCACCCAGACGATGGCGACCGTGCCGACGATGGTGGACCAGGAACCGAGGTGCCAGGGGCCGCGTTCGAATCGGCTACCCATCCGCAGCCGGAGGAAGGTGGGGATCACGTAGGCGATATACAGGCCGATGGTCGCGATGGAGGTCACGGCCGCGTACGCGGTGCTGTTCCACAGGTAGGGCAGACCGAGGACGAAGGCCCCGCCGGTGGCGAGCCAGACGGCGTTGGTGGGGGTACGGGTGGCGGGGCTGAGCTTGTGCCACGTCCTGGAGAAGGGCAGAGCGCCGTCCCGGGAGAAGGCGTAGATCATGCGCGAGTTGGCAGTCACAGACGCCATGCCGCAGAAGAGCTGCGCCACGATGATCACGAGGAGCAGCCACTTGCCGGCCGCCGCGCCCAGGGCGTCCATGAGGATCTGGGCCGGGGGCACGCCCGTGGCCGAGTCGAGGGCCCCTGCGTAGGACTGGATGGCGTAGGTGAAGCCGAAGAGGAGAACGAACCCGGCGGCGAGGGAGACGAGGATCGAGCGGACGATCCCCTTGGGCCCTGCGGTGGACGCGTCGATGGTCTCCTCGGTCATATGGGCGGAGGCGTCGTAGCCGGTGAAGGTGTACTGCGCCATCAGCAGCCCGATCAGCACCACGTAGACGCTGGAGGTGAAGCCGGTGTTGTTGACGAACTCGCCGAATACGAAGCCAGCCGACTGATGCCGATTGGGGATGAGCACCAGGGCGCCGCAGATGACGAGAACCCCGAGAATGTGCCACCAGATGGACACCTCGTTGAGGAAGGCGACGACCCGCACGCCGAAGGTGTTCAGGACGCCGTGCAGGGCGAGGATGATCCCGAACAGCGTGATGGTGTGAGCGGGCGTGGCGGCGTAGCCGAACTGGAGATCCAGCAGGGCGTTGAGGAAGGTGGCCGCTCCGAAGTCGATGCCCGCGGTCACGGCTATCTGGCCGAGGGTGTTGAACCAGCCGGTGAACCACGCCCACGCCGCAGCTGAGCGCTTCGGGGCCATCCGGTGCGCCCAGAAGTACAGGCCGGCGCTGGTGGGGTAGGAGGAGCAGACCTCCGCCATGGAGAGCCCGACGAAGAGCGTCATGAGGCCGACGAACAGCCAGCCCCACATGATCACCGCCGGACCGCCGGTGTCCATGCCGTAGCCGTAGAGGGTCATGCAGCCGGACAGGATGGAGATAATCGTGAAGCTGACGCCGAAGTTGGCGCGGCCGGACATGGAGCGGGAGAGCGTCTGCTGATAGCCGAGCTGCTTGAGGCGTTCCTCGTCGGAGACGCGGGAGACATCGAGGGGCACGGGTTTTCTGTCCTTCGTGCGGAGGGGAAGGCTGGATTCAGTGGCGCCGGCGCCGCGGTGGGCTGTAGGCCCAGGCGCGGTGCCGAAGGAACAGGTCATGGGCCCGGCCGCAGTACGACCAGGGGACATGCGTGGCAAAGGGGCCGATCGCGTCGAAGACCTCCAGGGCCTCCGCGTGCCGGTTCGCGTACGACAGGGCATGGGCGAGGTAGTTCGCGTCGTCGGCGAAGCACGCGTGCGGGTGCGGTGCCTGGTAGCGCCACCACCGCTCCAGTACGTGATCGATCTGCGGGCACTCGACCCAGGGGTGAATGGCCAGTCCGTACGCTCCTCGGTCCCGCTCCTGGCGGGACCGGTGTGCTTCCGCCAGGACGGTGAGGGGCAGGACCGCGATGGGTAGGCCCTGGGGAGCGATGGACGCCTGTTCCTCGGCCCACCAGGCCGCCTCACCCTGCGCCCCGTGGTGCCGGGGGAGCAGATAGGTGAGCACCTCGTGGTGGGCCTCACGGTTCCAGGGGTCGCGCTGCTTGATCTCTTCCCAGACGCTGCCGAGCGCGTTCCGGTCGGGAGCGTGGGTACGCAGCAGCGCGAGCAGGACCACAAGCGGGGCCACATCCTGCGGCCACGCGTTCAGCGCGTTGCGGCAGGTGGCCCATGCCTCCTTCATCAGGGCCCACCCGGCGTCCCGGCCAGCAATCATCGCGCGCAGGGCCTGTACGTTCCCAAGGAGCGCCAAGGCGTGGGGTGAGCGGGGCTCGGCTCTCGCCCAGGTGTCGGCAAATCTGAGCCGCGCCCCGGCTTCCGCGAGGACCTGGAGGCGGAAGATCCGCCGGTCCCAGTCAGGACCGGTGGAGATCAGTAGGTCGCGCGGGCCTTCCCAGCGGCCCATGGAGGCGTCTTCGAGTGCGCGCCGCAGTGCCTCGTCGCCCCGGGCCGGATGTGTGACAAGGGATCGGCCAGGCGTCATGCCCTCTCACCTCCGCCCGCGCTGTCGCGTTGTGACGGCGAAGGCCCGTCGCCCTGCCCAAGATCACGATCAGGCCGTTCCCCGGGCCTCTGAGCCAGTCGGAGCCGTATGTGATTGCGGGCATGGCCGCGAGGTCCGTATCCTGCTGGGCAACGCGTTGACGGAGACGAGTAGCCAGGGTTCACGCGAGCAGAGAGAGCCGCCGGTAGCTGGGAAGGCGGTCTCGCGCCCCAGGGTGAAGACCCTCCTGAGCGCGGGGAGGAACGGCCACGTCCGGTGGCCCCATGCCCCGCCGGCCGACCCCCGTGACCGGGTCCGAACGAGGCCGCCACCTGGTGGTGGCGAAAGTGCGGTGGTACCGCGAGTTGCCCTTCTCGCCCGCACTCCCAAGGGATCATGACGAAGTCCTTCGGAGGACCGAAATGATCCACAGCCGCGTACACGTCTCCGACCTGCGAGAACACGTTGGCCGTACCGTCTCCGTCTGCGGGTGGGTGAACACCCTTCGCCTGCAGAGCAAGATGCAATTCGTCGTCGTACGGGACGGCACCGGCATGGTGCAGGTAACCCACCGGCGCGACGACGGACCGCTGGAAGCCCAGCTCGAATCCCTCACCCCCGAGTCCGCCGTCCGCGTCACCGGCCGCGTCGTCGATGCCGCACAGGTGAAACTGGGCGGCCTGGAGATCGTCCCCAAGACGGTCGAGGTCCTGAACCTGGCCGCCACCCCGCTGCCGATCGACGAGCACACCGGTCTGGAGCAGCGGCTGGACTGGCGCTTCCTGGACGTACGCCGCCGTCCCGCCACCCAGCTGATGTTCGCCGTGCAGACCACCCTGGAGCAGGGCATGCGCGAGTACGCCTACGCGCAGGGCGCCACGGAGATGCACACCCCCAAGCTCATGGGAACGGCCTCGGAGTCCGGTGCGGAGGTCTTCAAGCTCGGCTACTTCGACCGCAGCGCCTATCTGGCGCAGTCGCCTCAGTTCTACAAGCAGATGGCGATCTCCGCCGGGATCGACAAGGTCTTCGAGATCGGGCCAGTCTTCCGCGCCGAACCGTCGTTCACCTCCCGGCACGCGACCGAGTTCACCGGCGTCGACGTCGAGCTGGCGTGGATCGACGGCGTCGAGGATGTGATGGCATTCGAGGAGCGGATGCTCGCCCACGCCATCGCCAAGGTAGCCGACGCGCACGGTGAAGCGATCACCGAGCACTTCGGCATCGAGGTGACCGTCCCCACGACGCCCTTCCCCCGCATCACCATGGCCGAGGCGCACAAGATTCTGCGCGAGGGCGGCTGGGACCCGGAGGGGATCAAGGAGGACCTGGACCCGGAGGGCGAGCGGAGCATCTCGGCCCATATCAAGGAGGCCACCGGGCACGAGTTCGTCTTCATCACCCACTATCCGGTGGGCATCCGGCCCTTCTACCACATGCGGCCGTCCGACGACCCGAGCGTGACGCTCAGCTTCGACCTGCTGTGGAAGGGCCTGGAGGTCACCACCGGTGCCCAGCGTGAGCACCGGTACGACGTCCTGCTGAAGCAGGCCGCCGAGAAGGGCATGAGCACCGAGCCGCTGCGGGACTACCTCAACGCGTTCCGGTACGGGTGCCCGCCGCACGGCGGTCTCGGCATGGGGCTCGGGCGGGTGCTGATGGTCATGCTCGGCTTGGACTCCATCCGTGAGGCCAGCTTCCTCTTCCGGGGGCCGAACCGGCTCACCCCGTAATCGGGCGGGAGCCGGGCCCCACGACACGGAGCGCTCGCCCGTGCCGTGGGGCCCGGCCTCAGTAGCGGACATGGCGCAGATCATGCGTCCACGCCTCGCCGGGGTTCTTGTCCCAGTAGGACCGCAGCGCCAGCTCCCGCTCGGAGAAGTGGCCCCGGTGGCACAGCCCGCCGTGGGAGAGGGTGACGCTCATGGCGAGCGCCGACTCGGTGGTGACCCAGTGCGGAGTCAGGGCGTGACTCCATAGCTGGTCACCGGGCCGCATCGTGATGGACTGGCGGTCCGCCCGATCATGCTCGGGCGGGTCCTCGGCGGTGGTCTCCCCGATGACGGCCGCCTCGGCCGGCAGATGTTTGTCGGGGTCGAGGTAGCTGTGGAAGGTCTTGGTGCCCTGGACCTGCCAGACCAGGCCGTGTGAGTTGTCGTTGTGGTAGGTCGAGGACGCGCCTTCGGTGGAGAGGAACAGGATCGGCGCCAGGCGCTGCCAGGTGAAGCCCCGGGCGGACAGGTGGGTGCGCCAGGGGATCATGACGTCTTCCTGGAAGCCGCCCAGGAGGTCGCCGTAGAAGCGGCTGAGGTTGAAGTGCACCAGCCGGAACGGCCAGGTGACGATCTCCTCGATCGGCGCGGTCCGAAAGGCGGCGGTGCGGTCCATCCGTACCTGCCAGTCTTCGTCCCCGAGGATCGTGAACCGGACCTCCTCGTCTCGCCGGAGATGGTCGAGGAAGTCGACAGCGGGCAGAAACAGGTAGTCGAAGCGGAGGTCGAGGGGGAAGTTCGGCGGCTGTCGCCACCGCTGGGTGAAGTCATCGGGTGTCGTGATCGTCATCGGTCGGTCCAGGGAGTCGTGGTAGTCGGTCCCGTGCTCACGCGGGCACGCTGCACGGCGCGTCGCGGTCGTCGGGCGTGGCGGAGGGGCGGCAGATGGCGGCGCAGTCCGGGGTCACCCGGTCCTGCGCCGGATCGGTCAGAAACTGTCCGATCGCGGCACGGGGTGCGAGGACACTGACCGACGCCTGACCGTAGGGACAGCGCCGTATGAGGCCGTCGGCGGACACATACGCGGTCGCCGAGCGGCACCGCCGCCGCCCACCCTCCGCTGGCAGTTGAAGATCCCGCAGCTCATCGAGATAGCCCCGGTACCGATCGGACAGGTCGAAGTAATGCCCCAGTACTTCGGCGTCGAGCCACTGCCGCGCCAGATACTCCTGGACCGGCATGCCGTCGCGGCGCAGGGCATGCTCGTCGAGAACGACAGGGCTGAACTGGACCTCCACCCCGGCCTCGGTCACGAGGCCGGCCAGGGCCCGGCACTCGCTGTCGCTCAGGTCCCAGCAGGTGACGTGCAGGATCTTCGTCTCGGTGCTGATGGCGCGCAGCGTGTCGATACCCGAGGCCGCCGTACGGCTGGTTCGACCCAGCAGCATCGCGCCCCGGGAATCCGCGGAGACGGTCACATTGGCCAGGAGATCCGCCACGTGAGAGAGGGCGATCACGTCGGTCACGGTGCGGGCCGAGGTGACCGTCGAAACCGACATGCCGAACTGGAGGGCCAGTCGTACGAGCTGCCTGAGCTGCGGATGGTGGGTCGGCTCGCCGCCGGTCAGACACACCCCGTCCACGCCCGTCTCCTTCAGCCGGGACAGGGTGCGGGTGTAGGTCGGGGTGTCGAGGAAGCCGTGGGCCCGGTCGGCCCGGAAGCAGAATCCGCAGGCCACCTTGCAGTGTCCGGCCGTGGAGATCAGCGCGGTACGGACGTGGCCGCTCATTGCACCCCCGTGTTGTCCCACACCGCGATCTCACTCTGCTCCGCCAGGCGGCCGAGGTGCTCGGCACTGCCGGTCACGAGGAAACCGTCATCGCCGCCCTGTCCGAGATCGTGGCGGGACGGCAGCAGACCGCAGACCTCTCGCGGCTGCGAGAGCAGGTCGGACAGATCGCCGCCATCGCGGGGCTAGCACTCCAAGGCAGGGATTCGGCACTCACCTGATCGGCCCCGACCGTCTCGCAGTGATCAACAGCAGCTGGCACAGGCTGGTCTCAAGACGGCCGCCGGCCAGCCGCTAAGTCCACCGGGAGGCACCCTGACTCGTAGGTCTCCGTCCAACGCTCCCGATGCCGCTGATTGCCCTTCCGCAGACCGTTCACCGCGCCAAGTGACAGGCGAAGTGGGCACACGGGCCGGCTTTCCCTGATCCGAGTCGACCATCAGCGGTCAGGTGCTCGCTGGCCTATTCGCGTCCGAGTTGGTGGAGAGACGAAGGATCTTGTCCCAAGTAGCCACTACCCCCACAGAGGCGGCTGCGGCCAGGGCGACGCCCACAGCTGACGAAGCTAGGGCAAAGACGATGCCAGCGAAACAGAGGGTGAACGCAGATCCTCGCAGCACCTGCTGCCGCCACGCTCTGCGCTCGCGGTGACTGTGCAACAGCCCATCGGCGGATACGTCCCCAGGTGCGAGATCTTGCAGCCGGCCGCTGGCGAGCACTTTCAGGATTCGTTCCACTTCGAGCAGAGCACGCTTCGCACCGTCGATCCGATCAAGCTCTACCCCGTCCCGAAGTTCACGCACGAGAGCAGCGGCTGCTGCCAACCGAGCCACGACCTGGGGCATGGGGTTACGGCCGTCAGGAAGCGCACGTTGCACGGCATACCTCTCCAGCGCGATGGCGAAGTCTTCCAACGCTTGCACTGCCGCAACATGCGGAGAGTTGAAGGGCGATGCCGCCGGAGGCTCCTTCCCCGTTACCTCCAGAGGCTGGAGAAGTGCCTCATAGGCCCTACGCACCGTGACCGTCATGGCCTCGGTTGTCCACCGTTGCATGCCTTGGTTCGCGACAAGCGAGGCGATCACAGCAGTGATCAACATGGGCGTCACCAAAACCCCTATGGCGACGGCGTCGCGCCAGACGTGCCAGCTTGTGCGTTGGATGGCTGCGGCAAGTGCGCCACCCGCTGAGACGGATGTCGCGACGGGGACGACCATCTTGAGGGCGAGTGCCCTCCGGGACGCCTGATACAGAACGTCTTCGCGCTGCAAGTAGTCCAGCGTCGGACGGTCTGGACGCGCCGCCAGGGAGCTGTCCCGGACCTGACGCACCAGGTGAGCGCGGCGCCGTGTTGCGTGTGCCCGCGCATGAGCCCAGCAGATCCGTTCCAAGATCGTTCTGTTGCGTCGGCGCTGCGAGGTTGCCGTCATGGTCAGGGCCCATATCGACAATGTCCAAGCAGCGAAGATCAGCGCCCCAAACTCGGCTTTCGACACGTTCTCCCCCTCCGGAACATCGAGGGGCTCATCCCCATCGCAAGTCCCTATGCCCTGGGGAGGGTCGCCAACGCCTCACTGTCGGCACGAAACCCTGTGCGAGCCGAGTACCGTCGATCTGGCCACCGCGGGCCCGTGACCAGCTACAGGATCAGGCTGCCAACCCGGCAGACGACCCAGCCTCGTGGTCTCAGTTCTGGTCTCATTCGGCCCCGACCGTTGCCCGTCCGGACGAGGCCAGCCCGAACGCTCCGCACCAGGTCAGGATGGGTACGAACCCAGCCGGACCCCCGTACGAACATTTGGAAAACGTGTGGGACAATCCCTCACGCGTTCGGATCTCGTGTCCGCCGCCCTGCCTCACCGGGCACTACGAAGTAACCCTAATCTGCGTTTACGTGGGTCAGGGCTACTTTGCTTTGTGGCGCTCGTGCTGCGACTCCGCATCCAGACAGAGCTAAGCAAGACGCTTCGGCAACGCGGACTCGTCTTGCTGCCCGAAGCCGGGATCGACTAGGTCCAGTCGAGGTCGTACTCAAAGTCGGTACTCGCCCGGCTGCCGCCGGGGCCTGTTCAGTGAGTCAGCCCCTCCACGAACGGCAACGCCAACCAGCCCGGCGACCAGCCAGGTTTACCTCGTGCTGGAACAGATCTGCGAACCGCCCGGCGGTGAAGAGCAGACCCGGCTCGTCCCGGACCCGGACCGCCAGGCACCCCATGGGGACGGCCGCTCGCGCTTTCCGCACCGTCTCGACCGGACTCTCCTCGGCTCCAGTGGCTACATCGGCATCCCCACACGACAGCGTCGGCACCCCAGACCACGACCAGGTCTCGGGAGCCGACGTCTCTCGAGAGCCAGAGACCGTCCCACAGCGTCCGGATCACCGATCCGAGTCCCCTGCACGTTCGATGGCGGTACCCACTGAGACCACGCCCGCCCCGTTCAGCCGCACGGCGGCATCCCGGGTCGGCGAGGGGGCGTGAACCGATCGCGCCTCACCCGGCCGAGAGCCATGGGCAGGGGACCCTGGCAGCCATCGTCAGGGCCACCCGCCGCGCGGTCAGATCAGCTCGCGGGCTCGGCGCTCCCAGTCCGCGATCCGGGCCACCGCGTTGTTGACCTGCTTGACCGCGGCCGAGATGTCCCGACCGGGTGCCCGCAGCTCCCGGCTCATCTTCGCCACCCACCGCATACCGACCTCGACCTCGCCAAGCACGCCGACCACCTCCTGGGTGGACTCGGCGATGCTGACCATCTGCACCAGGAAACCGGTCGCCGAACCGGCTCGCTGCTCGGGCGGCATCGCCGCAATGACGTCGAACGCCGTCTGGACCGCAGCGTCCATCTCCACCATCTGTCCGGCGAAACGGGTACACGCCTCGCGAAGACCGGAGGCCGGCTCGGCGATCGTCTTAGCCAGCTCGGAGATCGCCGGCAGCCACGCGCTCATCGGCGCACCGGGCTGGGAAGCCCGCTCCATCACGGGACCGATCTGCAGGACAACTTCGGTGATCACTGTCATGAATCCGGTGATCGCCTCCGTGGTCTCGCCCATCGCCTCGGTCTGTTCCTCCACCCGGGCAAACCTGTCGATCAGCCCTGGTGCCTCCGGGTCGTCGTCCAGCTCCGCCTCGGCCGGCAGCGGCGCCGCGGGCAGCCCGAACAGGATCCGGGCCGGGGTAAGCGGCTCGAATCCGTTGCATAAGGCGCCCTCCAGCGCGCTCTCCAGGTCCCGTCGCGCCCTGACCAGCCCGGTCCGGCTGCGTTTGAACATGATTGTCCGGATCAGCGAGAGGTCGAACGGCAGCTCGCCGTGCTCGCCGATGTGAATGATGGGCTTGCCGGTCAGGTGCCGGATCCCCAGCTCATAGGTGACATTGGCGTTGCCCCCAGTGAGGTCGGCGATCACGAAGTCGTCCTGCAGCACGTGGCGGCAGATCTGCTCGGTGATCTCGCCCGAGTCGGCGATCCCGTCGGCCCGGACCGGGACGATGCCGTGCTTGGCGCAGGCGGGCAGGATCACCTTCTCGTAGATCTCCAGGTTCTCCTCGAAGGCCAGGAGCTCCGGACTCCCGTCCGGGGCATGCTCGTTGCCGATGGGCGCGATGACGAAGCAGGTCTTCGTCCGCGCCTCCTCGGGCTCCGAAGCGGCGACGGCCACAATGCTCATGCGTAGTCCTCCGTTTCGAATTCCCTTGCACAGCCGCGCTGTTCCGCGAAGTCGGCACCAGCTCGCAGGTCGGCCGGGTAGACGGGGCGCTCTTCGATCCCGAGTGCCCGAAGCAAGTCGGTGGTGGGGATCCGGTACTGCCACCCGAGGCGCAGCACTCGGCAGGGAAAACGACCCTGGTGGACGAGCTTGTAGGCGGTGGCGCGGCAGAGACCGAGCGCTTGGGCTGCGGTGCGCAAGTCGACTACCAGCGGGAGGTCGAACGCCTCCCCGAACGATAGCCAGGTGCCGGGACGCGGGGTCATGGCCGCCCTCCGCCCGGACCCAGCGACAGGATGCCGATCCGGCCGTCGCTCGGGCGCCGCGCTCGGTGCACGTACTCTCCGAGGCCCAGGTGGCCTGCCAGCTCGCCTAGTCGGAAGCTCTCCAGCCGCTCCGGTGCAATGCTGAACCGCACCGTTGCCGACAGGCCGTCAGGCCGGTCAGGCGGCGACACGCATAGCTCCCAGTCATCCCGCCAGCAGCTGACCGGCGGCTCAGGGGGCGCCTCCACGGCGAGGTGGGCGGCAGCCAGGGCCCCGATGTCCGCCACCGGCCGCTCCTGGGCACAGGCCCGGGCAAACGCCCAGACCTGGTTGATGGCGGGACGCAGCAATGCGCGACCTGCTTCCTGGGATTGCGGGTCCACGTCGGTGAGCGCCGTCAGCAGCGCGAACAACGCCTCTGATTCCAGCTCCCGCCGGTCGACCGCGAACCGGATCGCGACCCTGTGAAGGGTGCACCGCATAGCGGGCAGAGCCAGCCACAGTGCTAGCAACCGGCTCGGTCCGGCCGCGCTGGTGTCGCGTTTCGCTGCGCCGACGGCCTCGTGCCAGATCTCCTCGCGGAGTCGCGGGTCCGCCGCCCGGCTGTACAGCGCCCGCCTGGCTGCCAGGGCGGAGAGCCGGGCCGGGCCGTCGGCCGTGGTGACCGGGAAGGGCAGGCCAGCGGGCCGATGCCGGTGCTCCAGTACGTCGAACACCCGGTTGTAGGGGATCAATCCCATGGTGAGCCTCCCGAATCATCGGTGTCGTCACGCAGGCTGTCCACGATGCGCGAGCAGGCCCGGATGATCCGATGCAACTCCTCGCGCAGCATCTCGTAGGGGACCGGCGAGAAGCCCGCCGTGCGCTGCCGCGCACTCGTGGCGGGGTGGTGCTCGCTGGCGGCGGCGTAGTAGTAGTACACGTCGCCGGTCCGGCCCTGCAGGGAGAGGCCCTGGGTACCCTGCTGGCAGTTGCTGCCCGCTGCGCTATCGTCGGATACGCGGCCACCGGCGAGCGGGGCGCTGCTCATCAGTCTGCCTCGCCAGGTGCTGACCTGTGGAAGACTGACCCGTGGATCACGCCAGCCTGAACGGCTGTGCCGCGGATGCCGTGCTGCACAAAGCTCGGTTGCTCCCGATCCCCCGCTCGCTCCGAGGGCCGCGGCCTGTCCTCTCGCCCGCCCGGCCATGACTCCTGCGGGTCCATTCCGGGCAATCGGAGCCAGCCATACCCGGCAAACCCCTTCTGCTGTACGTGGATGCGGCGGTACTGCTCCGGGGCGAGTCCGTGAGATCGCGAGCGCACCACGTCCTGGTAGAGCCGGTCGGACACCACCACGGCCAGGCTCTCCGACACGGCGGCCGCCAAGGTCTGCTTCACCTCCGGTGCGTTCAGGTAGCGGGCCACCGCGACTGGCGCGGGGCCGGAGAAGCCAAGAGCGGCCGTGGTAGCTACGCCAGTATCGATGGCCAGCCGAAGCCGAATTCGCCCAGTGGGCGGGCGGGTGGCGTTGTAGCTGCCGAGCTCGGCCGCCACGTACGTGACGTACTCGCCCAGAACCAGTTGCTCGGACGTGCCGGGCGGAAGCACCGCGAACTCCAGGTCTCCCTGCGGCTGGGTGGACCACTTGCTGTGGTCAAGTCCGCTGCGGTCGGCTGCCACCCGCAACACCCGGGCGAGTTCGGCCTGTGCAGCCCACTGATCCGGGGTGTCGAAGCGACTGTACTGCTCAATGTCCGCCGCCAGGCAGAGGCGGCGGGTGGCCTCCTGACGGGTCTCGTTCCAGGGATGCGCGGTCGGGTGCGACGTCATGTGAACCATCACCTGCTCGCTGAGAGGGAACGGTTGGCCGTGCTGAACGCCAATGGTGGGGCAAACATGCCGCAACCTCGGAGCGGGCCGTAAAAATGCGGGCTTCTCGGTCCTGTCAGCGACTGGTCGTCGGGAGGAGTCCGATCGTTCGGAGGCGGTCCAGCTTGATCACCTCCATCCGGCGGCAGCCAGTCGTGATGACCCCCTCGGCGCGGAAGCCCGCCAGCGTCTTCTGTACCGTCTCCCGCTGGGATCCGATGAACGTGGCGAGTTCGGTGTGCGTGAGGTCGATACAGATCAGGGTGTGCGAACGGACGGCCCGGCCGTAGTCCTCCGCCAGCTCGACGAGCACCCGGGCCAACCGCACTCGGACCGGGAACTCGCCGAACGCGATGCGCCAGGCATTCGCCGTGCGCAGGCGGTGGTTGCTGAGTCGCACGATCTGCATAGCGGCCTCGGGGTGCTTGTCCAGGAAACGTCGCATCGCTCGGCCTTCCACGACGTGCGCGTCGATGTCGTCGCACGCCGTCACTGTGGCCGACCTGGGGACGTTGTCGATCACAGCCATCTCCCCGACCACGTCTCCGCCGACCCGGATGGCGATCAGGCCTTCGTGCCCGTTGCAGAGCCTTCCCGTGACTTTCACACGGCCGGTTGTCAGGAGCACCAGGTAATCACCCGGCGCCCCTTCGACCAGGATCTTCTCCCCGGGTGCATACTGCCGTGGGGAGCCGATGCTCATCAGTTCCTCCCGAACTGGCACCGATAGGCTGCCCAGGAACCGGGCCGGCTTCCGCCCGCCAATGTCATTCGTGCTGCGCCGTACTTTCCCCTGAGTCGTGCGCTCCATACCCCACCTCGTGTTCGAACCCGAGTGCCCTCCCGATCAGGGAATCAGACCCGGATTCGAGTGGAAAGAGCGTGCAACGCACCGACGACGCTCGGCGAACCGTACTCCCGGCACCTGGGCGAAGGGTTACGGGAACTGCGGTTCGCTCTGGGGCACGACGGCAACGCCATCCGTCTGACCTACTGGCTCGCTCCCGGCCGCCGCATCGTCTTCCTGACCGTGTTCCGCAAGACGCGTATGCGTGAGGACGCCGAAGTGCACCGCGCCAAACAGGCGAAGAAGCTCTGCGAAGCAGAGCGCCACACCGTCCATGGCGAGTTCACTCGCGAGACGGGGAAGGAGGAAGGTGGATGAACCACACTCGTTGGAGGCTCGCGCGCGAGCGCGCGACCGTCGAGGGTCAGCAGGAGCCGTCCGAGGTGGAGGCGGTGCGCACCGAGATCCGTATGGCCTTCGACCTCGGCCAAGCTGTGTACGACCGTCGAACCGAGCTCGGCATCTCCCAGAGCGAACTCGCCAGGCGGGCGAGCATGACCCAGCCGCAGGTGTCGAAGCTCGAACTCGGCGGGACCGTCCCCACGCTGCCGCTACTGGCCCGGCTCGCCAAGGCTCTCGACGCTTCGCTCGACATCGCGTTGGACGGCGACGAGTCGACCGTCGTCTTCACCGGGCACGCCGCCTGACTGTTCGCGCATCGCCATCGTCGCGGTGAACGTGCGGAACGCCGTCCGGTACGTCCGCGGGCTGGTGCCCGTGAGGCGGTGGAAGTGGTGACGGAGGTTGGCGGGCGAGCCGAAGCCCGACCGGGACGCGATCTGTTCGATCGGGGTGTCGGTGGACTCCAGGAGCAGTTGCGCGTGGTGGAGCCGTGCGCGGAGCAGGTACTGGAGCGGGGGGAGACCCGTCCGGGCCTGGAAGTGACGGGTGAGGCTGCTGACGCTGAGGCCCGCGTGCGCCGCCAGGTCGTCCAGGGTGAGCGGGCGGTGGAGGTTGGCCTCCGCCCAGGCGCGGGTCGGCTCGATGTCGGTCCGGTGGGCGATCTCGCGTTCCAGCTCCTCCTGGTCGTCGGTGACCTTCTCGTACAGGGGCATGATCAGCCGTCGGGTGGTCGCGGCGGCCGTGTGCACCCCGTGGTCCCGCTCCACGAGGTCGACGCAGAGGTCGAGCCCGCCGAAGACCGCGCCCGAGGTGATGAACGGGCCGTCCTCGACCGAGGGGGAACCGACGGGGACGACGTCGACCCGGGGGTGGAGCGCGGCCAGTTCCGTGACGTGCGGCCAGGACGTGGTGGCCCGGCGACCGTCGAGGAGGCCGGCCGCGGCGAGGGTGAAGACGCCCGTACCGATCCCGCCGATGCGGCAGCCCCGGTCCGCGCACCCGCGCAGGGCGTCGGCCACCGACGGCGGGGGTGGCTCGCGAAAGGTGTCGTGGCCGGTGACCAGGACGGTGTCGGCGTCGCTCAGGGCCGTCAGGTCCCAGGGCGTGGTGACGTCGAGCGGCGGTTCACCGGTGGTGACGGTCCCGGTGGTCGAGCAGATCCGGACGTCGTAGACGGCCCGCCGCAGGGCACGACCGGCCGCGAGGAACACCATGCCCGGGGTGGTCAGTTGGTGGCCCGGCACTCCGTCCGCCACCAGAACCGCGATCACCGACATGAGCAGAATTTAGCGCACGGTGAAGCAGGTACCGCTTTTTCGACGGTCGGGGCGGAACGCAGGATGAGGGCGCAGCGCCGGAAGCGAGGGGACGCCCGGCGGCTCGCCTCCCGTACCCACGACTGAGGGGACAGCCCTGTGTTCCATCCCATCACCACCGTCCGAGCCGGCTCGTCCGGCGCCGTCCCCGGGCGCCGCACGGCCCGGTACGCGGCCGTCGCCCTGGCTGCCGCGACCCTGACCGCGGCGGCCCCCGCCGTCGCCGCCGGCCCACCTGCCGCTGCCGGCCCGTCCGCCGTCGCGGTTGCCGCCGCGGCCGAGCGTCCCGGGGCCCGCGACCGCGCCGAACGGGTCGTCGCCGGGATCGAACGCCGTGCACACCCGCTGCGCACCGCCGCCCCGGGCGGCCCGAGCGGGGACTTGGCGGCCCTGTCCCGCATGGTCGGGGGCGTGAACATCGTCGGCGTGGGGGAAGCCACCCACGGTTCGAAAGAGTTGTTCCAGCTCAAACACCGTCTCTTCCAGCACCTGGTGGAGCGCAGCGGCTTCCGGACCTTCTCCCTGGAGGTGCACTGGTCGGCGGGCGCCCGCCTCGACGCGTACGTCATGACCGGCGAGGGCGATCTGCGGCAGATCATGCGCGACGAGTTCCAGTTCTCCTTCGAGGACTGGCGCAACGAAGAGTTCCTGGCCCTCTTCACCTGGATGCGCGCGTACAACCGCACCGCCGCACCCGACCGGCAGGTCCGCGTCATGGGCAACGACATCGGCGACGTGGGACGGGAACAGTACGCGCGCGTCTTCGCCTGGGCCGCCGAAGACCGTCCCGCGCTGCTGCCCGAACTCCGGCAGCGGTATGCCGCGCTGCTCGCCCTGCCCCACTCCATGGGGGAACGGATACAGGCCCTGGCCGGCAAGCCGCTCGCCGAACGCCGGGCCGTCGACGCCGATGCGCGGGCCGCCCTCCGGCTGCTCGAACAGGCGGGCGCGGTGGACCCGTGGGTGCTCCAGGAGGCCCGTGTCGTCCAGCAGGTGACGAAGCTGTACGCCTACGACCAGAACGACCCCGTCGAGCAGGCGGAGTACAACCGGCACCGCGACCGGGCGATGGCCGAGAACACGGTGTGGTGGCAGCGGCAGACCGGGGACAGGATGCTCGTCTCCGCCCACAACGCGCACCTCGGCTACGAGTCGCCCTCCCCGACCACCCATCCGAAGGTGCAGGGGGCCTTCCTGCGGGAGCTGGTGGGACGCGAGTACCTGGCGGTCGGCACCACGATCCACCGCGGCGAGTACCGGGCGATGGACGGCAGGACCGGGCAGTACGGGGTGTTCTCCACCGGCCGCGCCGCGCCGGGCAGCAACGAGCACACCCTCGACCAGGTCCGCCATCGTGACTACTACGTCGATCTGCGCGAGGCGGGCCGCGATCCGGCCGTCGGTGGCTGGTTGTCCGGCTCCCGGCCCACCTTCGTCGTACCGGGCTCGTACCCCAACGAGCCGCTGCCCGTCTCGCTGGGGCGCACCTTCGACGTGCTCGTGCACCTGCATCGCGTACGGGCCTCGGTACCGGTGGAGTAGCCCGCGGACCGGGCAGGTCAGGACACCGGCCCTGTCGCCGGGGCCGGTTCTTCCGGTGCCGACGGCAGGGCGCGGAGCCGGCTGACGGGGGACAGGACGAGCGCGATCAGCACGGTGGCGGAGCCGATCGCCGCAACCGTCAGCGCGTCGTGGGCGCCGATCCGGCCGGCGAGCAGGCCCGCGGTCAGACCGCCGAGTGCACCGCCGCCGAACAGCAGGGTGCGGAAGACCGCCGTCATCCGGCCCATCATCGACTGCGGGGTGCTGACCTGGCGCAGGCTGACGATGATGACTCCGGCGACGCCGAGTCCGAGGTAGGTGGTGAAGAAGGAGAGGACGAACATCCCCACCATCACCGGCCGGGGTCCGGCGGCCAGGACGATCAGCAGCGGGCCGACGAGGAGGGCCGACTGGGCGACCAGGTAGACGAGACCGAGCCGGAAGCGCCGGATGACCTTCCGGGAGACCGCCGCGCCGATCAGTCCGCCCACGGAGGCGGTGGCGAAGACGGCGCCGATGGTCGTCGAACTCAGGTGCAGGTCGCGCGTTCCGTACAGCAGGAACATCGTCCACACGGTGACCATGGAGAAGTTGCAGCAGAACCCGATCAGCGCCAGCGACCGCAGGACCGGGTTCTTCAGCACCCAGCGCAGGCCGTCCCGGAGTTCGGTCGGCAGGTGCCGTCGTGCGGCGGTCGGTCGGGGCTTGGGCTCGGGGGTGCGGATGAGCAGCAGCGAGACCAGGGACACCAGGTAGGAGAACGCGTCGACGATCAGCGCCACGGGCGCGGTCAGGGCGCCGACCAGGACACCGGCGAGCCCGGGCCCCGCCACATCGGCCGCCGAGGAACTCATCCCCATCTTGGCGCCGGCTTCGACGTACCGTTCGGGGTCGCGCACGAGCGTGGGTACGTACGACATCCAGCTGACGTCGAACAGCACCGAGGCGACGCCGACGGCGCAGGCGATCACCAGCAGCGTGGCCAGGCTGAGGGCGTCCGTCCAGTACAGGACGGGTACGAGGGCCAGCAGGACCATCCGGACGAAGTTGGCGCCGAGCATGATGCGCCGCCGCCGGGCCCGGTCCACCCACACCCCGAAGACCAGGGCGAGACCGAGGTACGGGACGAGCTGGAGGAAGCGCAGGACGCCGACCTGCTCGTCGGTGGCGTCGAAGGCGAGGATCGCGGTCAGCGGCAGGGCGAGGTTGGTGACCTGGGCACCGAGCAGCGAAAGCGTCTCGCCGAGCCAGAACTTGAGGAAGTCGCCGTTGCGCCAGAGGCTCTCCGGGCGGGCCCAGGACGGCTCGGCCGCGCGCGCGGGCGTGGTGGTCACCGTCGTCCCGCAGCGGCGAGGTCCGCGACCGCGTCGGCGACGTGGTCGACCTCCTCCTCGGTGTTGTAGTAGTGCGGCGACAGCCGTAGGCACCATTCGATGCCCTTGGTCCCGAAGTCGAACTGCGCGAACTCGCGGTAACTGAGCGCCGAGTTGATGCCACGGGTGTCCATGGCCGCCTTGAACGGCGCCGGCTGCCAGCCCGCCACGCCGAAGGTGACGAGCGCGGCGAGGCGCGGGCCGCGGTCGAGCAGGCGCACTCCGGGGAGGGGTTCGAGCCGGGCGCGCAGCCGGGCGGCGAGCGCCGGTGCACGCTGCTCGACGGCTTCGATGCCGACCTCGCGGGCGTAGCGCGTGGCGGCGGCGCTGCCGAGGACCGTGGCGTAGGGGAACTCCCACTCCTCGAACCGGGCCGCCGTCCGCACGGGCTCGTAGTCGCCCGGTGCGGTCCAGCGGGCGCCGTGCATGTCGATGAACAGCGGTTCGTGGCCCGCGCGCAGCACGCGGTCGGAGACGTAGAGGAATCCGGAGCCGCGGGGGCCGCGGAGGAACTTGCGGCAGGTGGCGGTGAGGAAGTCGCAGCCGATCTCTTCGACGTCGATGACGAGCTGTCCCACCGACTGGCAGGCGTCGACCAGGTAGAGCAGGTCCAACTCGCGGCAGTGCCGGCCGATTTCGGCTACCGGCGAGATCAGGCCGGAGTTGGTGGGGACATGGGTGGCGGACACCAGACGCGGGCGGTGGGTACGCATCAGCGCGGCCATCGCCGCCACGTCGACCCCGCCCTCGGGCGCGTCCGGCGCATGGACGATGCGCACGCCGAACCGCTTGCGCAAGGACAGGAAGGCGATCTGGTTGGAGACGAAGTCGTCGCGGGTGGTGAGGATGACGTCGTCGGCCTCGAACGGGATCGACGACAGGGCGTTGGCGTAGGCGTGGGTGGCGCTGCCGGCGAAGGCGATGTTGTCGGGCGTGGTGTTGATGAGGGCGGCTGTCTCCCGGTAGAACCCGCGGACTTCGGCGGCCCGGGTGGCCGATGCCTCGTAACCGCCCATCTGCGCTTCGAGGTTCAGATGGTCGACCATCGCTTCGAGGACCGGGGTGGCGAGCAGACCGCAGCCGGCGTTGTTGAAGTGGATGACCTGACGGCACCCCGGGGTTTCGGCCCGCAGCGCGGTGACGTCCAGCTGAAGTGCTTCCCGAGTGGAGCCAGAAGCGCTATTCATCTCTCTCATGAACTACGGTAGCACTTCTCAACACTTCCAGCACGGGAGTCGGCAGTCTTCGCGCGCCGCCCTCCAGAGAGATACGGATAGCTCTATGGAAAGTATGGTTACTTGTATGGCAACCAAGAAGGTGACCGTGACGATCCCTGAGGAACTCCTCGACGAGATCCGCTCTGAGGCGGCGGAGAGGGGCCTGTCCGCCTACGTCTCGGAGGCGCTGCGCTTCAAACGCGACCGGGACCGGTTGCGGGAGCTGGCGGACTGGCTGCAAGAGGAACACGGCCCGGTGACCGAGGACGAGCACACCACGGCACTCGCGGAGCTGGAGGACCTCGATGCCGAGCACGAGCGCCGCGCCCCCGGAGGCCACGACGCCGAGGAAGCCGCGTGAAGAAGCGGACCGGTGAGCAGCGTCCGCGACCACTGCGCGTCTTCGTACTCGACTGCGAGGCCCTGTCCCTGGCCGTGCGCGGCGACCGGAGGATGATCGCCTGGATCGACCTCGCGGCGCGGGGTGAGGCCGAGGTGGTGACGTCCCCGATGACCCTGGTCGAGGCTTACGACGGAAGGACGACAGAGCAGCGCTGGGACTGGGTCCTCTCCCGGCTCACCGTCGCCGACATCGGCAAGGAGGAGGCCCGCCAGGCCCGGCGGCTCCTGGCCGACGCGAAGCTGCACGGTCACAAGCACGCGATCGACTCGGTGCTCGCCGTCATCGCCCGGCAGCAGAAGGGGCAGGTCACCGTCTTCACCTCGGACGTGGATGACCTGGAGCGGCTGGTCCCGGAATCGATCGTCGTCAAGAAGGTCTGACCGGAGGCGTCGAAGGACCTCACACCGCCCCCGTTCAGCGGACCAGGACGAGTCCGCAGCTGTAGGCGCGGGCGTGGCCGACGCCTCGAGTGAGGGCGGTGACGAGTCCGCCCTCGGCTACGTCGCCGGCGGTCGGTGAGGGCCCGTGGACGTCCGCGGGGGCGGATCGGTGCGGAACGCCCGGCGGTAGGCGCCCGGGGTGGTGCCGAGGACGTTGAGGAAGCGTCGGCGGAGGTTGGCGGGCGAGGAGAGGCCGGTGCGGCGGGCGATCGCGTCCAACGGCAGGTCGGAGCCCTCCAGCAGCTCACGGGCCGCGGTGATCCGTTGGGTCAGCAGCCACCGTCCCGGACTGGTGCCGAGTTGGTCGGCGAACCGCCGGGCGAGGGTGCGCGCCGATACGCCCGCGTGCGCGGCCATGCCGTCGAGGGTCACCGGTTCGCCGAGCCTTTCGGCGACCCACTCCAGCAGCGGGGCGAGCGTGCTGTCGAACTGGGTGGGGTGCGGCGGGCCCGCGTACTGGAGTTGCCCGCCCTCGCGATGGGGCGGCATGACCATGTTCCGTGCGACCTGTGCGGCGTAGCGGGCACCCTGGTCGCCGCGGACGAGGTGCAGGCACAGGTCGATGCCGGCGCCGGCGCCCGCGCTGGTGGCCACGTCGCCGTGGTCCACGTACAACACGTCGGGGTCGAAGCGGACGGCCGGGAAGCGCACGGCGAACTCCGCGGCCAGCGCCCAGTGGGTGGTCGCCCGACGCCGGTCCAGCAGCCCGGCGTACGCCAGCGCGAGGGCGCCGGAGCAGATGCTGACCATGCGCGCTCCGCGGGCGTGCGCCCGGAGCAGGGCGGCGACGACCGCGGGCGAGGGCGGTTCCCGGGCGGGCGGCCAACCGGGGACGACCACGGTGTCCGCCCGTTCCAGCGCGTCCAGCCCGTCCGTCACGAGCATGTCGTACCCGGCGCGGGTGGGAATCGGGCCGGGGTGTTCCGTGCACACGCCGAAGTCGTACCGCACGGGCAGTTCGCGTCTCTGGATGCCGAACACTTCGGCCGCGCAGGCGAGTTCGAAGGTCGACTGTGGTGGGTGGACGAGCGCCGCCACTCGGTGCATGGCAGGAAAGTACCCCGGGGTGTCGATCCTGACACTCGTGGGGGGTGTGGCCGACCGCCAGGCTGAGTTCCATGACGACAGAACAGAACCAGCCCGGTTACGTGTGGGCCGACGTCCGGGACGCCCCGGTGCGGGAACTCTTCCCGGGGATCCGTCAGCGTCCGTTGTGGCGCGGGGACGACGGAGCGAGCGCCCAGGTGTTGGAGATGGATCCGCACAGTTGCTGGGAGGGGATCGACGTCCACGACCCCGGGCCCGAGGAGGTCTTCGTGGTCTCCGGGATCTTCAACGACGGTGACCGTGACTACCCCGCCGGCTCCTTCATCCACGCCCCCGCGGGCTCGTCGCACGTCCCGCAGACGAAGACGGGCTGCACGCTGTTCGTCTTCTACCCGGCAGGCTGACCGCCCCGCGCACCACCCGCCGTCCAAGGGGACGACGACCCCCGGGCTCCTGCGCGTGTGGGCGGGCGGAGGGTCCGGTGACGATCCGGAGCGGGCCCTGCGGGCGTTCGTGGACGACTTCGTCATCAGGCTCGCGCGGGCCGAGTACGCCGGGGTCGAGGCCGGCGGGTTCACGGGTGCGGAGGTCGTGTACACCGAGAAGGACCAGGCGGGGAAGGCGCTGCCTCGGAAGTCGCGGGCGTTCGCGGTGAGTTCGGGCGAGGGGGTCGTCATCGTCCACCTCTGGGGAACCGCTGACGCCGAGGCGGGGGTGCGCACCGCGTACGAGCTGGCGAAGAGGACCGTACGCCCGTCGACCTGAGTGCTGCTCAGGCGGTGAACGCCGGCCGCGCCTTCTGCCACAGGTACAGGCTGCCCAGGGTGGGGACGCTCAGCGCGGCGGCTGCGGTGACCATCAGGGTCGTGACGTCGAGCCGGCCGAACGCGGAGAGGCCGGCCATGCCGAACAGGATGACCGGAGTGGCGAAGACGGCGGCCGTACCGATCGCCTTCTCGGAGTTCTGCCACTCGGGCGCGCGCCACAGCAGGACGAGTCCGACGAGGACGGCGACCCCGCCGAGGGCCAGGTTGCCCGCGGTGAGCACGCCGGTGAGGGCGAGCAGGATCAGCAGGCGCTTGGTCCGGACCCTGGAGGCCGTGGCCGCCGCGCCGTCCGGTCGGGCCGCCGGGGCGGGCTCCTCCGCGAGGGCCGCCGTCGCGACGGTGCGGGGGTCGCCGAGGGCGTCGAGGACCTGCTTCACCTCGGCGTCGGTGGCCGGGTGGCCGACGGAGACGGTGATGTGCTCGCTGAGGTCCGCGATCAGTTCGTTGCGCCGCGCGGCGGACAGGGATGCGCACTCCCGGTCGAGGGCGTCGAGGTAGGCGCGGACGAGCGGGTGGTCGAGGGTCGTCGGTACGGCGTTCATGAGTGGGTCCCCCCGGAGGTGATGAAGTGGTCGACGGCTTCGCGGAAGGGCGGCCAGCTCGCGGTGAACTCCGCGAGGGCCGCGTGTCCGGTCGCGGTCAGGGTGTAGTAGCGGCGCGCGGGCCCGCTGGGTGACTCGCGCAGGAAGGTGTCCACCGACCGGTCGCGGCGGAGGCGGGTGAGCAGCGGGTAGATGGTGCCCTGGCTGGTCGCCATGACCTTGACCGAGGACAGACCGTCGAGCAGCTCGACGCCGTAGCGGGGCCCGTCGCGCAGTTGGGCGAGGACGCAGTACTCCAGTACGCCCTTGCGCAGTTGGCTCACCACCTTCCCCTCGGCCGCTTCCGTGCTTGCCTCGCCTTGTTCCATGCAATGCAAGGTACCTGGTGGAGGAAGTGTCAGGCAAGATCCCGGCGGTCGCATTCGAC
Organism: Streptomyces sp. NPDC059816; assembly: GCF_042732055.1. NCBI lineage: Bacteria > Bacillati > Actinomycetota > Actinomycetes > Kitasatosporales > Streptomycetaceae > Streptomyces > Streptomyces sp. NPDC059816. The sequence continues at coordinate 402,980 of NZ_JBHWIQ010000001.1, forward strand.
GGGGCTGCTTGTGCCACGGCTGTGAAGTTCCGGTCACCCGGTCGGGCCGGGCCGGGTCGCGGGTCGCCGCCCCGCGCGTGAGCCTGACGGGCACGGGCGTGTCCCCGAACAGCCAGGGGCCGGCCCGCACGGCGAGGAGGGCCCATGGCCAGTGGAGAGGGGTCCGGGGACGACACCCCCGGGGCCGGCGACGCACCCGGGCACGGCGCGAACGCCCCCCACGGTGACGGCGACGGTGCTCAACTCGACGCGCTGCGGGCTCGGGTGGCCGCGCTGGAGGCGGGCCGGGGCGAGGACCGGCACCACCGGGTCCGGAGCTTCTTCGCCGCGCTGCTGATCACCGTCGGCTGCGTGCTCGCACCGCTGTCCGTCCTCTCGTCCTGGGCCGCCGACGAGGTCGGGAACACCGACCGTTACGTGGCCACCGTCGCCCCGCTCGCCTCCGACCCGGACGTCCAGGGGGCGGTGGCCGACCGGGTCACCACCGCGCTGATGGACCACCTCGACCTGACCGCCCTGCTGTCGGAGGCCGCCCCCGCCGACCGGCCCCGGCTGGAGAAGGCCCTCGGTCGGCTCGGCGGCGCGCTGGAGGGAGCCGTGCAGAGCTTCGTCCACGACAAGGCGCTCGCCGTGGCGCGTTCGGACACGTTCGCCCGGGTGTGGACCGAGGCGAACCGACGCGCCCACGACTCCGTGGACAAGGCGCTCACCGGCAGCGGCGGCGGAGCCGTCCACCTCACCGACGACGCCGTGACGGTGGACCTCGGACCGGTCGTGGACCAGGTCAAGCAGCGGCTCGTCGCCGACGGGATCACCGTCGCCGGGAAGATCCCCGAGGTGCACACCGAGCTGACGGTGGCCCGCTCCGACGACATCGGGAAGGTCCGCGTCTGGTTCCGGGTGCTCCAGGTGTTGGGCGACTGGCTGCCCGTGATCGCGGCGGTCCTGATCGCGGGCGGGGTGCTGCTGGCCCGGCGGCGCAGGCAGGCCCTGATCGCCGGGGCGCTGGGCGTGGCCTTCGCGGTGGCGGTGCTGGGCGTCGGACTCACCGTCTTCCGCGCGGTCTACCTCGACGCGCTGCCCGCCCATGTGTCGCAGGGCGCCGCCGGATCGGTGTACGACGCGCTGGTGCGGTTCCTGCGGTCGTCGGTGCGGGTGGTGGCGGCGCTGGGCGTGGTCGTCGCCTTCGCCGCGTGGGTCACCGGGGGCGGACGGCGGGCCCGGTTCGTCCGGGAGGTGTGGGCGGACGGGATCGGCGCGGCCCGGGGGCTCGCCGACCGGGCCGGGTTCCGGTCGGGGCCGGTGGGCCCCTGGGTGCGGCGGTACCGGGTGGCGCTGGGCTGGGGGCTGGTGGGGGCGGCGGCGCTCGCCCTGGTCCTGTGGTCCTGGCCGACGACGGGCGTCCTGGTCGGGCTGGGCCTCGGGCTGCTGTTCGCCCTCGCGGTGGTCGGGTTCCTCGCGGGACCCTAGGCGGGTGCGGGGCCGTCCCGACCGGTGTCGGTGGCGGGGGCCGGGTCACCCGATCGGCGTCGCCCGTGTGGCGGTGCGCAGCGACCCGGACCACGTTGGGAACCCGAGGTTCCGCACGAGGAAAGGGTCCCCCATGAGCCACGACACGCCTCCGCCCGCGGGAGACGCGGGCCGACCGCAGGGCGCCGGGGGCACCCCCTGGGACCACGGGCGAGCCCCCGCGCCCGATCCGCACAGCGGATGGGTCGCCGGCGGAGTGCTGTTCGCCGGGGTGCTGCTGCTGTGCAACGGGGTCCTGGCGATCCTCCAGGGGATCTCCGCGATCGCCCATGACGACGTGTACGAGCGGGTGGGCTCGTACGTGTACGACATCAACCTCACCGGCTGGGGTTGGGTGCTGCTCGTGCTCGGCGTCATCGCGGCGGTGACCGGTTGGGGGCTGCTCAGCAACGCGAACTGGGCTCGGCTCGTGGGCATCGTGCTGGCCTCGCTGAGCCTGGTCGCCCAGTTCCTGTTCCTGCCCTACTACCCGGTCTGGGCGGTCGTCGTCATCGCGATTGACATCTTCATCATCTGGGCGCTGGTGTCCGACCGGCCGGGCGTCACTCCCGTGGGGTAGCCGGTCTGTCGGCGCCGTGTCCTGTGCGGGTGCGTGGTGGTTGCTCGCGCAGTTCCCCGCGCCCCCATCGGGTGCGTCCCGGTGCGGGTTCACCGTTCCGTGCAGGTGCGCGGTGGTTGCTCGCGCAGTTCCCCGCGCCCCTATCGGGGCCCGACGCACGCCCGCTGGGCAGCGCACGCCCACCGGGGCGTACCTCAGGGGCGCGGGGAACTGCGCGGGTGACCACGACGCACCCGCACGGAAGCAACGCACGCCAGCAGGACGCACCCGATAGGGGCGCGGGGAACTGCGCGAACGCGGGACGCACGCCCACCGGACAGCGCACGCCCACCGGGACACGCACCGCTGCGCGGCGCATCAGCCGATCGGGCGACACCCGGGTCCACCGGGCGGTGGGTCTTCGGGGGCCGAGCCGCTGATCCGGGGGTCCGCCCCGGGAGGCAGGGTGGGAGGTGGCACCCATGAGCCACGGCCCACGACAGGAGTGAACGATGCGCGCCAGGTACACGACGGTGGCAGTACTGGTGGCCGGCGTGCTGCTCGGCGGCTGCGCCCAGACACCGGACCGTGGAGCGGGTCGCACCTCCGACGCGCCCGCCGCGAACGGACCCGCGCCGAGCGACTCCGCGCCCGGGGTCGCCACCCCGTCCGGGACACTACTCGTCGCGGACTTCGGAGCGGACACCGTCACGTTCCTGCACCCCGAGGACGGACCCTTCGCCTCCGTCCGGGTCGGCACCGCCCCGTACGGGCTCGCGCTCGGGTCGGACGGCCGGGCCTGGGTCGCCACCGCCGAGGGCGTCGCGGTCGTCGACACCCGGACCCGTAAGGACCTCGGCCGCATCCCGTACCGCACCCCGACCGGGCCGGTGACGGACGGCGAGTACCGCGGGGGCGGCATGGGTATCGCCCTGGCCCCGGACGGGCGGCGCCTGTACGTCGGGGTCAACGTGCCCGACGGACCGGGCGTCCTGGAGGTGATCGACACTGCGGAGCGCGAGGTCACCGACGTGGTGCCGGTGGGGCGTCGACCCTTCGACGTGGACGTGACCCGGGACGGCTCCGCGGTGTACGCGACCAACCACGACTCGTTCGACGTGACCGCCGTGCGCACCGACACCCTGACGACCCGCCGCTTCGAGGTCGCGCCCTACGGCACCGAGGGCGGCCTCGGCTCCTGGCTGAAGCCGCACTACGCGGCGGTCCGGGACGACGGGCGGCTGCTGCTGCCCTTCGAGGGCGAACGGCTCGCGGTGCTCGACCCCCGGACCGGGCGGGTCACCGTCGAGCGGATGACCGCCGACACCCACCAGCACGGCGCCGCCCTCACCGCCGACGGGACGCTGCTCGTGGTGGGCACCGGTCCGGTGGGCGAGGCGACGGGCGGGCCTTCGCTGACGGTCCGCGCACCGGACGGCACCGAACGCCTCGTCCCGCTCGACGGGCCCCACGAGGACGTGACGGTGTCCCGGGACGGGCGCACCGCCTACGTCACCGCGGGGTTCACCCGCGCCGGGTACCGGGACGGGGTCACCGTCGTGGACCTGGCGCGGGGCGAGACCCGCTGGCTGCCCGGCGGACAGCGCCCGTTGGGTGCGGTGGTGCTGCCCTGACCCGGGGGGCGTGACCTGGCTCAGCCGCCCAGCGCGGTGTAGATGCCGACCGCCGTGCCGAACGGGGCGAGCGATTCGCCCGCGTCGGCGAGGATGTCGCGGACGTTGCGGGCGAAGCGCCGCAGCCGGCTGCGCTGAGGCTCCTCCTGACCGGCCTCCTCCGCCAACTCAGCTACCGCGGCGTCGAGTTCCGTAGCGTCCCGCTCGGGCAGCTGGGCCCGGACCTCGGCGATCTCGGTGCGCAGCTGCTCGATCAGGGCGAGCAGGCCCGGGGAGTCCGCGGCGGCCGGGGCGGTGCCGTCGTTGACGGTGCCCGTGCCGTCGCCGACGTTGCCGATGTTCACCTTCGCGCCGTCGCCGGACACGCTGCCGACGGGGCCCTGGAAGGTGTTCCGTACGTCTGCCATGGGTGGTGCCTCCTGGAGGGTGGGTGCTGCACGGGTGGGTCAGGGGCCGGGCGGGGCCTCGGTGTCGGCGGCCGGGCCGGGGGTGCCGACGGAGCCGACGTCGATCCGGGCGCCGTCGCCCGTCACGGCGCCGACCGGCCCGGTGTAGCGGGCGCGGCGCTGCTCGGCGCGGCTGGTGGCGCTGTTCTGGTTGATGACGGTGACCGTGCCCGCGGGCGCCGCCGGGTCCGGTGGTGCGGGCAGGGTGCCGCGCAGCTTCTCCGCGAGGGCCCCCGGAGTGGTGATCCAGGGGGTGCGGGGCTCCTGGAGCACCGCGAAGAGCACCATGCCGACCTCGCCGCGGACCAGTACCTTCGTCGCGGAGTCGGGTGTCGCGGTGTCGGTCGTCCAGGGCAGGCGCCGTTCCGGCTCCAGGAGTTGGTGGAGCAGCGCGGCCAGCGCCACGGTGTCGTGCTGCGGGGTGCGCGGGGCGCCCGGTTCGCACTGGGGACCGTAGTAGACGGAGTCCCAGGTGTGGGGGACCTCGCCCGGGCGGGCCGGGTCGGGAGTGCCGCTGTGGCCCCAGCCGGTGATCCGCACCTCGCCGTCGACGAGGGCCAGGTGATCGGGGTGGACGTCACCGTGCGGAATGCCCCAGCCGCGGTGCACCGCGTCCAGCGCCTCGCAGGCGTCGACGATCCAGCGGACGGCCTGTTCGGGGGCGACGGGCTCGTCGGGGTTGAGGAAGCGGTCGAAGGTCCGGCCGCCGACGTCCTCCTGGAGCAGCCACCGTCCGCAGGCCCGCCAGTGCCGGGGCAGTGCGGTGACCGTCCGCGCGGCCTCGGCGAACCGGTCGACGGTGGCCCCCGGGTCCCCCTCGCTCAGGAACGTCCCCCGGTACCGCTGTCCGTGCGTGTCCCGGACCCGGGCGACGGGGTGGCCGCCGCGCTGGTCCGTGCCGAGGACCTGGAGGGCCTCCCGTTCCAGCATCGCCCGCTGCGGGTCCTGCTCCACGGACTCCTGGTGGCGGCCCCCGTCGAACCAGCGCTCCACGATGGGGTTGACCCAGGCGAGGCTGGCGTCCTTGCGGCGCAGCAGCCCCAGGTCGATGTAGTCGGCGAGCTCGTCGACCTTGGCGTTGCTCCAGCCGGCCTTGACGTCGCCCTCGTGGCGGCTGTCCTTGAGCCGGTCGGCGACCTCGAACAGCAGCGGCGGCACCTTCTCCTGCGCGTCGTACTGGTCGAGCAGCCCGGTCACGGCCCCCTCGCCGGTGACGACCCCGCGCACCGCCTCCTCGACGAGCCCCGGATCGACCACCCGCCGGCCCCGTTCCCCCAGGAGTTCCGCCAGGGCCTCGCCGAGGAGGTGCAGGTGGTAGGGGTGGCCGAGGGTGGCCTCGTACGCGGTGATCGCCGACCGGTCCAGCACCTCGACGCCGAAGCCGTCCTGGTCGTCGTGGAAGCCCTGGTGGATGACCTGCATGGCCGCCATCGGGTCCAACAGCCCGATGGGCAGCGGGCGGGGCATGTCGGTGCCGATGGGGGTGCCCTTCAGCAGTTCCTGTAGCTGTGCGTAGGTGCAGGAGCCGCTGAACAGCAGGGCGATCTCCCCGCGCTGGCTGAGGTCCCGCAGCGCCCCGGTGGCCTGGCGCTTCGCCTCGTTGTCGTCGCGGTAGCCGCGCAACAGCTCCTGGCACTCGTCGATGATGACCAGGGGTTTGACCCGTTCGTCGGGCCACACATCCCGGCGCACCTGCTCCCACCAGGCGGCGAACACCGTGACGAGGCCCGCCTGTGCGCCCGTCCACTGGGAGAGTTCCAACGCCCGGGCCAGGCCCCGGTGCGGGTAGAGGCGGCTGAGCCGGTACTCGGCGTCCGCGGCGATCAACGGCAGGACGTTGCGCACCGGGTGGGCGGCGGACTGTCCGCTGACCAGCACCGGGAACAGTCGGGGCACCGGCCAGTCGGCGGGCTCGAGGAGCGCACCGGTGGTGGGGTTGTGCAGCCGGCGCAGGTCCTCGATGAGGGAGGTCTTGCCGGCCCGGCGGGAGCCGGTGATCAGCAGCGGGCCGACCGGGGCGTGCGCGGCGTTCGCGAACCTGCCGCGGATCTCCTCCTTCTCCCGCTGGCGGCCCACGAACATCTCCTTGCCGGTGCAGATCTTCGGGGTGAACCGCTGCCGCAGCGTGTCCCGCCGTTCCAGGAACTCCACCTCGACCTCGTAGCGGACCGGTTCCGACCAGCCCTGGTCGGGGAACTGCCAGCGCAGCGCCAGAGTCACCCGTTCCACGGCGCCCTCGGCGGTCGGCGCCGGCGCCTCCACCACCAGGGACCCCTTCTTCGCGTCCTGGGCGATCAGGCCGTGGCCCTCCCACTCCTGGGCGGCGCCGGCACAGCTGACAGCGGCGGTCCGCGGCTGCTGCTGTCCGGTGCGCAGTTCGAACACCACCTCCACGGGCCCGTCCCCGATGCGGGTGGCCCGGGGCTTCGCCAGGAGGGGGGCGCCCTGCTGCAACTGCTGCTTCGCGGTGCGCTGCCAGTGCGCGCGCAATCCCGTCTGGACGGTGACCACGCAGTCCAGGTAGGGGCTTTCGCGCAGCAGCAGGTCCTCGGCCAGGTGGTGGCTCTCGGCGAGGGCGGCGGCGGTGCGGGCGATCAGTGCGGTGACGGAGGCGGGGTCGGCGCCGGGGCCCGCGGCCGTCGGGGCGTCGGGGGCCGGGGCCAGCCGGGCGGTCGCCAGGACGAGTCGGGTCAGTCGGTCCCAGCAGCCGGCGAGCCGCCGCACCACCACCCCGGTCAGCGGGTCGACCCCGGCGGCCAGCACGCTGGTGAAACGGGCCACCCGGTCGGGCAGTTCGACGTCGAGCGGGGTGTCCTTGACCTCGTGGGCGAGGTCCGCGGCGGCCCGGGGCGCGGGCCGCCGCTCGGTGGGGGCGTCCCGCTGGACGAGCAGGTTGCGGGCCCGACCGGACGGGTCGGGTTCCCCGTGCCGGGCGCACAGCTGCTGGAGCGGCGCCGTGACCTGCGCCTTGCTCGCCCCGTGGTCCGCGGCCTCCCGCAGCCGGACGACCCCGGCGCCGATGCGGCCGGCCGCCACGTACACGTCGAACAGGTGGAGGCGTCGGGCGACCAACTCGCGGCGCTGCTCCGGGCCCTTCTGTCGGCTGTGGTGGCTGGTGCGGCGCATGAAGGACAACAGCCGGAACGGGTCGCCCTTCAGGTGGGCGGCGATCCGGTCGATCTGCGCGGCCGGGAGCACCGGGGCGCCCACCGAGTTGAGGACCTCCGGGAGGTCCGCGGCGAGCGCGTCGGTGACCAGTCGTTCCGGTGTGCCCTCCCCGGCCACGGCCCGCCGGTAGACGGCGAGCGCGGCATCGGTCAGCTCCGGGGCGCCGCCCCGGTCGGCGAGGACCACCGCGACGGCCGCGGCCCGTTTCCCCGGCGGACCGGGGCACAGCCTGCCGTACTCCAGGAGCAGTTCCGCCGCCTCGACGGGCCGTCCGCACATCTCGGTGCCGGCCCGCAGTCCGGCCTGGGCCCAGATGTCGTCCTCGTTGTGCCACCAGCGGGGCGCTTCGGTCAGCAGGGCGTCGGCCTCGGCGTACCGGGCCCGGGCGTAGGCGAGTTGCACCAGGATCTCCAGCCGGACCTGGAGGGTGCCCGCCATCTCGGACAGCCCGCGGATCTCCCCGTCGACCTGCTCCTTCTCGGTGGCGGTCAGCTCCGGCAGGTCGCGCAGCCGGATCAGGCACATCGCGGCGGCGTTGGCGATGCCCGCGTGCCAGGGCCGCTCGGCGACCAGTTCCCGGGCGTGGGCGGCGGCGCTCTCCCAGTCCTCGGCCTCCGCCGCGGCGATCATGTCGGCGGCATCCGCGAGCAGTTCGTCCGGCGCGGCCCGCCGCCCCAGCCGGGCCCGCTTGTGTTCGCGCAGGGCGGTCAGCAGCGCGGTGCGGCCGGGGGTGGGCCGGTAGCGGGTGAGGGCGTACCGGTCGAGGAAGCCCACCGTGCTGCGGTACGCGTCGGTGAGCAGGGCGACGGCCTCCGTGCGCGGGGTCGACGCGTCCAGCGTCACGGTTCCCGGGGCGGCCTGCACCGCGCGTTTGGCCCGCTTGCTCTGCGGGCCGAGGAGGTAGGCGGCCTCGGCGCAGCTCGGGTTGCGGGCCAGGGCCTGTTGCGCGTAACGGGCCCGCCCGGTGGTGTCCTTCAGTTCGTGGGCGGCCTTCGCCAGGGTCAGGTAGTGCTCGAAGCCGACGTCGGGGCGCAGGTGCCGCAGCAGGGTGTCCCGGACCTGGCGGACCGTGCCGACCTTGCGGGCGATGCGCACCGCCGGGCCCAGCAGTTCGGGGTGGGCCGCGGTGTCGTCGATCCAGCGGGCGAGCAGGGCCCACGCCTCGGCGGTGAGCCCCGCGGTCTCCAGGACCATCACCAGGGCGGCGGCGGTGGCCGGCTCGGGCGGCTGGAGGGCGAACAGTTCGCGCAGGGTCGCCGCGTGCCGCTCCTGGTGCGCGCGGTCGAGGCGGATCGCCTTGCGGACCGCGTCGGCGGCGAGCCGGAAGTGGTGGGTGGTCGGCTCGTTGCGGCACTGGGCCACCAGCCGGGCGGCCGTCGACTCGGCCTCGGTGACGTGCAGCGCGGCCCGCGGCGGGCGGGGGAGCGCGATCCCGGGGGCGGCCCGCCGCACCACGGGCGCGGACCGCAGCGCGGGCCGCGGCACGGACCGGCCGAGCGCGTCGAACAGGGCCCTGAGTTCGTGCTGTTGCCGGGCGGTGAACGGCCGGGTGGTGACCCGGGTCTGGTAGAGGTACGTGTCGGCGGCGGCCGTCAGCCGGCCCGTCGCCGCGTAGGCGCAGCCGAGGTTCCAGGCGGCGCCCGCGGTGAGCCACAGGTCGTCGGCGTAGGTGCTGTGCAGCCGCAGCGCGTCCTCGGGGCGCCCGGCGATGATCAGTTGGCCGAGGGCGTTGCCGAGGCAGACCGGGTGGGCGTGCACGGCGTCGATCCACAGGTCGGCCCTGTCGTTCGGGGTGGCCGTGGCGGGCGGGTTCTGGGCCCGCCAGACGGCGACGAGCGAGGCTTCCGGTTCCACGATCAGCGACATGTGCGGCTGGATGTCGTGGCGGTCGGCGCGCACCGGGCTGCCCGCGTCCTCCCGCACCGGCGGGCAGGGCGGGTTGAGTTCCTCCAGGATGCCGCCGGCCCGCGCCGCCCGGTCCCTCAGGTGCAGTACGCGCGGCAGCCGCTCCGGGGAGATCCACAGCACACAGCTCTGGAGGACCTCCACGGCCTCGTCCCAGTACCGGTTGTCCATCAGCCAGGTCGCCAGGTCGCGGGCCGCGAAGTCGTCGCGGACCTCCATGACGGCCTTGATGACGAGGTTCAGGGTGCCCGGCGGCGGCACGCTCAGCTGCATGGTCCGCAGGTGCGCGAAGACCGTGCCGAGGTCGCGGCCGGGGCGCGGGGTGCCGGAGCGGGCCTCTTCGAGGAGTTCCGGGAGCCGTCCCTCCAGGAGCGCCTGCGCCACCCCGGGCTCGGTGGAGCGCGGCCCGTAGCGCACCGGGCCGCCCGCTGCCGGGGTCGGTGCGGCGAGCTCGGCGGGCCCCCGCTCGGAGGCCCGGGCCAGGCGCTCCTCCAACGGCTGGGTCCACAGCGGTCCGGCGCCGCCCGCCCGGGCCTGGGCGAGTTGTTCGCCGGCCACCTCCAGGTCGGTGCAGCGGCGGTCGAGGGCGACCCTGGCCAGCTCCACGTGGTGGCGCCAGCTCAGCTCGCCGCGGGCTGCGGCGATCCGGCGCACCACCTCGCGGGCGGACGCCAGGTCACCGCGCTCGCGGTGGATGCGCATCAACAGGTACGCGGCGGGGGCGGACGGGTTCGCGGTGAGCAGTTCGTCGAGGAGCCGCACGGCCTCTTCGGTGCGACCGCCCTCGTGGAGTTCCTTGGCGCGGGCGGCGAGCGCGGGTTCGTCCCCCGGGTCGCCCTGCGGTCCGCCGGCGGCGGGCGGCGGGCCCGGCGCGGCTACGGGGGCGGGGGCGACCAGCGGCGAGGGGTGGCCGAGCCGGGCGCAGTAGTCCGCCAGGGCGGCCCGCTGGTCGGGGTCGGCCGCGCCGGGCAGGATCCGGGCGAACACGGTCAGGGAGGCCAGCGCGGCGCCGTCGTCGCCGACGGCCGCGTAGGCGCAGGCGATGTTCCACACGGCGGCGGCCCGGAAGTACTGGGCGTGGGCGTGGCGCCGGTACAGCTCCAGGCCGGCGCCGGGGTCCCCGGCCCGTACGTACCAGCCGACGGCCCAGCCCAGGGCGACCGGTGAGCCCTCGGCGACGGCCCGCGCGAAGTGGGCGGCGGTGTCGCCGGGCGAGGCGCCGACCGGGCCGTTGCCCGCCGGGTCGTCCAGCAGCGGGACGAGCGGCAGCGCCGCGTACGGCAGGGCCGGCGGGCGGTGCCCGGGCGGCGGGAGCGGGGGCCGCCCCAGGGCGAACACCGCATCGGCGCCCGGGGCGTCGCCGGCCGCCCGCAGCTCCAGGGCGAGTTCCTGCCAGAGACGGGAGCGGTGGGTGTGGTCGAGCGTCGCGCGCAGGGCGGCGCCCTTCCCCGGCGAACTGCGGTCGAGCAGGGCGGCGGCGCGCAGCACCGGGTCCGCGGGCGCGGGCACCGGGGCGGGCTCGGGCACCGCGGCGGGCGGCGGAGGCGGCGGGGCGGGCTCGGGCTCGGGTCGAGGCTCCAGGCCGCGTTCGACGACGTCCAGGTACTGCTCGGCGGTGTCGAGTTCACCGGCCGAGGCGTACATCCCGGCAGTGCGCAAGTGCAGCCGCAGCAGGTCACCGGGCTCGTCGTGCTCCGACGGAGCGCCGTCCGGTCCGGCGTCGAGGACCCGGCCGGCCTCCCGCAGTCGACGGGTCACCTCCACCCGCCGGTGCTCCTGCGCGAGGCGCTCGACGGCCGCCTCGGCGCGGTCGACGTCCCCGTGGTCCAGGGCGTCCGCCACGGCGTCCCGCAGCGGGCCGAGCACCACGGCGGCGGCCGGCTCCGCACCGTCGACCAACTCCGCGGCCCGGGTCCGCAGCTCCTGCGAAGGAGCCAGGTGCGGCGCGAGTTCGTCCTCGTCGAGGCCCCAGTCACGGACCGCACCGGCGACCCGGTGCGCATGCCGGGCCGCAGTGGCGTCCAGCGCGGCCCGGGCCAGCGCGACGAGGACGGGCACCCCGTCCTCGGTGTGCGGCGCGTCCGGGTCCGGCCCCGGCTGGAGGGCCGCCGCGGCGACCCGGGCGAGGACGCCTTCGAAGTCGTCCGTGCCGGTGAGCGGCTGTCCCGGCCCGTCGCCGTCCCACAACCGGAGGGTGCTCAGCAGGAGTTCGGCGAGGTCCGGCGCGTCCGCCCGGTGCGCCTCGTCCACCAGTCGCAGCAGCAGCCCGCCGTCGCCGGGCGGAACGGCTGCGCCCTGCGTCCCGGTGCGCCGCAACACCCGCCGGCGCAGGGCGAGGACGGCGGGGACCGCGATCCGGCCCAGTTCCTCCGGCGCGAACCGCACCTCGTCCACACCGTCGTGGAGGAGGAACGCGGCCAGGGCACGGCCCGTGTCCCGGATGTCTTCGCCAGACCAGCTGAGCAACCGAACCCCCGCGCAGCGATCGCCGTTTGCGTACCGATCCTATCCAGCACGGCCGGATATCGACCCCGAGTCACAGCAATCCCGATGACCGCGGGTGGACCGGACGTCACGCAGGGAGACGCCCACCGGGGCGGCACGGTTGCACCGGAGCACCCCGCTCGTCGCCCTGCGCCGGGGTGTCGCCCGGCACTACGCTCGGTACGGGGTCGGTTCCCCCGGGTGGTCGGCGCGCGCCGGCGCCCGGAACGACCCCGTGCCCAGCACGCCCGATCGGGGGAGAGCACGTGAGCGGCAGGCGGCCCCTGCGGCGCGAGGACCGCGCGGCGTTCGAACGCATCTTTGACGACGCCGTCCGGGTGCTGCGCAGGTCCGGCGTGGTGCCGGACCACGTGGAGGACGCGGATCTGCACGCTCTGGTGGTGGAGGCGATGGACTCCGTCAACCCGGTGGCGGACCGCGCGTACGACGCGTACGCGTACCTCCGGGAGCACGCGGAACGGGGGCGGCTGCGCCGGGCGATGGCCGAGGCGGCACCCGAGTTGGACGAGGTGTACGGCGAGGGCTGGACCCGCTGGGCGTTACGGGAGCACGCCGGCCCGCACCCGCCCTCCGAGCAGTGGCTCGCCGAACGGGTGGTCCCCGCAGCCCGCGCCCGCTGGGAACAGGAGCTGCTGTTCCAGGGGATCCTGCCGCTCCTGATCCCGGCGTTCCGTGCCCCTTGGGCCCTCGCGGACATGGACTTCAGCAGCGCCCGGACCGCGCCCCCCGTCAGCCCCGGAGCCGCCCCGGGCGGGACACCACGCCCCCAACCGGCCGGGGACGCCGAGCCGGACCCCGAGCCGGACACCGGACCCGACGTGACCTGGCACGGGGGAACGAACCACACGGGCATCGTCCGCCCCCCGGACCCCCCGACCCAGGTGACCCCGTACGGCAGTCCCCCCGCGCAGACCGCCTTCCCGCGCACCGTGCCGGACCCCGAGCCGCAGCCACCGCCCCCCGACCCGCGGCGCATGGTCGTGGAACTGGTCGACCAGGCCCCGCCGGGCACCCGCGTCCCCCTGCACGTGCAGTTCGTACGGGACGGGCCGGACCGCACGGACGGAGTGCCGCTGCGGGCCTTCGCCGTGCCGCCCGAGGGGGCCCGGCTCCTGGTCACCGTGTACGCCCCCGGGCTCACCGTGCTGGGTGACCTCCAACAGGAGGTCACCGTCCGACCGGGCGCCGACTCCGACGTACTGAGGTTCGGGCTGCGCACCACCGCACCCGGACTGCGCACCGTGACCGTGCGGGCCTTCCACCGCGGCACCTTCCTCGGCGAGGTGCGCGCCCAGGTGTCGGTGGGCACCGGAGCGCCCGTACGGGACGGGCCGCCCCGCACCGCCGCCCTGGGCACGGTCGCCTTCGACCCGGGCGAGGTCACGCTCCAGGTGCTGCGCGGCGCGGACGGCTCGTACAGCTTCCAGCTCATCGGCGAGACCTGCTACGCGCCGGAGTCGTTCCGTACCGTCGGCGGGGACCCCCGGCTGATCTCCGAACGCGTGTACCGGGAGCTGCGCCAGGCGGCGGCCGACGCCGGTCCGGGCGGCGCGGACGGGACCGCGGGCACCCGAAGGCTGCGCAACCTCGGGGTCGAACTGTGGGCGTCCGCGGTGCCGGAGGCGGTGCGCCGACAGTTCTGGGCCGAGGCGGACCGCGTCTCCTCGGTGACCGTCCTCGGCGAGCACGACCTCGTCCCCTGGGAGCTGCTGTACCCGCTGGACGGACCGTCCGAGGGACCGGGGTTCCTGGCCGAGTGGCTGCCCGTGGTCCGTCGCACCTTCGGCCAGCAGCGGGTACGCCGACTCGCCCTGCCCGAGGTGACGTTCGTCGTGCCGCCGGGCTCGCCGCCGGAGGCCGCCCGGGAGGTCGAGACGGTGCGACGCCTGTTCGACGCGGGAGCGACCGGCGCCCGCGTCCTGGACGACCGCGCCTCGGTGGCGGCCCTGGTGGAGGACGGGTACCGCGGCCTGCTGCACTTCGCCTGCCACAACGCGTTCACCACGGAACGGGGTTCGGTGGTGTCGATGGCCGACGGCCCGTTCGACCCGGTGGACCTGGCGTACGCGACCCATGCCGGCACCCTGCGGGAGTCCGGGCCGATGGTCTTCTTCAACGCGTGCCGCAGCGCCGGCCAGATCGACTGGTTCGCCAGCACCCTCGGCTGGGCCCCGCAGTTCCTGCGGGCCGGAGCGGGCGCGTTCGTCGGCACCCTGTGGCCCGTGCGCTCCGATGCCGCGCAGGACTTCGCCCGCGCCTTCTACACCCACTTCCTGGGCCACGGCGGGTCGTTGGGCGAGGCGTCCCTGCACGCCCGGCGCGCCCTGCGCCGCGGGGACGGCGACCCCACCTGGCTGGCGTACGCCGTGTACGGCAGCCCCGCGGCCCGCGCCGAACCCCCCGGACCGGCAGCGACGACCCGTCAGCCCTGAGGGGGCGCGGTGAGCCAGCGCCCGTCCTGGAACTCGGCGGGCACCTGGTCCCCGAAGGGTTCGATCCCGCGGCGTTCCAGCTCGTCGAACCAGGCGTCCCGCTGCGATGCGGGCAGCCGCCGCCCGCACCAGGGACAGAAGTCGATCGTGACGCTCGCCCCGCCCCCGTCACGCACGGGCAGCCCGTACTCCCGGAACCTGGCGCTGAACTCGATCAGCGCGTCCGGGCAGACGGCGGGCTGCATGTGCCGCTCGCAACGCGGGTGCACGGCGTCGTCCATCGCTTCGCAACAGTGCTGGTCGGCCATGGCCCGGTGTCCCCTCGATCGTCAGTGCGCCCCCGTAGGGGACCACACTCCCGGGCGGTCCCGCCGGGCCCTCAGCCCGCGCCGGCCGCCCGGACGGCGTCCTCGGGGGTGAGCCGGCCGCCCCCGCCGAACACCTCGGTGAAGCCGGCCTCGCCCAGTGCGTCGCGGGCCAGCGCGGACGCCCGGTCCACGTCCCCGTGTTCGGCGCGGGACAGCGGCGCCCCGGTGGACTCCCGGGTCGCTGCCGCACAGCCCAACAGCAGGGCCGCGCCGGCCGGGTTGCCGGGGGCGACGGCGCCGGCCAGGCCCTCCAGGGCCAGGGCGACCGCCCGCGGATCACCCGTGGTGAGCGCCACCCGATATCCCTCGCAGTGCAGCCGCAGCGCCGCCGGGACGTCGCCCCGCAACTCCGCGACGAACCCCAACTCGGCGAGGACCAGGGCGTTGGCCCCCTCCAGGCCGACCTCGCGGTGCCAGTCGAGGACCTGCCGCAACTGCCATTCGGCCTCGTCGAGGCCGCCCTCGCGACGGGCGCCGAGCCCCAGCCCCAACCGGGCGTTGATCTCCCCGGCGCGGAAGTCCAGCGCGGCGGCCTCCCGCAGCGCCTGCCCGTGCCGGGCCCGTGCGGTGTCGAAGTCCCGTTGGAGCAGGGCGATCCGGCCGAGGCCGGCGAGCAGGTCGGCGGCGAGGGTGGACAGCCCGAACCGGCGGGCCGTCTCGAGCGCGTCCTCCTGCACCGCACGGGCCGCCTCGTAGTCGCCGTGGATCTCGGCGACCGAGGCCCGTGCGTACACCGACCACACCTGTCCGCAGGCGTCCCCGAGTTCGGCGAACAGCCCGGCGCCGCGCACCGCGTCGTCCGCCGCGCCCGTCAGATCGCCCCGGAGCAACCGCTGGGCCGACCGGTCGGACAGCGCGGCGGCCTCGCCCCACCGGTCGCCCAGGGCCCGGAAGCCTTCCAGCGCGGGCCCGGTCAACGCCTCGGCGGCGGTCAGGTCACCCGTGCCGGCGAGGCTGTGGCCGAGGAACCAGCGCGCCCGCACGGCGCCCGACCCGGTCGCCCCGCCGTCCAGGGCGTCGGTCTCGGCCAGCGCCGCCGCGATCCGCACCGCGCGGTCGGCCCCGTCCCCGGACATGATCCGCACACCGGTCAGCCACACCGCGGCGCGGGCCCGGGCCGCGGGGTCGCCGCCGGGCAGGTCCCGGGCGGCGGTCAGGGCCCGGCGGGCCTCGCCGAGCCGGCCGCGCAGCACCCAGTACCAGGCGAGCGCGTCGCACAGCCGCAGGGCGTGCGACGCGTCACCGCGGGCCAGTGCCGTGTCCAGGGCCCAGCGCAGATTGGCCCGCTCGGTGTCGAGCAGCTCCAGCACCCCGGCCTGGCGTCCGTCGCGCAGTCCCGGCACCGCGGCCTCGGCGAGGGCCGTGTCCCGGGCGAGGTGCCGCTCGTGCACCGCGTCGAGTTCGCAGGCCTCCACCAGCCGTTCGTTGCCGTAGGCGGCGACGGACTCCAGCAGCCGGTACCGGGAGCCGTCCGCACTGACCTGGACGAGGGACCGGTCCACCAGCCGGGCCAACAGGCCGAACACGTCCGCGGCCTCGACGCCGTCCCCCGCACAGACCGCCTCGGCGCCCTCCAACGCGTACCCGTCGGGGTGCGGGGCGAGCCGGCGCAGCACGGCCCGCTCGTCCTCGGCCAGCGGCTCCCAGCTCCAGTCGATCACGGCGCGCAGGGTCCGCTGCCGGGCGGGCGCCCCCCGCTGACCGCCGTCGAGCAGCCGGAACCGGTCGTCGAGGCGGGTCAGCAGCCGCTCGACGCCGAGCGCCCTGACCCGGGTCGCGGCGAGTTCCAGGGCGAGCGGGATGCCGTCGAGGCGACGCACGACGGCCAGGGCGGCATCCCGGTTGGAGTCGTCGAGCACGAACCCGGGCGCCGCCGAGGCCGCGCGCTCCGCGAAGAGCTGCACGCCGCCCGCCGGGTCGAGCGGCGGCACCTGCCACAGCGTCTCGGGGGCCAGGGCCAGGGACTCCCGGCTGGTCGTCAGGACCACGACCTCCGGGGCCCGCCGCAACAGCGTCTCCACCAGCCCCGCGACCTCGTCCACCACGTGTTCGCAGTTGTCGAGCACCAGCAGCGTCCGGGTCCCGCGCAGCGCGGCGGCCAGCTTCTCCGCCGGGCTGCTGGGTTCCTGGACGCCCCACACGCCGTCGTCCCGCAGGCCGAGCGCCGCGGCGACCGCCTCGACCGGTTCGCCGTCGCGGGCCAGCTCCACCAGCCAGGTGCCGTCCGGGAAGTCGTTGCGGGCGCGGTCGGCGACGGCCAGCGCCAGGCGGGTCTTGCCGACCCCGCCGGGACCGGTGAGGGTGACGAGCCGCCGCCCGGTCAGCAGCTGCGCCACCTCCGCGACGGCCCCGTCCCGACCGACGAGTTCCCCGGGCGGCACGAACAGGTTGGTGCGCGGGGCGACCACGGCCCGGGCGGGGGCGGGGGGCGCGCTGAGTTCGGGGTCCTGACGCAGTACGGCGCCGTGCAGGGCGGCGAGTTCGGGGCTCGGGTCGACGCCGAGGTCATCGGCGAGCCGGTGCCGCAGCCGTTCGTACGCGGTGAGGGCGTCGCCCTGCCGCCCGGCCCGGTACAGGGCGCGGACGTGGACGGCGGTGAGCCGTTCGCGCAGCGGGTGTTCGGCGACGAGGGGGGCGAGTTCGGTGGCGAGCGCGAGGTGGTCCCCGGCGTCGAGCCGGGCCGCCGAGCGCTCCTCGACCAGGGTGAGCCGTTCCTCCTCCAGCCGCTCGACGGCCGTCCTGGCGAAGGTCTCCTCGGCGAAGTCGGCGAAGGCGGGGCCCCGCCACAGGTCCAGCGCACCGGCGAGCAGCGCCGCGCGGGCGTCGGCGTCGGGCACCTGCCGGGCCCGCTCCGCCAGCTCACGGAACCGGTCGGCGTCCAACGCGCCTTGCGGTACGAGGAGTTGGTAGCCGGGAGCGCGGGAGGCGAGGTGGGCCCGCCCGCCCGGTCGCACCTCGTCGAACACGCGGCGCAGTTGGGACACCTTCGCTTGGAGGGCGCGCAGCGGGTTGCCCGGCTGTTCCTCGCCCCACAGGTCGTCGATGAGTCGGTGGGCGGCGACCGGACGGCCCGCGTCGACCAGATGGGCGGCGAGCAGCGAGGCGAGCAGGGCCCGTACCTTCAACTCCGGTACGCGCACGGGGTTCCCGTCGCCGTCGAGCACCGCGATCTCGCCGAGCACCGCGAACCGGATGCCGCCGCCCGTGGTCGTGACGGGCGGGCCCGGTGCCCCGTCCGTCGCCGTGTTCCGGTCGTGCACCCCGTTCACGCCGCCCCCTCGTCGTCCGCTCATTGGGGGGCGCCCGACAGCACCCCCTTGCACCCTGTCACACCCCCGGCGCACGCCGGCGGTGCTGCCGGGCCGCGGCGCCGGGTTGGCGTCATCCTGCCGATCTCCGCGCCGGCCCCCGCCGGGCCGTTCCGCCCCCGAACCTCACCCGAACCGGACCCGAGCCCGACCCGAGCCGGCGGGCTCCAGTCTGTGACCACAGCGGACGGGACAACGGAAGTCCCGCCCCCAGCAGTACCGGAGGACGGAACCATGGAGCACGTCAACGACACGGCGCACACCACCACCGCGGCGGCCGAGCAGGTCACCGGGCGGCGGCTCGTCGGCAAGACCGCGCTGGTCACCGGCGGCAGCCGGGGCATCGGCCGGGCCATCGCCCTCCGGCTGGCCGCCGAGGGCGCCCGGGTCGCGGTCCACTACGGCGCGAACGGGACCGCGGCGAAGGAGACCGTGCAGGCGATCGAGGAGGCGGGCGGCTCGGCGTTCGCGATCGGCGTCGCCCTCGGGGTCCCCGGCGACGCGGACGCCCTGTGGGCCGCGTTCGACGAGCACGCCGACGGGGTGGACATCCTCGTCAACAACGCGGGCATCGCCGGCCCCGGCACGATCCACGACGTGACCGAGGAGAGCTACGACCAGATCTTCGCGATCAACGCCAAGGCCCCCTTCTTCATCGTCCAGAAGGGCCTGTCCCGACTGCGCGACGGCGGCCGGATCGTCAACATTTCCTCCGGCGTCACCAAGGTGGCCTTCCCCGGCATGACCGCGTACGCCGCCACCAAGGGCGCCGTCGAGGTGCTGACGCTCACCCTGGCGAAGACCCTCGGCGAGCGGGGCATCACGGTCAACGCCGTGTCGCCGGGCACCATCGAGACCGACATCCACCCGTGGATGGCGGACCCCGCGGCCAAGGCGGCGGCCGCCGCGTACTCGGTGTTCGACCGGGTGGGCCGGCCGGACGACGTGGCGGACGTCGTCGCCTTCCTCGCCTCGCCCGACGCCCGCTGGGTGACCGGGCAGAACATCGACGCGAGCGGCGGGTCCGGCCTTGGCTTCTGACCGCGCCCCCGGGGCGCCCCGACACACCCTGCTGGTCCTCGCCCACCCCCGGCAGGACTCCCTGACCGCGCAGGCCGCGGTCCGGCTGCGCGACAAACTCAAGTCCCGCGGCGGCGACGTCGACGTGCTCGACCTGTACGCCGAGGGCTTCGACCCCCGGCTGACCCCGGTCGACGAACCCGACTGGGAGCACCGCGACAAGCAGTACTCCGACGAGGTCCACGCCCACATGGACCGGATCGCCGCCGCGGACGACATCGTCGTCGTCTTCCCCGTCTGGTGGTTCTCCGTCCCCGCCGTGCTGAAGGGCTGGATCGACCGCGTATGGAACTACGGTTTCGCCTACGGACGCGGTACGCCCCGGCTGGCCGGCAAGCGGATGGTGTGGCTCGGCCTGGCGGGCAGCTCCCGGGAGCACTACGAGACCTCCGGGCTCGGCGCGGCCATGGACCTGCAACTGAGGGTGGGCGTCTCGGAGTTCTGCGGCATCGAGGACGCGCGGGTCCAGGTGCTCTACGGGGCCGAGCTGTCCGGGGTGGCGGAGCACCGCCGCCCGGACCGCGTCCGGCACCTGCTCGACGAGGCGCAGGACGCGATCGCCCACCTCTGACGCACCACCGTCCCCACCACCCCCCGTTACCCCACGCAACGCCGTACGGCACTCGTCGCCGTACGGCGTTGCCTGCGTTCACGGGACCGCGCGGCTCCCGGAACGCACCCGGAAGCGGCCCGAACACGGCCCGAACCGTTCCCGAGACGGTGGGGCCCAAGCTCCTGCCATGACCTCCGAAGAGACACCCCGAGCACAAGCGGCACCCCCCGGAAAGGCCGCCCGCCCCGTCCGGTACCCCTGGCTGGGCCTCGCGGTCCTGTTGCTGCCGGTCACCCTGATGACCGCCGACCTGGGCGTGCTCTGGCTCGCCACCCCCTACCTCGCCGCGGACCTCACGCCCAGCGGCAGCGAACTGCTGTGGATCACCGACATCTACGGCTTCCTCACCGCCGGCACCCTCGTCGTCATGGGCACCCTCGGCGACCGCATCGGCCGCCGCCGGCTGCTGCTGTTCGGCTCGCTCGGGTTCATCGCCGCGTCCGTGGTCGCCGCGTACGCCACCAACCCGGGGACGCTGATCGCGGCCCGCGCGGCGCTCGGCATCGCCGGGGCGGCCGTGCTGCCCTCCACGCTGTCGCTGATCAGCCACATGTTCACCGACGCCCGACAGCGCGCCAAGGCGATCGCCATGTGGGTCACCGCACTCTCCGTGGGCCTGGCCATCGGACCGATCGCCGGAGGCGTCCTGCTGGACCACTGGTGGTGGGGCTCGGTGTTCCTGATCGGCGTCCCTGTGATGCTGCCGGTGCTGCTGCTGGCGAAGGCGCTGCTGCCCGAGTACCGCGACCCGAACCCCGGTCGGCTGGACCTGCTGAGCGTGGCGCTGTTCCTGCTCGCCGTGCTCCCCCTGATCTACGCGGTCAAGGACGTGGCGGCGCACGGCCCCGGACCGGTCGCCGCCCTCTCGCTCACCGCCGGTACCGCACTGGCCGTCGCGTTCGTCCGACGCCAGAACCGCCTCGCCAACCCCCTCCTCGACCTGCGGCTCTTCCGCGACCGGACGTTCACCGGCGCCCTGTTGACCCTGCTGCTCGGCATGACCGCGCTCAACGGCGTCGAATACCTCGTCCCGCAGTACCTCCAGTCCGTCGCGGGCCTGTCCCCGTTGGCCGCCGGGATGTGGCTGCTGCCGGGCGCCGCCGGACTGGTCGCCGGATCCCAACTGACGCCCGCCCTCGCCCAGCGCACCCGTCCGGCCCACGTCATCCTCGCCGGACTGGCCGTGGCCCTGGCCGGCTACGCCGTCACCAGCGTCGTGGAAGGGGTCGTACCGATCTCCCTGGCCCTGGCCGTGATCATGTTCGGGGTGGCCCCGATCAGTGTCCTCGGCACCACGCTGGCGGTCGGCGCGGCCCCGCCGGAGAAGGCGGGCGCGGCGGCGGCGACCGGCCAGACCGCGTACGACCTGGGCCTGGCCCTGGGCATCGCGGTGACCGGCAGCGTCGCGACCGCCGTGTACCGGGCCGAGATGCCCTCCGACGCCCCCGCCGAGGCCCGCGACACGCTGGGCGCGGCGCTGGACCTCTCGGCGCGACTCCCCGAGGGCGCCGGGGACTTGGCACAGCTCGCGAAGTCCGCGTTCACCTCGGGCCTCCAGACGGCGTCGGCGCTCAGCGCAGGGTTCGCCGCGGTGACGGCGGTACTGGTGTGGACGCTGCTGCGGGGCGTTCCGGCGACGGGTACGGTGCCCGCCGCCGAGGAGGGTGCCGCCGGGGCTCCCGGTTCCGAGCGGGTGCTCGACGGGGCGACCCACTGACTGGCACGGCGGCACGGCGGCACCCCGGCACCGGGCGGCGGTACGGAACTCCCGTACCGCCGCCCGCCGGTGTGCGCCCGGCGCGGGGTCACCGCGGGTGCACGGACTCGACCCGGAACAACCGCGGCTGCACGTCCGTCGCGATCACCGCGGCCTGGTCCCTGTGCACCCGGGCCTCCGGGCGGGCCAGCACCGCCCGGTAGCGCTCCTCGGACTCCCACTGGGTGTAGCTCGGCCTGGCGTTACGGGGCGACGGTGGACACGTTGATGAGCGTCGCCACGGGGCGACTGCTGTCGACACTCGCAGTAATAGTCATACCGATTCATTTCCCCTTACAACGGGCAACCGATCGCCCCACGCCCCTCAACCCCCCGATCGGAGTCGAACCCGACACGGACTCCGAAACGCCGGAGTCCGTCGTGCGACCGTCACCATGTGCGGTGCAACCGCTACCGTGGGATCACTGGCTCCGTTGGGGCGTGCACTCCCCGGTGGTCCACCGCACGCATCGGGGAGGCAGACATCCACCGGCGTACTTTCCTGACGAACACGGCCTACAGCGTCACGGCAGCGGCCCTGCCCTTGGGCGTGGGGGCGGGCGGGGAACAGTCCCCCGGCGCACCGCACCGCCCGGTGGGCAACCGGGCCGGGCGCGCGGAGGTCGAGGCCGTGCGGGACATGACCACCTTGTTCACGGAGATCGACGAACGCCACGGAGGACAGCACGGGCGGACCGCCGTCGTGCAGTACCTGCGCAGCGACGTGGCGGACCTGTGCCGAGCGTCGTTCGCCTCGCAGGACACCCGGGACGACGCGCTGTCCACCGCCGCCTGCGTCGCCTACCTGTGCGGCTGGAAGGCGTACGACGCGAAGGAGCACGGCCTCGCCCAGCGCTACTACCTCCAGGCCCTCGCGCTCACCGGGGAAGCCGGCGACGACCTCCACGGCGCGTGGACCCTGCGCATCCTCGCCCACAACGGGATGGACGTACGGCAGCCGCGGCACACCCTGGCGCTGGCCGAGGCCGCGCTGACCCGGGTCCACGGCCGGGTGTCCCCCGTCACGGAAGCGCTGTTCGTGGTGACCCGCGCCCGCGCCCTCGCCGTCGCCGGACGCGCCAAGGAAGCCGTCGCCCAGATCCGCAGTGCCCATGAACTCGTCCTGCGTGACGAGCCGGACGACCTGCCGTTCTGGGCCCGGCTGTGGGGCTCGCCGCACGCGACGGTGGCCTCCCACACCGCGAAGACGTTCCGAGCGCTCGGCGACCACGCCAACGCCGAGACGCACTACGCCGCTTCGGCCCGCACCCGCGGCGGCATGCCCCATCAGCAGCGGATCACCGCCCTCACCCTGGCCGCGCAGGGACGTGCGCAGGCCGCGCAGGGCCACCTCGAAGAGGCGTGCACCACGTGGCACCGTTCGCTGGACCTGTGCGGCGACGTGCACTCCGCCCGCGTCACCGACGAGGTCCGCGCCATCCGCAGCCGCCTGACCACGTTCCGCAGCCGAGGCGTACGCGCGGCCGAACTCCTCGACGAACGCGCCCGCGCCTGGCAGAAGGCGAGGCGATGACCCCCATGACCACGGAGCGTCCGACGACCGAGTACCGCAGGGTCGAGCACCTGCCGGAGATCCGCGGCGCCCTCCTCGGCATCTACGCCGAGGTGTACGCGGACGACATCGCCACCCACCCCTTCTTCTCCCTGGAGCGCTTCGAAGAACGGCTCGCCGGGCACACCACCGCACCGGAGTGGGGATGCGTACTGGCCCGGGTGGCGGGCGAAGCGGTCGGGTTCACCTACGGGTTCCGGGCGCGCGAGGGCGACACGTTCACCCTCTGCGAGAACATGCTCCGGGCGCCCCACCGCGGGCAAGGCATCGCCCGCTCGATGCACGACGAGCTGATCCGGCACCGGGAGGAGGCCCTCGCCCAACTCCTCGTCCGCCGCGAACGCCCCCGCCTGCGCGCCCTCTACGAACGCTGGGGCTACCGGCACGCCGGCGAGAAGCTCCCCTTCCCGGACTCGCCGCTGTACGACGTCATGGTCCTCACCCTGCGACAGCCGAAGCGCCGAGTGGCGGATTAGCGAAGTAGCGGAGTACCGGCCGGACGGGGTCCCGGTGGTGCCCCGATAGGATCGCCCGGTCGAACGGTGTACGGACGGAGTTCACTCATGGGTCACCCGCGCATGGGCATCGCAATCCTCACCATGGGGAATCGCCCGATCGAGCTGCGGGCCCTCCTGGACTCGGTGGCCCGACAGGACCTCGCGGCCACGCGCATCGTGGTGGTCGGCAACGGCTCCCCACTGCCCGAGCTGCCCGATGGCGTGCACGGCGTGGAACTGCCGGAGAACCTGGGCGTGTCCGGCGGACGCAACGTCGCCATCGAGGAACTGCGGCGCCTGGGCGACGTGGACGTGGTGGTCGACCTGGACGACGACGGCCTGCTGGTCGACACCGGCGTCCTCAGCCGCCTCGCCCGGATGTACGGCGAGGACCCCCGCCTCGGCATCGTCGCCTTCCGCATCGCCGACGAGCACGGGGAGACCCAGCGCCGCCACGTGCCCCGGCTCCGCGCCTCGGACCCGCTGCGCGGCGGCGAGGTCACGACCTTCCTCGGCGGCGGTCACGCCCTGTCCATGCAGATGCTGGACGAAGTCGGCGTCTGGCCGGACGAGTTCTTCTTCACGCACGAGGAGACCGACCTGGCCTGGCGGGCGTTGGACGGGGACTGGCGCATCGTCTACGAACCCGCGCTGCTGCTGCAACACCCCAAGACCTCCCCCGCCCGACACGCCGTCTACTACCGCATGACCGCCCGCAACCGCGTCTGGCTGGCCAAGCGCAACCTGCCCGCCCCGCTCGTCCCCGCCTACCTCGGCACCTGGACGCTGCTCACCCTGGCCCGGACCCGCTCCGGGGACGGCCTGCGCGCCTGGGCCGGCGGTTTCTGGGAAGGCGTCCGCACCAACGGCGGCCCCCGCCGCCCCATGCGCTGGCGCACGGTCGCCCGCATGACCCGCCTGGGCCGCCCCCCGGTGATCTAGAACCGGTGAGGTTCATCCGTGCCACACATGCCCTCACCACCGCTCTCCTTCTCACCGCGTGCTCCAGTGCGGCAGGGGACGACGACCGCGCGACCGGAGCCAAAGGCGCCGTCCAGATCAACCCGCGCGAGGACATCTACCTGCTTTCCTTCATCACACGGGACAAGCAGGCGGAAGACATCGCGAAGGACCTACGCTCAGAGAAACCGGTGCGGGCGAGGAAGCAGGACGTCGTTCCGGAGGACGAACTCTTCGGGCACCTCGGGCTGGCCGAACCCCAAACCCTGCCGGGAACGCGCTGGGCGGGGGTTTGTCCACCGTGCGTGGGCGACCACCGGCGCAAGCGGGTGCAGTGGATCGAAACGTACCTCCAGCCGCTCAAGGAGGGTGACCGAACGCGGGTGTACCTGTACGCGTTCTGAGCGGTCGGGGCGTCCTCCGTAGTCCCTTTCGCTGGTCCACCAGAACCAGGTGGGCGCTCCGCCGGGCACCATGTCAGCCTGACACCGACCTACGGCTAGGAAGGCCCGACACCGGTCAGCTGACCGCTCAGGCCCCGCGCGAGCCGACCCGGCGGCGGTTCCGGTCACCCGTCGGGTCGGGCAGCAGCTGACTCGCGGCGATCAGGGCGAGCCCCGCGAACAGCAGGACGTTCCCGCCGATGAAGCGGACCTCCCAGGACGCGTCCGGCAGCACGTCGAAGTCGATGAGTCCGTGCACCACCAGGGACATGCCCATGAGCAGGGCGCCCGAGCCGTGGAGCCGGGGTCGGGCGCCCGAGCGGCGCACCCCGGGCAGGGCCCGCCCCGTCACGATCATCACCAGGCCCGCGGTCATCGCCAACCCGCCCACGAACACGGCCGCGCCCACTACCCACTCCATCTGGCTCACCCCATCTCCGATCGCTCGGGACCGGGGTCGCCACACCCGTTCCGCTGGGGGCACATGGTCACCCACTGGTTCGTGTGCTGGCAATGCCGCCATCCGGCAACCTTCGACGCGCTCCGGCTGCCGTGCCCCGTGCGGTCCACCTCCCCACGGGGCCAAAGGTGTACAACAGCAGGGGCGGCCGGCCCGCGCCGCCCCGACCGAGCGCCGCACAGCCGAGGAGCCGTCCGATGCCCAGCACCCCCCTCACCCCCGCCGAACTGGAAGCGGCCCTGTCCGACCTGCCCGGCTGGTCGGTGCGCAACGGCGAGCTGACCGCCTCCTTCACCGCCGACCGCGGCGACCTGCCCGCCCTGTACGCCGCGGTGGCCGCCGTCGAGGACCAGGCGAACCACCACGCCGCCGTCCGCATCCTGTACGCCACCGTCGAGTTCGGGCTGAACACCCATGACGCGGGCGGCGCCATCACCGCGAAGGACACCGCGCTGGCCGCCCGGATCAGTGATCTCGCCGACCGCCACGGTGCCCGCCCGAGCGGGACGTGAGCTGCGAGCGGATCCGGGTCGACACCGCGGTGGCCGCCGCGGTGAGGAACACGAACGTGTAGACGATCTGGAGGATCACCACCACCCGGGCCGACTGGCCGTGCGCGGTGATGTCGCCGAAGCCGACCGTCGCGAGCGTCACCACCGTGAAGTACAGCGCGTCCACCCGGGTGTAGAGCCCCTCGAACTCCCCCGGGTCCCGCGCCAGCGCCAGGTACGCCACGGCGAAGACCAGCACCGTCACGCACATCAGCACCAGGATCGCGAACGCCGGGTGGGTGCCCTCGCGTTCCAGCAGCACGTCCCGGATGTGCTTGAGGATCAGCCAGGCGATCACGAAGAGGGACACCGCGAACGCCGTCCAGCTCACCAACGGGTGCTCGGGGCCGAAGGCACGCGCCGGGATCAGGAAGTACACGGTGACCAGGACCAGCACGGTGCCGCCGATCGCGGCCCAGCGACGCAGCGGGTCCGGGACGCGGTGCGGGGCCCGCCCGGCGCCGCCCGCACCACCTTCACTGTCCGCACCACCCGCGCCCCCCGCACCGTCCCGCGAGCGCCCCCCCGTCACGACCGCTCACCGGCCCGCCCCGCACCGTCCCCGCGCCCCACCGTCCCGGCCAGGTACGCGATCCCGACCCCGGCGAGCGTCGCGACCGTCCGCTCCCAGAACCGTCCGCCGGCCGTCCCCCGGTCCCCCTGGAACAGGAGCAGCAGCACCAGGAAGGTGGTGAAGCCGCCGAGCACGTACCAGCGGCTGCCCTGCACCCCGCCCGCGCCGCCGAGGGTCAGCAGGCACAGCGCCCCGTACACCCCGTCCGGTGGCAAGGTGCGCAGCACCGCCAGCGCCAGCACCCCGCCGACCAGGACCGACACCGTCCGGCCCACGGCCCGGCGGCGGACCATCTCCGGGCGGGGCCGCATCACCATCAGGGCCGCGACCACCGGCCAGCCCGGGTGCGTGGGCGCGAGCGCGAGCCCGACGACGGTGGCCGCCGCGCCCGCCGCACCGAGCCGCAGCCCGTAACCCAGGGCCTCGTCCCGGCCGAGCGGCAGGCTCAGGTGCCGGCCGGGCAGCGGGCGCTGCGGCCAGACCAGGGAGACCAGCCAGGCGTAGGCCGAGCCCACGGCGATCAACGCGCCGACGGCCAGCGCCCCGGACACCTCCGGATAGCTGAAGCCGACGCCGAGCAGCGGCACGCACAGCGCCATCGCCAGGACCCCGCCCGCCCGCCGGGCCGCGAGCAGCGCGGCGCCCACCGCCAGCACGAACACCCCGGTGACGGCCAGCCAGTCCCGGTACACCAGCAGCGATCCGAGGACGACGGACACCCCGGCGGCGCAGCCGACCAGCACGATCAGCGCCCGGTGGCGCCGGCTCGCCGGCAGCACCAGGGCCACCGCGGGCAGGCCGCCGAGAGTGAGGGCGAGCCCCCGTTCCGGGTCGTCGAACGCGGCGACGAGGCCGCCCGGCAGCGCGTACAGGACCCCGCGCACCGCCGCGCCCCCGTGCCACGCCAGCGCGGGGAGCACGGGCGTGGCCCGCGGGGGTCCCCTCACGTCCGGCGCCGGGCCGCTGTCGCGTAGTGGCGCAGGAAACGGGCCTCCACCTCCGCCATGTGCTGGATCTCGGAGGGGTCCACGCTCTCGTTGGGGGCGTGGATGAGGCACTGCGGCTCCTCGACGCCCATGAGGACGATCTCCGCGCGGGGGTACGTCCGGGCGAGGACGTTGCACAGCGGGATGGAGCCGCCCTGGCCCAGGAACTCCATGGGGCGGCCGTAGACCTCGGTCATCGCCCGGTCGAGCGCCGCGTACGCCGGTCCTTCGGTGGCCGCCCGGAAGGGGGCGCCGCCGCTCTCCGCCTCGACGGTCACCCGGGCGCCCCACGGGACGGCCCGCTCCAGGTGCGCGGTGAGCGCGTCGCGGGCGGTGTCGGGGTGGATGCCGGGCGGCACCCGCAGGCTGACCCGGGCCCGGGCGGTCGCGGGCACCGCGGCGGAGGAGCCGACGACGGGCGGGCAGTCGATGCCGAGGACGGTGACGGCGGGCCGGGCCCACAGCCGGTCGGCGACGGTGCCGGACCCGGTGAGGCGGACCCCGTCGAGGACCCCGGCGTCCCGACGGAACTGCTCCTCGTCGTACCCGGCGCCCGTCCAGGTGCCGTCGGCGGGGAGCCCGTCGATCCGGGTGCCGCCGTCGTGCGGGTCGCGCAGCGAGGCGAGGGCCTGGACGAGGGCGCCGAGCGCATCGGGGGCGGGGCCGCCGAACATGCCGGAGTGCACCTCGCCGTCCAGGGTGCGGACGGTGACCACGAGGTCGGCGAGGCCGCGCAGCGAGGTGGTGGCGGTGGGGACGCCCACGGCGGCGTTGCCGGTGTCGCAGACGAGGAGCGCGTCGGCGAGGAACTCCTCGGGGTGGGCGGCGACGTACGCCTCCAGGCCGCCGGTGCCCTGCTCCTCGGACCCTTCGGCGACGAACTTGAGGCCCACCGGGATGTCGTCCGCCCCGAGTGCGCGCAGGGCCGTGAGGTGCATGACGACATTGCCCTTGCAGTCCGCGGCGCCGCGCCCGTACCAGCGGCCGTCGCGTTCGGTGAGGGTGAACGGCGGGGAGTGCCAGGCGTCCTCGCCCAGCGGCGGTTGCACGTCGTAGTGGCAGTAGAGCAGCACGGTCGGGGCGCCGGGCGGGGCGGGTCGGTGGCCGAGGACGGCGTGGCTGCCGTCCGGCGTCCGGGCGAGGTGGACGTCGTGCAGCCCGGCGTCGGCGAAGGCGTCGGCGACCCAGCGGGCGGCCCGTTCGCACTCCTCGGGCGGGTACTGGCGGGGGTCGGCTACGGAGGGGATGGCAACGAGTTCGGCGAGGTCGGCGCGGGCGCGGGGCATCAGGTCGGCGACCGCAGCGCCGAGCCCGTCGGGGTCCGTGGTGGTGTGGGTCACGGGGTCACCGCCGTACCGTGTCGGAGGTCTTCAGCTGGTCGATGCGGTCCTGGATCTGCTTCAGCTGGTCGGGGCAGTACACGCTGAGCACGATCGCCTCGGCCTCGACGACCTGACGGTCGGAGATCACCGGACGCTGACCGGGGCCGGTGGTGCCGTTGGAGAGGTTGGTCTTCCACTGGGCGGACTTGAGGGCGGAGTCGGGGTCCTGGCAGACGATCCCGCCGTCGGTGCCGAGGGCCCGGGCGACGGCGGCGGTGTCGGGGCGGCGGAAGCCGTCGGCCTCCAGCATGTCGGCGAGTTGGTTGGCCTTCTTGGTGGCCTCGTTGCTGCTGCGCACCGCCTCGTAGCGGAGGAGTCCGATGACCACGAAGGCGACGAGCAGCACGATCGCGCCGATGTAGATCCACTTGTGCTGGGCGGCGAAACGGGTGGGGCTCACGGGGCGCTCCTCCCTTCACCGGCATCGGTATCCGCATCCGTATCGGGCGCGGTGCGGCGCCAACTCGGCCGGCGGAACACCAGGAAGGCCACCGGGATCACCAGTCCGAGGACGACGAGCCCGCCGCCGACGATCCCGACGTACACCCAGACGCTGCCGCCGCCGAACTGCGAGGGCGGTACGAACCCGATGGCGAGCGCGGCGAGCGAGGCGAGCAGTCCGACCCCGCACAGCAGCGGCAGGGCGGGTGCGCGGAATCCGCGCGGATGGTCGGGCTGGGTGCGGCGCAGTCGCACCGCGGCGACGAACATCAGCAGGTAGACGATTAGGTACACCTGTGTGGTGATCACCGAGAAGATCCAGTAGACGCTGGAGACGTTCGGGATGAAGGCGTACATCAGGGCGATGGCGGTGGTGACGACCCCCTGGGTGACCAGGATGTTCTGCTGGATGCCGTGCTGGTTGAGCCGCTGGAGGAAGGGCGGCAGGTAGCCCTCCTCGCGGGAGATCAGCAGCAGGCCCTTGGACGGCCCGGCGAGCCAGGCGAGCATCCCGCCGAGGGACGCCGCGATCAGCGCGACGGCCGCCACCGGGGTGAGCCAGCCGATGTGGAAGTAGGAGAAGAAGGCGTCGAACGCCTGCATGACCCCGGCGGTGAGGCTGAGTTGGTCGGCGGGCACGACCCAGCTGATGGCCAGCGCGGGCAGGATGAAGATCAGCAGCACCAGCCCCATCGCCAGGAACATCGTCTTGGGGAACTCCCGCGGCGGGTCCTTGAGCGAGGAGACGTGGACGGCGTTCATCTCCATGCCGGAGTAGCTGAGGAAGTTGTTGACGATCAGGACCAGGCTGGCGAGCCCGGCCCACTGGGGCAGCAGGTTGGCGGCGTCCATCGGTGCGGCGGACGGATTGCCCTGGCCGAGGAAGACGAGCCCGAGGACGACCAGCAGGGTGCCCGGCACCAGGGTGCCGATGATCAGCCCCCAGGAGGACAGCCCGGCGAGCGTCCCGGTGCCGCGCGAGGAGACCCAGACGCCCGTCCAGTACAGGATCATGATCACGATGGCGGTGTAGAGGCCGTTGGCGGCCAGCGCCGGATCGATGATGTACGCGATCGTGCTCGCGACGAAGGCCAGCAGGCTGGGGTAGTAGAAGATCGTCATCGCGAACTGGCACCAGACGGCGAGGAAGCCGAGCGGCTTCGACAGGCCCTCGCTGACCCAGCGGTAGACGCCCCCGCTCCAGCCGGAGGCGAGTTCGGCGGAGACCAGCGAGGTCGGCAGCAGGAAGACGATCGCCGGCACGATGTACAGGAACACGCAGGCGAGACCGTAGACGGCCATGGTCGGCGCGGCCCGCAGACTGGCGACCGACGCGGTGGTCATCAGGGCGAGGGTCACCCAGGTGAGGGTGGGGTTCGCGGTGCCCCGGGCCGCCCGCGCCGCCCGTTCCTGTTCCTGCTGCTCCCGCTGTTGCTCCTGCGCGAGGCCCTGCGGCCGGTCTTCCGGTACGTCCATCGCGCTCACGCGTCCACCTCGCACCGTCCGGGGAAGCAACCACCCCCACACTCCGTCGCGGTGGCCCGGGGCGCAGCCCGCGGGAGCCGTCCGGGTGACGCCGGCACGTCAGGGGAGGGCCGGGCCCGTCTCCACCAGGGCGGCGAACCCGTCCAGCACGCACCGCAGTCCGAACGCGTAGGCGTGTTCGGCCGAGTACACGCCCCGGTAGGCGTGGGCCGCGGCGCTGCCCACCCGGGAGGCGAGCGGGAAGCGCTCGGCGTCCAGCACCTCCTCCAACAGGGGCGCGTGGGCGGCCCACCACTCGTCGTCGCTCTGGCCGGTGTCCCGAGGGATGCTCCGGGCTTGGAGCGAGCCGCGGGCGACGGACTCCACGAAGCCGAGGAGGTGGCTCAGTGCACAGTCCGTCTCCACGTCGCCGAGTCCGATGCCCTCGAAGGCGCCCAGTTCGTGTTCGTACTTGCCCAGTACCCCGGGCCCGAGCACGGGGCGCACGGTGGCCTGCTCGGCGATCCACGGGTGGCGCAGGAACAGGGCGCGGTTGTCGTCCGCGACGGCGGTGACCCGCTCGCGCCAGGGCGCCCCGGGGCCCGGGCCGGTACGGGGCATCCGCAGGTACGCCCAGTCCAGCATGAGCGTCAGCAGTTCCGCCTTGCCGGGTACGTAGGTGTAGAGGGACATGGGGGTGACCCCGAGGCGTTCGGCGACCCGGCGCATGGTGACGGCCTCGATGCCGTCCGCGTCGGCGAGCGCGACCGCCGAGCTGACCACCTCGTCCACGCTCAGCCCCTGCTTGGGGCCCCGCCCGCTGCGTTCCGCGCCGGGCTCGCGCCACAGCAGCCGCATCGTGCGGGTGGCGTCCGCCGCCCGTCCACCGCCCCGCCCGGTCTTCGACACCCGGACCTCCCAGCGCACGCACATTATCTGCGTACATCGTATTCAATACTGTGTATCCTGTACGAAGTAGAGTACCCGGGCACTCCGTGTCCGCACGCACCAGGCGCCCGAGGAGAGTCATGCCCGCCGAGGCCGACCAGCCGACCGCACCGCACCGCACCGCCCCGCCCCCCGCGAGCCCGCCCGGCCCGGTCGCCGCCGCGGACGCCCACCACCTGATCGAGGTGCGCGGCGCCCGCGAGAACAACCTGCGCAACGTCTCCGTCGACATCCCCAAGCGCCGACTGAGCGTCTTCACCGGCGTCTCCGGCTCCGGCAAGTCCTCGCTCGTCTTCGGCACGATCGCCGCCGAATCGCAGCGGCTGTTCAACGAGACGTACACCACCTTCGTCCAGTCCTTCATGCCCTCCGTCGGCCGCCCCGACGTGGACGGACTGCGCAACCTGAGCGCCGCGATCGTCGTCGACCAGGAGCGCATGGGCGCCAACTCCCGCTCCACGGTGGGCACCGCGACCGATGCGTACACCATGCTGCGGATCGTCTTCAGCCGGCTCGGCGAGCCCTACGCGGGCACGGCGCAGTTCTTCAGCTTCAACGGCTCCGAGGGCATGTGCCCCCGCTGCGAGGGCCTGGGCCGGACCTCCGAGATCGACGTCGACCAGGTGGTGGACCGCACGCTCTCCCTCAACGAGGGCGCGATCCTCGTCCCCGGATACGCCGTCGACTCCTGGCCGTGGAAGGTCCTGGTCAGCTCCGGCTTCTACGACCCGGCGAAGAAGGTCGCGGACTTCACCGACACCGAACTGCACGACCTGCTGCACAAGCCGACCACCAAGGTGAAGGTCGACACCAGCAACCTCACCTACGAGGGCCTGGTCCCCCGCATCCAGCGCTCGTTCCTGTCCAAGGACCGCGAGGCGATGCAGGCCCACATCCGGGCCTACGTGGACCGGGCCGTCGTCTTCGCCGAGTGCCCCGAGTGCGGGGGCGCCCGCCTCAACCGGGCGGCGCTGGCCTCCCGGATCGACGGACGCAACATCGCCGAGTGCTCGGCCATGCAGATCAGCGACCTCGCACGGTTCGTCCGCGGCCTCGACGCCCCCTCCGTCGCCCCGCTGCTGGAGAACCTCGGCGGGCTCCTCGACTCGCTCGTGGAGATCGGCCTCGGCTACCTCAGCCTCGACCGCACCTCCGGCACCCTCTCCGGCGGCGAGGCCCAGCGCGTGAAGATGGTCCGCCACCTCGGCTCCCCGCTCAGCGACGTCACCTACGTGTTCGACGAGCCCACCACCGGGCTCCACCCGCACGACGTCCAGCGCATGAACAACCTGCTGCTGCGCCTGCGCGACAAGGGCAACACCGTCCTGGTGGTGGAGCACAAGCCCGAGGTCATAGCCATCGCCGACCACGTGGTCGACCTCGGCCCGGGCGCCGGAACGGACGGCGGCCTGATCCAGTACACCGGCGACGTGGCGGGGCTGCGCGCCTCGGACACCCTCACCGGACGCCATCTGGGCCACCGCGCCCGACTGCGCGAAACGGTCCGCAAGCCCGTGGCGCAGCTGTCCATCGAGAACGCCAACCTGCACAACCTCAAGGACGTCTCGGTGGACGTGCCGCTGGGCGTGCTCACCGTGGTCACCGGGGTCGCCGGCTCCGGCAAGAGCTCCCTGATCCACGGCCACCTCTCCCACCGGGAGGGCGTCGTGGTCGCCGACCAGTCGCCCATCCGCGGCTCGCGGCGCTCCAACCCGGCCACGTACACGGGTCTGCTGAACCCGATCCGCACCGCCTTCGCCAAGGCCAACGGCGTCAAGGCGGCCCTGTTCAGCGCCAACTCGGAGGGCGCCTGCCCCGGCTGCAACGGCATCGGGCTGGTGTACACGGACCTGGCGATGATGGCCGGGGTCGCCTCGGTCTGCGAGCAGTGCGAGGGCAAGCGGTACACCCCCGCGGTGCTGGAGTACCGGCTGCGCGGCAAGAACATCAGCGAGGTCCTCGGCATGTCGATCGCCGAGGCGCACGCCTTCTTCCCCACCGGCCAGGCGCACACCGTGCTGGGCCGGCTGAACGACGTCGGTCTCGGCTACCTCCGACTCGGGCAACCGCTGAACACCCTCTCCGGCGGCGAGCGCCAGCGCCTGAAGCTGGCCATCCACATGGCCGAGAAGTCCTCCACGTACGTCCTGGACGAACCCACCACGGGCCTGCACCTGGCGGACGTGGACAAGCTGCTCGCCCTGCTGGACCGGCTGGTCGACCAGGGCAACTCGGTGATCGTCATCGAGCACCACCTCGCGGTGATGGCGCACGCCGACTGGATCATCGACATCGGCCCCGGCGGCGGCCACGACGGCGGACAGGTCGTCTTCACCGGCACGCCGACCGAACTCGTCGAAACCGCCGGCGGAACCTCCCTGACGGCACGGCACCTGAAGGAGTACGTGCACGGCGCCTGACGACCCGCCGAAGATCCGGCCTCGCCAGATAGCAGAGGTTAGGCTAACCTAACTTCCAACGCCCCCGGGGTTACGAGTCACCCCGGGGGCACCACGACGGCGGGGAGCTCGCGATGGGTCACGGATGGGAGGGGGCGGTCCTCAAGCTGCTGCGCGGCAAGGACTTCGTCTTCACCGTGACCGGCACCGAGGTGGTCAACGACCGCCTGCGTCGCCTGCACCTCACCGACGGCGGCATGCTCGCCGTGACCGGTACGCACCCCACGATGTGGGTGCGGATCTGGTTCGAGAACGCGGGCAAGCCGCACCAGCGGGGCTACACCCTGGTCGACCCGGACCCGGAGAAGGGCACCTTCAGCCTGGAGTTCATCCTCCACGAAGGCGCCGCCAGCGACTGGGCCCGTGCCGCCCGCCCGGGCGACACCATCGAGGCGACCGTCCACGGTTCGGAGTTCACCCCGCCCGAGCCCGCACCCGCGCACCTCTACGTCGTGGGGGACGCCGCGTCCCTCCCGGCGATCAACTCCCTCCTCGACGAAATGAGCGGGGCGTCCGCGACCATCTGGTACGAGACGGCGCACCCGCTCGACGACCAACTGCCGATGCGCCTTGACCCCGCACGGCACGATCTGCGCACCGTCCCGCGCCGGGAAACCGGCTCGGGACTCCTGGAAGAGGTCCGGTCCACCCTCCCGGACCTCCTCCGCACCCATCGGGGCACCGACGAGTTCTACGTCTGGGTCGCCTGTGACACCGTCACCACACGGTCCCTCACGGCGTACCTGCGCAAGGAACTCTCGGTTCCCAAGCCGCGCGTCAAGTCCCTCGGGTACTGGCGCCCGACGTAGCGGGGGTGGTCGCACGGCTCTTCCCAGTGAGCCGTGCGCCAGACGGCGGACCCGGGCTGTGGCGGCTCTCAGCCCGGTTCCGCCCCGTCTCCCCTCCCCCGTCTCCCCTCCCCCGTGCACCTCCTTCCGGGCCCCGCGCCCGCTCACCCCCGGGCCCGCTTGGCCGCCGCCTTCAGCTCCTGCTTGTGGGCGCGCACCCGCGCCAGCGACTCCGGTCCGGTGATGTCGGCCGCCGACCGGTGGCTGCCCTGCTCCCCGTACTCCCCCGCCGCCTCCCGCCAACCGCTCGGGCGCACCCCCAACTGCTTGCCCAGCAGGGCCAGGAAGATCTGCGCCTTCTGCTTGCCGAAACCGGGCAGCTCGTTCAACCGCCGCAACAGCTCCCGCCCCGTGTCGACGCCCTCCCACACCGCCTCGGGCCGCCCGTCGTAGTGCTCCACGAGGTACTGGCACAGCTGTTGCACCCGCTTCGCCATCGACCCCGGGTAACGGTGCACCGCCGGCTTCTCGGACAGCAGCGCGGCGAACGCCTCCGGTTCGTACGCGGCGATCTCATGGGCGTCCAGATCGTCGGCACCGAGGCGCTGCGCGATCGTGTACGGCCCGGCGAAGGCCCACTCCATGGGCACCTGTTGGTCCAGCAGCATCCCCACGAGCGCGGCCAGCGGGCTGCGCCCCAGCAGGGCATCGGCCTCCGGCTGCTGCGCGAGGTGAAGGTTCACGTCCATACCCCGATCATGCGGCCCCCGACCGCACCCCGCACACGATCACCGCCGACGGGACCGCGCACCGACACCGTCGGCGGGACCGAACACCGTCACCGTCGGCGGGCCGTCCCGAACAGCGACCGGCTGATCTCCCGCCCCAGCTGCGAGCCGAGCGAGCGGGCCAGCGACTTGAACGCCCCGCTCCCCACCACCTGCTCCACCAACGTCGGGTCCTCCCGCGGCGCCTCGGGTGCCTTGGGTGCCTTCGGGGTCTCCGCGGCCGGGCCGGGTGCCGGTGCCGGCTCCGCCCGCGCGCTCAACTTCTCGTACGCCGACTCCCGGTCCACCGCCTGCGCGTACCGCCCGTACAGCGCCGACCCCCGCACCGCCGCATCGAGCGCCTCCCCGGACACCGGCCCCATCAGCGACTCCGGGGCCCGCAGCCGCGTCGCCGCCACCGGAGTGGGCGCCCCGCTCTCGCTGAGCACCGTCACCACGGCCTCCCCGGTGCCCAGCGTGGTCAACAACTCCTCCAGGTCGTAACCCGAGTCGGGAAACGTCCGCACCGTCGCCCGCAGCGCCTTCTGGTCGTCGGGGGTGAACGCCCGCAACGCGTGCTGCACCCGGTTGCCGAGCTGCCCGAGCACGTCGGCGGGCACGTCCTTGGGCGTCTGGGTCACGAAGAAGACGCCTACCCCTTTGGAGCGAATCAGCCGAACGGTCTGCGTGATCGCCTCCAGGAACGCCTTGGACGCCCCCTTGAACAACAGGTGCGCCTCGTCGAAGAAGAACACCAGCTTGGGCCGGTCGACGTCCCCCACCTCGGGAAGGTCGTGGTAGAGGTCCGCCAGCAGCCACATCAGGAAGGTCGAGAACAGCTGCGGCTTGTCCTGCACCGCGGGCAGTTCGAGCAGGGACACCACCCCCAGCCCGTCCCCGACCGTGCGCAGCAACTCGGCCGTGTCGAACTCCGGCTCTCCGAAGAACGTCCCCGTGCCCTGCTGTTCGAACGCCGTCAACGACCGCAGGATCACCCCGGCCGTGGCCGCCGACAGACCACCGATCGTCTTCAGCTCCCCCCTGCCCTCCTCGGAGGTCAAGAACGCGACCACGGCCCGCAGGTCCTTGAGGTCGACCAGCTCCAGGCCCTTCTGGTCGGCGTAGTGGAACACCAGCCCGAGCGACTGCTCCTGGGTCTGGTTCAACTGGAGCACCTTCGACAGCAACACCGGCCCGAAGCTGGTCACGGTCGCCCGCAACGGAATGCCGTGCCCGAGCCCGCCCAGGGCGTAGAACTCGCAGGGACAACCGCCCGCCTCCCACTCCTGCCCCACCTCGGCCGCCCGCCCCAGCACCCGTTCGCCCCGCTCGCCCGGCGCCGAGATCCCGGACACGTCCCCCTTCACATCGGCCAGGAACACGGGCACCCCCTGCGCGGAGAGCTGCTCCGCGATCAGCTGGAGCGTCTTCGTCTTGCCGGTGCCGGTGGCCCCGGCGACCAACCCGTGCCGGTTGAGCATCGCCAGCGGAACGCGGATCTGAGCCCCCGGCAGACAGGTGCCGTCCCACAGCAACGCCCCGAGGTCGAGCGCCGGGCCGGTGAAGGCGTACCCGGCGGCGATCTCCTGCGCGGCCGACGGCACGGACGCGTTCGACTCGTTCTCGGTCATCCTTCGGGCCCCTGTTCCCGGTACGGCGCTGCGACTGGTACCGGTTCGTACCGTGATACGCGTTATGATCCACCTTCGCACTGGCCCGCCATGGCTGCGCCCGGAGAGGCTTGACCGGTAGGCTTTCCGTGTGATCTTCAAGCGCATCGGAAACGGCCGGCCGTACCCCGACCACGGCCGGGAAAGCACCCGGCAGTGGGCGGACGTCGCGCCGCGCCCGGTCCGCCTCGATCAGCTCGTGACGACCAAGGGCCAGCTCGACCTGGAGACGCTCCTCGCCGAGGACTCGACCTTCTACGGCGACCTCTTCGCGCACGTCGTGAAGTGGCGGGGCGATCTGTACCTGGAGGACGGGCTGCACCGGGCGGTCCGGGCCGCACTCCAACAGCGGCAGGTCCTCCACGCCCGGGTCCTCGAACTCGACTGATCCGCGCACGGCACGCGGCGGGCGCCGTTGACCCTTTCGGGTAGCGCGGTTCACCCGCTAATGATCGTTTAGTAGGCATTGCCGCCGCACGGCACTACGCTGCGCACATGAGCATGCTCACACCCCCCGGCATGGGCGGTCAGTACCGCATCACAGGGGGCAAGTACCCACGGATGCGTCGGGGTCGCCGACGGGGCAGGGTCGTGCTGGCCTGCGCCGCGTCCCTGACCGCCGTGGGCGTGATCGGCTGGGGCACCCTCCAGCTCGTCGACGTCTTCACCGGCGGCGGGAACGAGGCGAAGGCCGCGGGCTCCGGGTGCGCACCCGCCTCCGCGAAGCCCTCACCCGGCGCCTCGACCGGACCGGTGGGCCGCGCGGCGGCCGGCCTCCCGAAGCCCTCGACCGTCAAGGTCAACGTCCTCAACGCGACCCCGCGCAGCGGTCTCGCCAAGAAGACCGCCGACGAGCTGCGCAAACGCGGCTTCACCATCGGCGAGGTGGGCAACGCCACCAAGCAGTACGACAAGAAGGTGCCCGGCGCCGGCCTGGTCGTCGGTGCGAAGGGTGCGGCCCGGGGCGCGCTGCCGGTGCTCGCCGCGCACCTCGCGGGAGCCGGTCAGCGCACCGACGCCCGCGCCTCCGCCGACGTCGACCTGATCATCGGGACGGCCTTCACCCGGCTCGCCCCCCGGGACGCGGCCACCCGCACCCTCACGGCGCTGGCGGACCCGGCCCCGAAGCCGGACCCGTCCGCCGCGGCCTGCCGCAACCGCTGACGCCCACTAGCCCGTACGCCCGCTGCCCCCGTCCCCGTTTCCGGTGGCGGGGACGGCCGGCAGAGGCGGCAGGAAGGGGCCCTACTCCGCGGTGCCGTACATCCGGTCACCCGCGTCACCGAGGCCCGGGACGATGTAGCCGTTCTCGTTCAGACGCTCGTCCACCGAGGCGGTGACCACCCGCACCGGGGCGCCCGCCAACTCCCGCTCCATGACCGCGACGCCCTCGGGCGCGGCCAGCAGCACCACGGCCGTGACGTCGTCGGCGCCCCGCCGGATCAGCTCCTTGATCGCCGCGACCAGCGTGCCGCCCGTGGCCAGCATGGGGTCGAGGACGTACACCTGACGGCCGGACAGGTCCTCCGGCATCCGGGTGGCGTACGTGGACGCCTCCAGCGTCTCCTCGTTGCGGATCATCCCGAGGAAGCCGACCTCGGCGGTCGGCAGCAGCCGCACCATCCCGTCCAGCATCCCCAGACCGGCCCGCAGGATCGGCACGACCAGCGGTCGCGGGTGCGACAGCTTCACCCCGGCGGTGCGGCACACGGGCGTCTCGATGTCGACCTGCTCGGTCCGCACATCGCGGGTCGCCTCGTACGCGAGGAGGGTGACCAACTCGTCGGCGAGCCGCCGGAAGGTCGGGGAGTCCGTACGCCGGTCGCGCAGGGTGGTGAGCTTGTGGGCGACCAGCGGGTGGTCGACGACGTGGAGACGCATTCCCCCACAGTAACCGCGGTCACAAGCCACCCGCGCTGGCATCAAAACCACCGATCGGGGGAAAGTGGGAGGGACCGACCGGGGCCCACCAGGGGCCCCCTTGGAGTGTGACCCCCATGCCGGAGCGATCCCGGGACAGCCGGGAGGACCCCGAGAACCTCCCCGAGGCCCCCCTCAGCGACGCCGAACGTCGAAGGCGCCGCGCCCAGTTCCTCCGTGATCTGGCCGAAGCGCGCGAGTTGCGGCGCCGGGTGCAACCGCGCCGCGTCCGTGCGGCACGCATGCGACAAGCGATGCGTATGCGGACGTTCCGGGGGTGATCCCACGACCGTCGACGCCCGTCCCGCGGCCGTGTCGAAAGTGACACCCGACACGTTCTGAGGCGTGCGTGACGCGGCCCGGAGCGCCGCGCCCGCCGCTCCCCCACCGTGGATCAAGGCGCTCCCGCCCCGGCGGGAAGCGGCTCGCGAAGGGCGCGCGCGGGGGGCACGACAGCGGTCGCCCGAGGTGGCGCACACCCCGGGCGGAGCACGCGACGCGCACACAGCAGGCGGAAGACCCCTCCTCAGGCCGTGGTTTCTGCCACGATTCCGATGGGCGGGGCACTCGCACCGTACGGCCCGCCCACAACCTCCGCCGGGGGGAACCCCAAGCGGCACGCCTCAGACCAGTGGGAGAGTCACGGTGTACTTCGCCGCACTGCTCGCGCGCACCGAAGACGGGTGGGAAGCGAGCGACACGGAGCTAGACGATGTGGAGTCCCTGTCGGACCTGGCCGAACTGGCCCGCGAAGCCTCAACCGACGACGACACCGTCCTCGTCCTCCTCGAACAGGAGGACGCATGGTTCGGAGTCGTCCGCGTGGACGGTGAGGAAGACCCCCGCCTGTACGTGTCGGACGCCGTCGCGGCGTCCCGCAGCTCGTACGGGGAGATCCTGATGAACGAGCTGATCGGACGGGAGTACGGGGACGACGACGTCGACCTCGACTCCCTCGATCTCGACGGTACGGAGGACGGTGAGCCGGAGGGCTCGACCTCCGACGAAGACGGGTCCACCGAAGCCGACGGCCCGGACGCCGTCGCCTCGGGGCCGCTCGGGGACGCGGAGCTGCTCGGCGACCTCGGGGTCCCCGGCCGGGAGCTGCGAACCCTGGAACCGGGCGACGCGCTGGGCGGCATCGCCGAGGCCCTGGGTGCTTCGGAGATGCTCGAAGCAGTGCGTTAGCGCACCGCCGGGTGCGCGGCGGTGCCCCGTCCGGCACCCCGCGCCCCGCGGCGCCCGCCCGGGCCGCGTCGGTAGGTTGGACCCGTGAACGATGCGGTACGAGGCCCCTGGGAAGGGGTCATGAGGGTGGCCCTGGACCAGGCGCGCGAAGCGCTCGCCGGGGGTGACGTGCCGGTCGGCGCGGTGGTGGTCGGCCCCCGGGGCGACCTCATCGCCACCGGCCACAACGACCGGGAGGCCACCGGCGACCCCACGGGGCACGCCGAGATCGTGGCGATCCGGCGGGCCGCCACCGCCCTCGGCGAGTGGCGGTTGGCCCACTGCACCCTGGTCGTCACCCTGGAGCCCTGCACCATGTGCGCGGGCGCCCTCGTCCAGTCCCGCCTCGACCGGGTGGTCTACGGCGCCCGCGACGAGAAGGCGGGCGCCGCGGGCTCGCTGTGGGACGTCGTACGGGACCGGCGGCTGAACCACCGTCCGGAGGTCGTCGCCGGGGTGCTCGCCGAGGAGTGCGGGCGGCTGCTCACCGACTTCTTCCGCGCCGGCCGCTGAGGCGTCGAGGTGCGCGGCCGGAGCCCGGATATCGATTTCGGCGCACGGCACACCTTGGGGTAGGGTCTCTCCCGGTAGCGTGTCCGAGCGGCCGAAGGAGCTCGCCTCGAAAGCGAGTGTGGGGAAACTCACCGAGGGTTCAAATCCCTCCGCTACCGCTTCTAGCACCCTCCTGATCTGCGGAAACGCGATCAGGGGGGTGCTGTGCGTTCCGCCGCCGATGCCGTGCGGGGGGGATGGTCCCGGTGGTCGGCCCCGCGCGGGTGAAGTCGCTCAGCAGTCCCCGCACCTGCGGGTTGGTCCGGTGAGGACACGCCCCAGGTGCAGTCAGGCACCTTGCCCCCATCGCCGCTCACCACCTCGACGTGGCCTCCATGGAGCACCATGCAACACATGAAGGCCACTGCCCGGGAGTTCAGCCAGAAGTCATCACAGATCCTCGCCGCGGCGGCACGCGGAGAAACCGTCACCGTCACCGAGAACGGCGTAGCGATCGCTCGCGTGGTACCCGTCAGCGACGAGGTCCCGCCCTACCCGACCGACCCCATGGGCGCCATAGACCTTCCTGACCTGGGGCTACCCGATCTCACCACCGGCGAGGTCGACGACGTACTCAAGAGCCAGGCGTTCCGGCTGCGTCCCGACGACCTGTAGAGGAACCCGACGCACGGAAAGGGCGCGTGTCCTCCGCCCCACCGGAGGACACGCGCCCTGGCCTGGCGGGAGGAGCGGCAACGGGGGGAGTGCCACCCCTCCCCTGAGGACGTTCCCCAAGTCCGGCCCGCATCAGGGGACAAGCGGTGCGAACCGGACCCCGCAGTGGGGTTCGTCCCTGAACCCCGCGGGGATTCCTGCCAGATCCCGCCGGGCTCGCACCCAGCCTCCCGCGCCGCACCCGCCCCCGGCGACGGACAAAGGGCCCGGATGGGCGGGCCGTTGGTCCCGGGATACACTGCACCGCCGATGGCGGGGGACGTACGAGGCTGATCGACAGGGGAGGGCGCCCGATGGTGCGCACGAAAATGATCGCGCTGTACGTCGTCATCGTCTTCCTGCTCTACGTGATCATCACCGACCCCGCCAAGGCCGCGGACTACGTCCAGATAGGCTTCGAAGGCATCTCCAACGCCGCTCACGCCATCGGCGACTTCATGACCTGGGTCGCCAACGCCGGCGGGTAGCCGCACCGCCACCCCGCCCACCCGGCACGCGGCCCCGTCACGCCAAGGAGCCCCCGTGATCCGTCACCTCGTCCTGTTCAAGCTCAACGACGGCGTGCAGCGCGACGACCCGCGCGTGGTCGCGGGCGTGGAGGCGTTCCGCGCGCTGGGCGGACAGATCCCGGAGCTGGCGTTCTGGGAGTGCGCGTGGAACATCAGCGACCGGCCGATCGCCTACGACTTCGCGATCAACTCGGCCGTCGCGGACGCCGACGACCTGAAGCGGTACCTGGAGCACCCCGCCCACCAGGCCGGAGTGGCCCGGTGGCGCGAGTTCGCGACCTGGGTCGTCGCCGACTACCCGTTCTGACAGGGCACCAGTCCGGCCGCACCCCTCCGGTCGACGGGCCCGACGGCACCCCGCCGCCCCGGACGCACCCCGTCCCGGACGCACGCCACCCCGAACACCCGGAACACCCCGACCCCCCGACGCCCTCCACGGTCACCGTGGAGGGCTTTCTTATCGGATATATGTCCCTCAACACGGTGTTTTAGGGTGCTTGCACACAGTGCACATGTCTTGTGATGCTATGACCGCTTTTGCAGGATGAGTTGACCTGTGTGAACCCGCGCGTCGAAGGGGTGGCGTTGACCGTGCCGGCCAGTACTGCGCCTCAGGCTCCGCCCCAGGAAGCCGCGGCACCCGAGTCCAACGACCCCGACTGCGCCCCGACCGAAGCGGCGGCACCCACGGGCACCGCGCCCGGCGGGATCCCCGGAGCCTCCGCACCCGAGGCACCCCCCGCGCCCCACGAATGCTCCCCCGTGCTCCCCGAACACCGGTCCGCGCCCCCCGTCCGCCCCGGTGCTCCCCTTGAACCCCGGCACGCCCCCCATGACACGGACCCGCGCCCGACCGCCCCGCGAGCCCCCCTCAGCCGGGCCACCGCGACCGTCGCCGGGCCCGTCGTGCCCCACGCGCCCACCCCTCCGCCCACCGACCGGACCGCGGCCCCGCGCAGCCGCGGGGCCGACACCCGGGCCCTCACCCAGGTGCTGTTCGGCCAGCTCAGGCACCTGGAACCCGGCACCCCCGAGCACACCCGGGTACGGGGCGCGCTGATCGAGGCCAACCTGCCGCTGGTGCGGTACGCGGCGGCCCGGTTCCGCAGTCGCAACGAACCCATGGAGGACGTCGTCCAGGTCGGCACCATCGGTCTGATCAACGCCATCGACCGCTTCGACCCGGACCGCGGCGTGCAGTTCCCGACCTTCGCCATGCCGACCGTCGTCGGCGAGATCAAACGCTACTTCCGCGACAACGTCCGCACCGTGCACGTCCCGCGTCGGCTGCACGAGCTGTGGGTCCAGGTCAACGGGGCGACGGAGGACCTGACCACCAGCTTCGGACGCTCGCCCACCACCGCCGAGATCGCCGAGCGGCTGCGGATCACCGAGGACGAGGTGCTCGCCTGCATCGAGGCCGGGCGCTCGTACCACGCGACCTCCCTCGAAGCCGCCCAGGAGGGTGACGGACTGCCCGGCCTGCTGGACCGACTGGGCTACGAGGACCCCGCCCTCGACGGCGTCGAACACCGCGACCTCGTACGCCACCTCCTGGTCCAGTTGCCCGAGCGCGAGCAACGCATCCTGCTGCTGCGCTACTACAGCAACCTGACGCAGTCACAGATCAGCGCGGAGCTCGGCGTCTCCCAGATGCACGTGTCAAGATTGCTCGCGCGAAGTTTCGCCCGACTGCGATCCGCAAACAGGATCGAGGCGTAGCTCGAACGGCTTGACCCCCTTGTGCGCCGGGTACCGACAAACAGCGCACACAAACGACCAAAACCCCCCTTATCCTACGGCCAGCCG
Source organism: Streptomyces sp. NPDC059816 (assembly GCF_042732055.1). NCBI lineage: Bacteria > Bacillati > Actinomycetota > Actinomycetes > Kitasatosporales > Streptomycetaceae > Streptomyces > Streptomyces sp. NPDC059816. The sequence continues at coordinate 446,918 of NZ_JBHWIQ010000001.1, forward strand.
ACCACTCGATGTCGACAAGTCACTACAGCGTGTTGCCGACATGTGACATTCTGCGGAAAGCGCGTTTGCCGGGGCCCAGGCTCCGGTATTCAGGTGGAGGCTACGTTCCACGGAGGAACGGCCGGCCACCGACCGTCAGCGACCTCAAGGGGGTGGCATGTCCGCAGAACAGGGCAGCTCGAAGGTGCTCACGCTCATGAAGAGCGAATCCGCGCCCGACGAGCTTCACGGCTCCGAGACCTCACAAGCCCTCGCCGTCCCCGGACCCGTCACGGTCGCCGAGGTCGTCCCCGAGGTCCTCCCCGCCCCGGGTGCCATCGACACCCGGACCCTCTCCCGTTCCCTGTTCCTGCGGCTCGCCGCGCTCGACGAGAACAGCCCCGAACGCGTCTACGTGCGCGACACCCTGATCGAGCTGAACCTGCCGCTCGTGCGGTACGCGGCGGCCCGGTTCCGCAGTCGCAACGAGCCGATGGAGGACATCGTCCAGGTCGGCACCATCGGCCTGATCAAGGCGATCGACCGCTTCGACTGCGAACGCGGCGTCGAGTTCCCGACGTTCGCGATGCCGACCGTCGTCGGGGAGATCAAGCGGTTCTTCCGGGACACCTCCTGGTCGGTGCGGGTGCCGCGGCGCCTCCAGGAGCTGCGGCTCGCCCTCACCAAGGCGAGCGACGAACTGTCCCAGAAGCTCGACCGTTCGCCCACCGTCCCCGAACTCGCCGCAGTGCTCGGCGTGTCCGAGGAGGACGTGGTCGACGGGCTCGCCGTGGGCAACGCCTACACGGCCTCGTCCCTCGACTCGCCGGCCCCCGAGGACGACGGCGGCGAGGGCTCCCTCGCGGACCGCCTCGGTTACGAGGACACCGCCCTGGAGGGGGTCGAGTACCGGGAGTCCCTGAAGCCGCTGCTCGCCAAACTCCCGCCCAGGGAGCGGCGGATCATCATGCTGCGGTTCTTCGCGAACATGACGCAGTCGCAGATCGGCGAGGAGGTCGGCATCTCCCAGATGCACGTGTCCCGGCTGCTGACCCGTACGCTCGCCCAGCTCCGCGACGGACTGCTCATCGCCGACTGACCGGCGGCCCCGGAGGCCGACCGGACGCACACGAGCGCGCGCCCGCTCGACGGGCCCCCTGAGGGCCGCGTCGGACGGGCGCGCGCTCGTTGTCGTGCCGATCCGCTCCGGTCCGCTTCGATCCGGTCCGCTTCGATCCGGGAGGATCAGCCCAGCGCCAGCCAGGCGACGCCCGCAAGGACGACGATCGCCACGACGACGCCGAGGATCAGACCGACCCGGGGCCCGGACGAACCGGTGCTCTGGGCGGAGACCTGGGGGGTGCCGCCTTCGTCGACGAAGGCGCGGAACATCTGGGTGTTGCCCGCGGGGTCGTGTCCGCCCTGGGGGCCTTGTGGGGCTTGGGGGTTCTGTGCCATGGGGCAGGACACTAGCCGAATTCGGGCAGCTCCCCCAAGGGCGGGGTGGCCTCCCGGGCGGTCCGTCGGCCACCCGCCGACCCGTCCGCGCCCTGCCGAGACCCCCGGCTGACTCCCCGCAGCAGCACTCACCCCCCTCACACCCCTCCCACCTGCGGCTTTCCCCTCCCGCTCAGGCGTTTGCCAGGTTTTTAGCCGCCCCATGCCCCTTACATTGCCTGCGGCAACCAATTACCCCTTATGGTTGCTCTAAGCAACGAAAGGGGAGGGTCATGGCCGCACGGTCCGCGTACGGGGAACTGGTCCGGCAGTTGAACGCCGTGGGGGCCGTGAACCGGGGGCTCGCCCGCGCGCTGCCCGCCCAGTGCCCACCGGGGGCGGCCACCGTGCTGCACGTACTGTCCCGCGAGGGCGAGATGCGGCTGAGCCGACTGGCCGAACTCCTCTCCGTGGACGTCTCGGTGACCAGCCGTCACGTCGCCCACGTCACCGAACGCGGCTGGGTGGACCGCACACCCGACCCGGACGACCGACGCTCGCGCCTGCTGCGGCTCACCCCGTCCGGCGAGGCCCAACTCGCCGATCTGCGCGAACGCTGCACGGGAGCCCTCGCCCACCGGCTGAGCGACTGGTCCGACGAGGACGTCACCCAACTGACCGACCTGCTCGCCCGGCTCCGCACCGGCTTCGGTGACTGCCGTGCCCCCTCCGGACGCCATCCGCACCCCGGGGAACGGCCCGCGTCCGGATGAACCCCACCGAACACGCACCACCCGGCCCCCAGCGCAACGAAAGAACAGGAGCGGGCACGCAGATGGCAACGACCACACCGTCCGGGGTGCGCAGCGGCGAAGGGGCGGGCCCCCCGGGGACTCGGACCGGGGCCGCCTCCGACGACGGCCACCCGCAGATGACCCACCGGCAGATCATGGAGGCCCTGTCGGGCCTGATGCTCGGCATGTTCGTGGCGATCCTGTCGTCCACGATCGTCACCAACGCCCTGCCCCAGATCATCGGCGACCTCGGCGGCGGCCAGAGCGCGTACACCTGGGTCGTCACCGCGGCCCTGCTCGCCATGACCGCGACGACCCCGCTGTGGGGCAAACTCGCCGACCTCTTCTCCAAGAAGCTGCTGGTCCAGATATCCCTCGTCATCTACGTGGCCGGATCGGTGGTCGCCGGACTCGCGCAGAGCCCGGGCATGCTGATCGCCTGCCGGATCGTCCAGGGCGTCGGCGTCGGCGGACTGTCCGCACTCGCCCAGATCGTGCTGGCCGCGATGATCTCCCCCCGCGAGCGGGGCCGCTACAGCGGCTACCTCGGCGCCAACTTCGCCGTGGCCACGGTCGGCGGCCCGCTGCTCGGCGGAGTCATCACCGACACCCCGTGGCTCGGCTGGCGCTGGTGCTTCTACGTCGGGGTGCCGTTCGCCGTGCTGGCGCTCGTCCTGCTCCAGAAGACCCTGCGACTGCCCGTGGTGAAGCGGGACGTCAAGGTCGACTGGACCGGTGCATTCCTCGTCTCGGCCGCCGTCTCCCTGCTGCTGGTGTGGGTCACCTTCGCCGGCGACGCCTACGCCTGGTGGTCCTGGCAGACCGTGTTGATGGTCGCCGGTTCGCTGCTGCTCGGCGCCGCCTTCCTGCTGGTGGAGACCCGGGCCGCGGAGCCCGTCATCCCGCTGCGCCTGTTCCGGAACCGGACGATCACCCTCGCCTCGCTCGCCTCGCTGTTCGTGGGGGTCGCGATGTTCTCCGGGACGGTGTTCTTCAGCCAGTACTTCCAGTTCGCACGGGGACAGTCACCGACGATGTCCGGGGTGCTGACGATCCCGCTGATCGCCGGCCTGTTCGTCTCCTCGACCGCGTCGGGGCTCATCATCACCCGCACCGGGAAGTGGAAGGCGTGGCTCGTCTCCGGCGGGGTCCTCCTCACCGCCGGACTGGGGCTGTTGGGGACGATGCGCCACGACACCCCGTACGCGTACCTCGCCCTGTCCATGGTCCTGACCGGGCTCGGCCTGGGCATGATGATGCAGAACCTGGTCCTGTGCACCCAGAACCAGGTGGGCCCCGAAGACCTGGGCGCCGCCAGTTCGGTGGTCACGTTCTTCCGGTCGCTCGGCGGCGCGGTCGGCGTCTCCGCACTCGGCGCGGTGATGGCCGCCCGGGTCAGCGAACACACCCGCAACGGCCTCACCGCACTCGGCCCCGAGGGCGCCCGCCTCGGCCACGGCGGCACCGAGGGCGGCGGCATCCCGGACTTCGACGCGCTACCGGAACCGGTGCGGAACGTGGTCGAGGGCGCGTACGGGCACGGGATCGGGGACGTGTTCCTGCTCTCCGCCCCGCTGGCCGCACTGGCGTTCCTGATCACGCTGTTCATCAAGGAGGTGCCGCTCAAGGGACGCCGCAGGCCCGACGCGGAGGCACACGGCACGGAACCCCACGGCACGCAACCCCACGACGGGACGGCCGCCGCTTCGGTGCCGATGCCGGTCCCGTCCGAGAAGGCGTGACGGTCGAAGGCGCATCGGTTGGAGGCGTCGCGGCCGAAGGCGTCACGGTCAGGGGGAGCCGGCCCCGGCCCCGCCGCGTCCACGCGCGGCCATCGCCTCGATCCCGGCGATGAGCAGCTCCAACGCGAAGGCGAAGTCCGCCTCCCGCATCTCCTCGACGGTGTCCCCCGCGCGCGCCGCCATCATCTCCGACACGTCGTCCAGCATCGGGGCGGCGCTCGGCGTCCCGGCGATCGTCCGCATCGCCTCGCGGTGGAACTCGTCCTGGCTCACCCCCGCCTCCGCGCACCGCTGCCGGAAGTGGCCCTCGATGGTTCCGAAGCCGTACACGAACTGGAAGACCGCCGAGATCGCCCCCGTCTGCCCGTACGCGGGCACCCCCGTCCACCGGATGACCTGGTGCACCGTGCGGGAGAACTCCAGCGACCGCGGGCCGATGTTGAGGAAGTGTCCGGCGAGCGCGGACAGCCAGGGGTGGCGCACCAGCAGGCCGCGGTACTCACCCGCGGTGGCCCGCAGCAGTGCGCGCCAGTCGACGGACGCCTCCTCGACGGCCCCCGGCTCGGGCACCTCGGGCAGCCGCAATTCACCGTAGGCGGCGTCGACGGCCAGTTCCAACAGGTCGTCCTTGGTGTCGACGTACCAGTACACGGACATCGCGGTGACGTTCAGCTCCGCGGCCAGTCGGCGCATCGAGAACTTCGCCGGCCCGTCCTGGTCCAGCAGCCGTACGGTGGTCCGGGTGATCACGTCCCGGTCCAGTCCGGACGGGGACGGATGGGCGCCGCGGCGGGACGGAGCCTGACGCCGCCCGTCGTCCAGCAGCCAGACGCTCGATCGCGCCGGACGTCCGCCCCGGTCGTCGGTCTTCCCCATCGCGCACCTCTCTCCGTCCCGGGGCCCGTGACGGCCCCCTCAGCACCCGCACACCGCGCACCGGCAGCGGGCGCCGCGCACGGCACCCGCTGACGCATGGTAGGCACGGGTCACCCCGTCCTCGTGGCCCCGCTTCCCTTGACCGCACCGTCCGCACCGTCCGCACCGTCCGCACCGCCGGCGTCGACCGCCCCGTCACCGTGCGGCGCACCGGAGTCGGGGTCCGCGTCGAGGACCGGCACGGGGGCCTCCGCCGGGGCCTGCGCGGGGACCACCGGCTGGGTCCGCTCCGCGCGCCGGAGCAGTGCCGCCGCCAGCAGCCCGCCGAGGAACACGGCTGCCGCGCCCACCAGTTGACTGGTCTCCAGGCCGGAGGCGAACGCGTCGGCGATCTCGCGCCGTTCCTGCGCCGACCCGGCCGCGGCGAGGGCGGCCGGCAGGGAGGCCGCCGACACCGAAACCAGCGCGAAGAAGCGGGCGTTGAGCACGGCACCGAGGATCGCGACCCCCAGCCCGTTGCCGAACTCGGCCATGGTGCCGTTGATGCCCGCGCCCACCCCGGCCTTCGCCGGCGGTATGGCGCTCATCAGGGCGTTCGCCATGGCGGGCATCGCCATCGCGATGCCCGCGCCCATCATCACGAGGCCGAGGAACACCCCCGCGTACGTGCCGTCCGCACCGCCGGACAGCAGGGCCACCGAGGCGAGCCCGGCGGCCAGCAGGGACATGCCGCTGAGGATGGTCGCGGGGGTGCCGAGCTTGGGCACCAGGCGGGCGCCGAGCCCGGTGAGGTTGAGCAGCACCACGGTGACCGCCAGCGGGGCGGTCCGCATCCCGGCCTCCAACGGCCCGTAGCCGAGGACGAACTGGAGGTGCTGGGTCAGCAGGAACAGCGAGCCGCCCAGACCGAACGAGACGAGCACCGCGCCCGCGATGGCGCCCACGAACCGCTGGTTGCGGAAGAAGTGCATGTCGAGCATCGGGTACGGCACCTTCAGCTCCCACAGCACGAACGCGCCCAGCACCAGCACCCCGACGGCGCCCGAGACGAGGACCCGGCCGGAGGTCCAGCCGTGTTCCGGGCCGGAGATGATCGCGAAGACGGCGCCCGTCATGCCGATGGTCGACAGGACCGCGCCGCCCAGGTCGGGCCGGTCGCCCTGCGGGTTCTTGGACTCCGGCACCATCCGGACCACGGCCCACAGGCCGATCAGCGCGACGGGGATGTTGATCAGGAAGATCGCGCCCCACCAGAAGTGGTCCAGCGTGATCCCGCCGATGAGCGGCCCCGCGGCGAAGCCGAGCGAGTTGACGGTCGACCAGAGCCCGATCGCCTTGACCCGTTCGGAGTCGTCGAAGATCTGCACCACGACGGCCAGGGTGGTCGTCATCAGCAGCGCTCCGCCGACCCCCATCCCGGCCCGTGCGGCGATCAGCTGTCCGGAGCTCTGGGCGAGCCCCGCCGCGAGCGAGCCGACCCCGAAGACCGCGAGTCCGGCGATGAGCAGCTTCCGGCGCCCGTAGCGGTCGGCCGCGCTGCCGACGGTCAGCAGCAGCCCGGACTGCACCAGGGAGTAGGCGTTGATCATCCACTGTATGTCGGCGGAGGAGGCGTCGAGCTCGCGCGTCAGCGAGGGGATGGCGACGTTCAGCACGGTGTTGTCGAGCAGCACGGTCAGCTGGGCCAGCAGGATCACCCCGAGGATCAGCCACCGCTGGGGGTGTCCCTGGGACACCTCAGGGGATCGCACGGTCATCCACTCACTCCTCTACAGCGTACGTCTGGATCGTCGTACACTGTAGAACACTCCGCTATACGCCGTACAAGGCTTTTTGTCGTTCGGCGTTTCCGCAGGTCAGGCGGGCTGTGTTCGGGGACAGGAGCGGATGGTGGGAGCGGACGGCGGGAGTGGGTGTCACAGCGGGACGGCGGGCTTGATCAGATATCCCGCGCCGCGGCGCGTGTGAATCATCGGTTCCCGCCCGGCGTCGATCTTCCGCCGCAGATACGAGATGTACAGCTCGACGACGTTCGCCCGCCCACCGAAGTCGTAACTCCAGACCCGATCGAGGATCTGCGCCTTGCTGAGCACCCGGCGCGGGTTGCGCATCAGGTAGCGCAGCAGCTCGAACTCCGTGGCCGTGAGGTGGATCGCGGTGCCGCCCCGGGCCACCTCGTGACTGTCCTCGTCCAGGGTCAGGTCCCCCACGACCAACACGGAACCACCGTACGAGCCCACCACGCCCGCCCGCCGGATCAGCCCGCGCAGCCGGCCCACCACGTCCTCCAGGCCGAACGGCTTGGTGACGTACTCGTCGCCGCCGGCCGTCAGCCCCGCGATCCGGTCCGGCCCGGAGTCCTTGGCGGTGAGGAACAGCACCGGCACACCGGGGTGCTCCTGCCGCAACCTGGCCCGTACCGACAGGCCGTCCAGATCGGGCAGCGCCACGGCGAGGACGACGGCGTCGGGCCGGAACTCCCGTGCGGCCCGTAGCCCGCCCTGCCCGTCGGCCGCGCTGCATATTCGCCACCCCTCGCTGTGCAGGGCGATCGACAGCAGTTCGGTGAGGGACGGGTCGTCATCGACGACGAGCACCCGGACCGGCTTTCCGGCCGGCCGCAGCATGTCCGTGCGTTCCTGGGTGGCGGTCATGACGGCCACCCTGGCGCCGAGCCCTGAAAGACGACTGTGCCCGATCTATGAAAACCCTGAGAATCCCGCCGGTCGGCCGCGGCCAGGTGCCCCACGTCGCCCCACTCGGAACAGGCCCGCTCAGAACAGTCCGCCCTGCACGGCCGACACGTCCCGCACCGGCACACTCACCACCCCGCCCTCTCCCCCGTGCCCGTTGTCCCCGTCATCCCGCACGAGTTCCCACCCCGCCATCAACCGACCGTCCACCACCACGACGGCACCGGTGCTGATACTGGGCTTGTTGCTGTTGCTGTTGCTGTTCACGAGAAGGTGCAGATCAGGTCCCGCGGCGGCGAGCAGGGTCCCCCGCACCACCCCGCCGTCCCGCAGTTCGGTGACCACCGCCGTCGCCGGGGGCAGTCCGGCGAGCCCGAAGACCCCGCCGTGGTCCACGACCACGCACTCCGCGGCCCGCTGGAGCGACTCGGGCCACCCCGGCAGCCCCACCGCGACCCGGTGCACCTCCCTCAGCACGCCCGCCCGGACCTCCACCGCGGGCAACTCGGCCCGCACGGCACGCTTGCGGTCGTACGGGATGCGGTCCGGCACGCCCAGCGCGGCCCGCAACAACTCCTCCGTCCGCCGCGCGGCCATGAGCGGTCCGGACCCGAGCCAGGCGAACGCGACGGCACCCTGCTCCAGCAGCCGCGCCGACCCCCGTTCGACCCGGGTGATCCCCACCTTGACCAGGCCGTCCCCGAACCAGGCGAGGTACACCCGGTACGGACGGGGGTCGTCCACGTAGGTGTCGGCCGCGACGGACCTCACCCGGTCGAGCCGGGCGCACTGCGGACACTGGGCCCGGGTCGTCCGCGCTCCCAGCACCGCGGCCTCCGCGCAGTCCACCCACCGCCCGCCCCGCCACACCCCCGCACAGCGCCGGGCGCCCACGGCCCGGAACCCCAACACCTCCCCGTACCGCAGCTCACGTTCCCGGCCGGCGCCGGTGTCCCCCCGCCACCCGAGCACGGGCCGACCCGTCCCCGCGTCCCACCGCACCCCGGTACTCCACCACGTCACCCCTCGACGCTACCGGGCCCCACTGACACGGGGGCGGGCGCCGCCCGCCTCCGCGGTCAACGCACCGCAGACTCTGAGGCTTTGGCGCAGAGCTCCACGGTGATCGTGTGGCCGCGATGGTCTCCCCTGATGCGCACCCGGGTCGCGTAGGCAGTGACCAGGGCCAAGCCCCGACCGCCGAAAGCCTCGTCGTCCGGATGTTCGACGTGCGGGCGCGTGCTGGTGCCGCCCGAGTCGGTCACGGTGACAGTGACGGCGGTCTCGGAACAGTTGACGGCCAGCAGAAAGCTGCCTCCCCGGCTGGCGGTATGCGCGATCGCGTTGGTGCCCAACTCGGTGACGACGAGCAGGGCGTCGTCCGTGCACGGATGGCCGCCAAGAACGGACCGGGCCCAGCGGCGCGCATGGCCGATCTCCTGAGGCAGGCCGGTGAAGGTGCGTCGGTGAGTCGGCATGGTGCGTCCTCCATCCCTCATGACCTGCGGCTCCGCAAAGCCCGACAGGCACACGACTGACACGGCAATCCCGTAAGCCGTATATTTAGTACCAGTACCGTACTCTGAATGCGGATCCCTAAAGTACGTGGTCTGACTTTTCGTGCGGATGGACGCGGCTTAGCGTTCGCCGTAGGCCGGTGCCCGGCCGCTTCGCCGATGAGAGAGGGGCCCGGGATGTTCGGGCTGATGGTGCGGTTCACCTGCAAGGACGAGGATGCCGCGGCCGCATTCGACGAGCTGGTCGCACGGACCGGGGAGCAGATTCGTACGAACGAACCAGGAACGGTGGTCTACACCGTGCACCGTGTTGACGGCCGACCACTGGAGCGGATCTTCTACGAGCTGTACCGAGACGTCGCCGCCTTCGAGGAGCACGAGGCCCAGCAGTACGTGCGGGAGTTTCTTGCGACACGGGAACGGTTCCTCGTTTCGACCCAGGTGGATCGCCTGGACTTCGTGTCGGGCAAGGGTGTCCCCGATGAGCACTGAGTACGAGAAGGCGCTCGGCCGGAAGATCGCGTCCCACCGCAAGCGACGAGGGCTGTCGCAGAAGGAGTTCGCCGGCCTGATCGACCGGTCCGAGGCCTGGGTGTCCCAGGTGGAGCGGGGCGTTCGCCGCGTCGACCGGATGACGGTCCTGGAGAAGGTCGCCGAAGTCCTGGACGTGCCCGTCGCCGAGTTGGCCGCGGAAGCGCCCGTCGTCGCGTCAGCCGCCGCCGGGGAGTCACCAGGGGCACGCCAGTTGCGGCTCGTGCTGAGCACGGCACACTCGTTGCAGGCGACCCTCGCTGGACCGCGCCCACCCGACGTCCAGGCTCTGCGGGTTGATGTCGAGCGCGCCTGGGAACTCACGCATCGGGGCGACTACGCCGACTTGGCCGAACTGTTGGAGGTACTGGTCCCCCGTCTGGAGTCGGCCACGCGTGCGGGTTCCGATGAGGAGCGCCCGGGACTCTTCCGGTTGCTGGCCACGATGTACCACAGCTGTAGTGCGGCGCTGGCGGGCGCGGGCGAGCCCGAAGCCGCCTGGATCGCGGTGGACCGGGCCGTGGTGGCTGCCGAGCGCGCAGGCGATCCGCTCCTGATGGCGGCCGGAGAGTTCCGGCTGTGCATCGTCTTCCTGGGGGCACGGCACTACGAGCAGGCCGCTCGGGCATCGGGAAGCACCGCCGACGCGCTCGCGCCGCTCACGGAGGACGGCGAGCCCGAGGCCGTTGCCGTGCGCGGGGCCCTCACCCTCCAGCGCGCCCTTGCCGCCGCCCGGTTGAACCGGGCGGACGACGCCTACGCGTACCTCCGACAGGCGAAGCAGCTCGCAGAGCGGATCGGTGACGGGCGCAACGACTACCACACGGAGTTCGGTCCCACCAATGTCGCACTCCACGAGGTCGCCGTGGCCGTCGACCTGGGTGATGCTGGTGTTGCCCTGCGGGCGGCCGAGAACATGGACGCCTCTGGCCTGTCCCCGGAACGTCAGGCCCACTTCCACCTCGATCTCGCCAGGGCGCACGCCCAACGCCGCCAGATCGAACGGGCAGTGGACTCCCTGATCAGGGCCCGTGAACTGCTCCCCGAGGTGTTCCGCGCCAAGCCGGCCGTCAAGCAGCTCGTTTCCGACCTGCTCGCGATGAGCCCGCTGCCGTCCGATCAGCTGCGTGAGCTCGCGCGGGGGCTGTGATGAGTCACGCGGTCGGCCACCGCAGCTCGTGACCGTCCATCCAGTGCTGGGGAGGCCGGTGCCCGGTGGCCCGCGCGAACTCGCCGTAGTCGGCATTCGTGGTCGGGTAGACGTCAATGGCGTAGCCGTCCAGCCACGCTGGGGCGCTGTCCGGGCAGGCCAGTTCTTCGGCGCGCTCGTCCTGAGCCATCGCGGCGCCCTCCCCCTACAGTTCCTCGCCGGGGACCGACAGGTAGAGCTCGTGCAGTTCGGTGAGCACAGAGTGCTCCACCGCCAAGGCCGTGGTGTCGATGGCCGACAGCGCACGGACGCCGATCGAGGTGTTGGTGGCGAACGCGGCTGCCATGCCCTTGGCCTCGTCCAGGGTGACCGGGGCGACCTTGTGCTCGGAGCGTTCCTGGAGCAGCGCCATGGTCACCCCGGGAAGGACCGGGGCCTCGGGCCAGATCACCGTTCCGTCGACGTCGATGAACGCCAGATTCCATGTGCCGCCCTCGGACACCCTGCCGTCGGTGCCGACGAACAGCGCGTCATCGAACCCCGCGAGTTGGGCGGAACGTCGGGCGTGCAGCGCGCCGAAGAGCCCACAGTGCTTCACCAGCGGAACGTCACGCTCGTACGGCACGCTCATGGCAGTCAGCGGCGCCGGGGGCAGCGCGCCGGCAGGGCGGACGGTCACCAGCAACTGCGGCTGGTCGGCATCGACCGGACGGCCCAGGTTCACCGCCGGGTCGTAGTGGGTGACCCGGACCACGCAGGGCTCGCTCCGGCCTTCGAGCGCCTGGCGGACGAGGCCCCGCACCTGCTGGGGGTCCACCCCCGTCCCGAACACCGCACGGCTGTCCCGGTCCAGGCGGTCCAGGTGGAGGGACAGCCCACGGATTCGGCCGTCGTCGTCGGCGCGCATGGACGTGAAGTGCCCGTACGAGGTGAGCGCGAGTGGCATCAAGTCGTCGGCGGTGGCGGGCTGATCGTGGAGTGTGGCCATGTCCGTCAGCATGGCACCGGCCCGATCCTGCGGTACCGCTCTGCCGCGAAGGGGGCAGCGACCTGGCGAGCGTCGCAGAGGGCCAGACCAGGCTCGCGTCCCCGGGAGATCCTCCACTCCCCAAGGAGTCACGTATGACCGCGATCGACACCGACAAGCCGGTGGCCGAAGGCCCGCAGCCCGCTGGCGCTGTCGATGACGCCGACCCGTTCGGGCTCGGCCGACCGCGTCGGACCGACCGGAAGGACAAGCCCGTGTCCGGCACTCCCCCGCACCTCCCGACCGCCGTGCTCGACGCGCTCCGCCCCACCGCCCACCGCCTGGTCGTCCACCGCCGCGGCTCCACCGTCTGGGACGTCACCAGCCCCCACGGCCGCCACGCCGTGAAACTCGGGCACCCCATCGAAGCCACCCCCGACTGGCCCGCCCAACCCTGGACCGCCCTCGCCCCCGCCCGCGAACACGCCGTCCTCACCCACCTCGGCGTCGACGGCACGGCATCCGGCACCTGGCAACACGGCACCTGGAACGTCCAGCCATGGCGCGAGGGCACCGACCTCCACACCCACTGGGCATCCCACCGACAAGCCGGGTCAACCGCCGACCTGGACACCTGCACCGCCCTGGCCTGCGTCAAGGCGCTGGCCGACCTCCACGCGCAGGGATGGGTCCACGGCGACGTACAACCCGCCCACCTCCTCATCGCCCCCGACCGAACCCACCTCATCGACCTCGCCCTCGCCCGCGGCGGCCCCGTACCCACCGAGCACGACTTCCCGTACCGCGGCTGCCTCGTCCACTACGAAGCACCCGAGATCGCCCACAGCGTCCTCACCACCGGCCGGGCCAAACCCACCCGCGCATCCGACGTCTACGCGCTCGGCGCCGCCCTGCTCATCTCCGCCACCGGCTGGCGAGCCGTCGCCTACCCCGACGACGCGCCCCGCCCCGTACAACGCCGAGCCGTCGCCAACGGCCACCGGCGCCCCGTACGCGCACCCGGCCAGCTCGGCGACCTCATCGACGCCATGCTCAGCCACCGCGCCGACGACCGCCCCACCCTCCACCAGGTCCACAGCGCCCTGAGGTGAAACCGGACCCCGGCCAGCAAGAGAAAGACCGAAGGCCCCGTGGAGTGATCCACAGGGCCTTCGGTTCGATGTGCACTCGGCAGGATTCGAACCTGCAACCTTCTGATCCGTAGTCAGATGCTCTATCCGTTAAGCTACGAGTGCTTGTGTTCTGTTGTGCTCTTCGCTCTTCCGCTCCGGCTTTGTTGGCCGGTCGGCGTTGCGGGAACAACATTACATGACCGGCGCCGTGAGGCGAAATCCATTAGGCGCACCCGCCCTGACCTGCGGTTTTACGGTTCCGCGGCAAGGGCGCGCGGTCGCTCTCCGCGCCCCCCGACAGGGGGTCCGGGGGCTGAAAAGGGGGCGGCGCGTACCGCACGGTCCGTACCGGCCCGGGAACGACCGAAGCCCCGGCCGCAGGGGCCGGGGCTTCGGGTACACGGTGCGGAGGCGGAGGGATTTGAACCCTCGATGGGCTTTAAGGCCCAAACCGCATTAGCAGTGCGGCGCCATAGACCGGACTAGGCGACGCCTCCCGCACAACCCCCCGCGCGAGCGCGAGTGGTGCGTGCAGATGATGACACAGCCCAGCGGGCTGTCACCAATCGGCCCCTACGGTACTAGGAGGGCCGCCCGCAGGGCAAAGCCTCGTCCGGGCCCGGCGCGGACCGCGCGGAGGGCCCTTCGGGGGCCCGCTCGGAGACCCGTCACCACGGCGTGCGTACCGGCGGCCGGAGCGTCGGGCGGGGGCGCGTCCGCAACCCGTGCCGCCCCCGCGCGTTAGACCCGGCGGGCCACCCCCGCCCGGCACCACGTCGCCGGACCGTTTCCGCACCGCCGAAGGACCCCCATGCCGCAGCGCCTCCTCCGTACCGCCGCAGCCGCCCTCACCGTCGTCTCGGGGCTCGCCGCAGCCCCCGGCACCGCCCAGGCCCTGGACCGGGTCTCCCTGGAGCAGGTGCCCCTGGAGCAGCTCTCGCTGCCGCCGATCTTCGCCGCGCCCGACCGGCTCACCGTCGAGGTGACCGGCACCGGGCGGGCCGTCGACGGCTCGTACCGCCTGGAGTGCGGGCCGGCCGGCGGCACCCACCCTGAGGCCACCCGGGCGTGCGACCGGCTGACGGACCTGTCGGCCGAAGGAGGCGACCCCTTCGCCCCCGTCCCGTCGGGCGCCATCTGCACGCTCCAGCACGGCGGGAACGCCACCGCCCGGATCACCGGCCGTTGGCACGGCCGGTACGTCGACGCCGAGTTCTCCCGGACCGACGGGTGCGAGATCTCCCGCTGGAACGGTCTGGTGCCCGTCCTGCCCGGCACCGGTCCGGCCTGACACGCCCTCGGGGAGCGGGTGCGACGGGATCCGGCCGAACACCCGACGCGGCCCGGCACAGGCCGTCCCTGGTCAGCCCGGGGTCGCCGGACGGGGACCGGATCCCGCACGCACTCCGCGCGCCGACTCCCCCTCATCCGCCGTCGCGAGCGCAACCCGGGGTCGTAGACTCCGGCGTGACACGTTGCGGACCGCGCGGCAAGATGGCCTCGGTGGTCGGCAGGATGCGTAACAGGGAGGAAGCGTCTCGTGAGCAGCAGGCCGTCCCGAGGCGCTGCTCGCCTCGCAGCCATACTCGACGCTCTCCCGGACGCGTTGGTACTGGTCAACGCCAACGGAACCGTCGTCAACGCGAACACCATCGCATTGGAAGCGTTCGAGGCTCCGGGCACTGCGCTGGTGGGCCGCGGGTTGTTGGACCTGCTTCCCGAGTTCGATTCGCGACTGATCCCCGGCTCGATGCGCCGCCCGGCGACCACGGACCCCCGTGGCCGCACCAAGCCGAAGCGGATGACCGCCCGCCGCACGGACGGCGGCGAGTTCCCGGTCGAGGTCACATCCGCGAATCTTGAGAACGGTCAACAGGCGTACGACGGGCACGGCTACACGGGTGACGAACTGCTGATGCTGGTGGTCCGGGACCTGTCCGGCACCGTCGACACCGAAGCGGAACTGGCACGTTCGCAACGGCAGACCGAGATGATCCTGCGGGCCGCGTCCGAGGGGGTCATCGGCACCGACCTGGACGGGCGGATCGTGCTCGTCAACCCGGCCGCCGCGCAGATCCTCGGCTACCGGGCGAACGACCTGGGCGGCAAGGAACTGCACACCCTCGTCCTCCATTCGCGTGATGACGGCGAGCCGTTCCCCTACGAGGGCTCGCCGCTCGCCGACACCCTGAAGTCCGGTCGCAAGCACCGGGTGCGCGGCCAGGTCCTGTGGTCCAAGAAGGGCGACAAGGTCCCCGTCGACCTGACCACCGCGCCGGTCCGCGACGGCGACCAGCTCGTCGGCGCGGTCATGACGTTCACCGACCGCAGGCCGTACGACGCGCTGGCCCAGGAGAAGGACCGGGTGGAGCGGGAGCACACGGCCGAGCTGGCGCGGCTGCGCGAGGGCCACACCGCGGAACTCGCCGAGCACGCGGAGCTGCACGCGGAGGAGATCGCGGCCGAGAAGGACCGGTACGCGGCGCTCGCCGAGCGGGAGCAGGACCGCCACGAGGCCCAGGGCGCCCGCTACGAACAGTTGCTCGCCGTGCTGGACGGATCGCTGCGGGGCCCGTTGGACGAGCTGCGCCACGAACTGGCCGGGCTCGCCGCGGATGACGCCGGGCAGCTGTGGCCCGAGGCCAACCAGATCCTGCACCACCTCGCCGCCGGGTACTCCCGGATCACCACCCTGGTCGACAACGTCCTGCGCTACCAGCGGCTCGACTGCGGTGCCGAACGGCTGACGCGACGGCCCGTGATGCTGGACGCCGTCGTCGCGGCCGGGGTCGACGGCGCGGTGGAGCTGATCGGCCCGGGCCGGGCCCAGTTCGCGGTGCACGCCCCGCCGATCGAGGCCGAGGTCGACCCCGAGCGGCTGGCGACGGCCCTGGCCCATCTGGTCGCGGACGTCGCGGGCGTCGACTCCACCGGCAACGCCCCGGTCGCCGCGGACGGCTACATGGACTCCACGATCGTCGTCGCCGCCGCCCAGCGCGGTGAGGTCGTCCGGATCGAGGTGCGCGGGCCCTACGGGGGCGGCGACCCGGTCCACGAGCCGATCGTCCGGGGCATCGTGCGGGCCCACGGAGGGGTGCTCCAGACGCACGAGGTGCCCGGGGCGGGCGGCAGTGCGTTCGTCCTGGAAGTACCGATCGGCGGCGGCGCAGGAGCGGTGCCCGCCGGTCAGCCCGCGCACGACCCGGTCGGGGTCGACGGCACCGACGGGTCCGGGCTGCCCGCCGGTGGCACCGACGGTTCGGGGTCGACCGACGGCGGCACCGGCGGGGGTCGGCGCCGGGCCCGCCGGGGCTCCACCGACGCCTTCCTGGAGGGCGCCCATCCGCAGGGCAGACCCGACGACGGTGCGGAGGACGGCGCGGACGGAACGCCGACCGGACGCCGCCGTGGACGCCGGGCGGCCGAGGCCACACCGGACGACCGGGACGAACGGGCCGCGTTGGCGCAGGCGTCCGGCGGTACGGACGGCACGGGCCGCCGGCGCGGCCGACCCAGCGGCGCCCAGGACACCGCCCACGCCCCCGCCCACGCCCCCGTCAACAACCCCGTCGGCCCCGTCGAGGGCTACCCGAACGGGCCGGCCGGGCTCGGACAGGTGCCGCCCGGGGGCCAGGGCGGCGGTCAGGGCGCGCAGGTGGCGCTCAGGTCCGGACCGGGGGCGGGTGGACGGGAGGGCGGCGGTGCCGGGATTCCCGCGCTGCCGCCGGCCGCGGCGGACGGACCGTCCGGCCCGCAGCCCGTGAACCCGGCGGGCCTCTCGGGCCACCCGGGCCACCCCGGTCAGCCGAGCCACCCCGGTCAGCCGGTGCCGCCGGGCGGGGCGCAGCAGAGCGCGCGGCGGACCCGTCGCGCACTCGCCCCCGCGGCCGGCGGCCCGGCGGAAGAGGTCCAGGGAGGCCCGCGGAGCGCCTTCGCGCTGCCCCCGGCCGAGGCTGACCGCCCCGTGGACCACAGGTACACCGGCCAAGCGGGCCGCGACCGGCGGGTGCCCGGCGGTGGTTTCGACCCGGCAGCGCAGCAGGGCAGCGCCCCGCACGATCCGATCGAGGAGCACACCCCGCCCCAGCCCCATCCCACCGAGCGGCCCACCGGACGGCGACGTGCCGTGGGGTCGGGGGTGAGCGGGGTGTCGGAGGAACGCACGGACGTCGGGGTGACCCGGCCGGGCGAGGAGGGTCCCGCCGCGCCTCCGTACGGCCCGCCCGCGCCCGCTCATCCGCAGGTCGCCGGCTATCCGAGCACCGTGGCCGTCCCGCACGGCGCGCACGGTGCGCAGGACGGGCCCGTACCGCCGCAGGGCATCGCGTCGGGCGGCTTCCCCGCTCAGGGCGTCCCCGCCGACGGGATTCCGCTCCAGCCGTCGGCCCCGGGACAGCCTCATGCCCCGTTGGCCCCGTCCGCTCCGACCGCGCCCCGCGCTCAGGGGGGACCGGTGCCGGCCGGGGGGCTCCCGTCCCAGGCCGCGCCGCCGTACGTCCCGCAGGCGCCGACGGCCACCGAGGGCGCGGGCGTGCCCGTGCAGATGCCGCACGCCGCTCAGGGCGGCCAGCCGCTGCCCCCCGCTCAGTCCGTTCCGGGGACCCACCCGGTGCCGGCCGGGCACCCCGCGCAGCCGGCCCAGCCCACCGGTTCCACGTGGGGAACGCCGGCGCCCGGTGCCTCGCTGCCCCCACAGCAAGTGGAGCCGCCACGCACGCCGGGCACGGGGCC
Organism: Streptomyces sp. NPDC059816; assembly: GCF_042732055.1. Classification (NCBI taxonomy): domain Bacteria; kingdom Bacillati; phylum Actinomycetota; class Actinomycetes; order Kitasatosporales; family Streptomycetaceae; genus Streptomyces; species Streptomyces sp. NPDC059816. Next base: position 464,468 of record NZ_JBHWIQ010000001.1, read on the forward strand.
CCACAGCAACGGGGCCCAGGACCCGCATGCCACGCAGGGCCGTGCGTTCAGCGTGCGCACGCTCGGGCAGGGAGTTCCCGTGGCCCGGTCGAGCGCCGAGGCACAGCCCGCTCCCCCGGTCGCCGGCGGTCAGGGCCAGCCCGGCGGCAGTGGCGCCGCGAACGGCTCCGGGCGACGACGCAAGCTCGGTACGCGACCGGACGCCTTCGCCGACGAGCCGGACGGCCCAGACGGCACGGACGGTCCGGGTCGACCGTTGCCGCCCCAGCAGTCCGCCCCGGCGGGTGCGCCGCAGCGGCTCGCGGGCCCGGCCACCGGGCCCGGACGGTCGTACGCCATAGGGGCACCGGATCAGCACGCCGCCGAAGGGCCCGAGCCGCTGGACGGGCCGGGCGGTGCCGTGGAGATCGCCGATCAGCCGCACCCGCGGCCGATGGACGACGAGTTGCCCCCGGAGCCGCTCGACAACCCCCGGCGGCTGTTGGTGTGGCCCGCCCCCGACATGAGCACCCAGCAGGCGCTGAGCGACCGGGGGTACCGTCCGGTCATCGTGCACTCCCGTGAGGAGGTGGACGCCCAGATCGCCGCCTTCCCGGCCGCGCTCTTCGTCGACCCGCTCACCGGACCGATCACCCGGACCGCGCTCCAGTCGCTACGGCAGGCCGCTGTCGCCGCCGAGGTACCGGTGCTGGTGACGGCCGGGCTCGGTCAGGCGACGCGCGAGGCGGCCTACGGGGCCGATCCGGCCGTGCTGTTGAAGGCCCTGGCCCCGAGGGACAGCGAGCAACACCCGTCGCGCGTGCTGCTGATCGAGGAGCACCCGGAGATCGCGCTGGCATTGACGTCCACGCTGGAGCGGCGGGGCATGCAGGTCGCCCGGGCGGTGACGGACGCCGATGCGGTGACCCTGGCCACGCAGATGCGACCGAACCTCGTGGTGATGGACCTGATGCAGGTGCGGCGTCGCCGGGCGGGAATCGTCGACTGGCTGCGGGCGAACGGTCAGTTGAACCGCACGCCGTTGGTCGTCTACACCGCTGCCGTGGACCACACGGAACTGCCCCGACTGGCGGCCGGGGAGACCGTGTTGTTCCTCGCCGAACGGTCGACCAGCGCTGAGGTGCAGAGCAGGATCGTGGACCTGTTGGCGCGGATCGGCACCAACTGAACGGAAGTGGGGGTGTTTCACGTGAAACACCCCCACTCGGCGTAAGCGACCACCGCGGCCGGTCGGGGTCAGAGCTGGGTGACGTCCAGGTCGCCGTCCGCGTACTGCTTGCGGATGACCTTCTTGTCGAACTTGCCGACGCTGGTCTTCGGCACGGTCTGCACCACGCTCCACCGTTCCGGGAGCTGCCACCTGGCGACCTTCCCGGCGAGGAAGGCGCGCAGGGCCTCGAAGTCGGCCGTGGCGCCTTCCTTGAGGACGACGGTGGCCAAGGGGCGTTCGCCCCACTTCTCGTCGGGGACGGCGACGACCGCGGCCTCCGCCACCTCGGGGTGGCCCATGAGCGCGTTCTCCAGCTCCACCGAGGAGATCCACTCACCGCCGGACTTGATGACGTCCTTGGCCCGGTCGGTCAGGGCGAGGTACCCCTCCTGCGTGATGGTGCCGACGTCGCCCGTCTTGAGCCAGCCGTCCTCGCTGAACTTCTCGGCGGGGCGCAGCGGCTCCCCGTCGGGCCCCGGGTAGTACGCCCCGGCGATCCACGGTCCGCGCACCTCCAGCTCGCCCGCTGACCGACCGTCCCAGGGCAGGGTGTCGCCGTCCGGGCCGCGCAGCCTCGCCTCGACGGAGGCCGGGAAACGCCCTTGGGTGACGCGGTAGCCGAACTCCTCGTCGGTGCCGACGGCGTGGCCCGGGGCCCGGGCTATGGTGCCGAGCGGTGAGGTCTCGGTCATGCCCCAGGCGTGGCACACCCGCATGCCGAGTGCGTCGAACGCCTCCATCAGGGCGGGCGGGCAGGCCGACCCTCCGATGGTGACCTGACCGAGGGTGGAGACGTCGCGGGGTCTGGCCGTCAGTTCGGCGAGCAGGCCCTGCCAGATGGTGGGCACGGCGGCGGCGTGCGTCGGGCGCACGGACTCGATCATCTCGGCGAGCGGTCCGGGCTGGAGGAACCGGTCCGGCATCAGCAGGTTGAAGCCGGTCATGAGCGCCGCGTGGGGCAGCCCCCAGGCGTTCACATGGAACTGGGGGACGACCACCAGGCTGGTGTCGGCGTCCGTGAGCCCCATGGACTGGGCCATGTTCACCTGCATCGAGTGCAGGTACACCGAGCGGTGGGAGAAGACGACGCCCTTGGGGTCGCCGGTGGTGCCGGAGGTGTAACACATGGCGGCGGCCCGGCGTTCGTCCAGCTCCGGCCAGTCGTACGCGGTGGGCCTCCCCGCGATCAGCTCCTCGTAGTCGTGCACCCGTGGGCGTACGCCTTCGAGCCCGGAACGGTCACCGGGTCCGGAGACCACGACGTGCTCGACCGAGCGGAGGTGCGGCAGCAGGGGAACGAGGAGGGGCAGCAGCGAGCCGTCCACCAGGACCACCCGGTCCTCGGCGTGGTTCACGACCCAGGCGAGCTGCTGCGGTGGCAGGCGCAGGTTCAGGGTGTGGAGCACGGCGCCCATCGACGGGGCGGCGAAGTAGGTCTCGACGTGCTCCGCGTGGTTCCACATGAGGGTTCCGACCCGGTCGCCCTCCCGGACGCCGAGTTCGTCCCGGAGGGCGTGCGCGAGTTGGGCGGTCCGGCTGCCGATCTCGGCGAAGCTCCGGCGGCGGGGCTCGGCACCGTCGGTCCAGGTGATCACCTGGGACGAGGCGTGGACCGTCGCCCCGTGCCGAAGGATGCGGGAGATCAGCAGCGGTACGTCCTGCATGGTGCTCAGCACGGTGGCCTCCGGGAGGGGTGTGAGTGACACGGGAGGGGTACGGGAACGGACTGCCGATTCTGCGGTCGTACCGAGCGGTCTGTCACTACCCTCGGGCGCCGGACACGCTGCCGCCCGGTGCCGGAGACGCTGCCTGCGGACCGTCGTGGAGCCGGTCACGCGCCGTACACGACGGTCGGGAGTCTCGGGGCCGAACCCCTAGGGACGTCATACCGGCCTCCACCTTCAGTAGGTGGGACGGGCTGCTTTCCTACAACCTGAGGCGGACAACCCTTCGCGACCTGCGGGCGATCCGCCGGGCCCGGGCCCGAACCTAGCGTGGAGGCATGACCGCAACCATCGCGCCTGTCTGCACCAGCGCATCGAAGCCCGTGGCACCGATGACCACGGCCCACGCGGCCCTGAACCGGATACCGGCCGTGACGTCCACACGGTCCACGGCATCCGCCGCCACGCCGAGCGCATCATCCGCTCCCGTCCCGGTGTCCCATCTGACCTACCCGTCCTTCGCGTCGTACGTGCACGCCCGCGGGCCCGTACTGCTGCGTACCGCGCGGTCGCTGACGGCGAACCCGAGCGACGCCGAGGACCTGCTCCAGACCGCCCTCACCAAGACGTTCGTCGCCTGGGATCGGATCATGGACCACCGTGCGCTCGACGGCTACGTGCGGCGGGCCCTGGTGAACACGCGGACCTCGCAGTGGCGCAAGCGGAAGGTCGACGAGTTCGCCTGCGACGAGTTGCCCGAACCGGAGACGGTGCCGCTGGGCGACCCGGCGGAGCAGCAGGCGCTGCGGGACGCGATGTGGCGGGCGATCATGAAGCTGCCGGCCCGTCAGCGCGCCATGGTCGTCCTGCGGTACTACGAGGACCTGAGCGAGGCGCAGACCGCCGCGGTGCTGGGGGTCTCGATAGGCACGGTCAAGAGCGCGGTCTCCCGTGCGTTGGGCAAGCTGCGCGAGGACCCCGAACTCATCGCCGCCTGACCGCTCCCGGATCGACCGCCCGTCGTGCGTGGCACGTCAGGCGGATCTCGTGACACGTCCGGCGGGTCTGCGGCACGTCGGCGGGTCTGCGGCACCCTTCCCTTCTTCGAACATGTGCACGAAAATGAACCATGGCCACCACCGTTCGGCACACCGCTTCCCTCTCGGCCCTGGCCCTCGCCCACGCCCTGTCCGCCGCGGCCCGCGGCCTGGCGGTCTTCCCCCTGACCCGCGGCAAGCTCCCCGCCCTGCGATCACCGCACCGCGACGGGAGCGGCCCCTCGAACTGCCGGGGCACGTGCGGACGCCCGGGCCACGGGGTGCACGACGCGACGACCGACCCGCACCGCATCCGCGCGCTCTTCCGCGCCGCGCCCTGGGCGACGGGGTACGGCATCGCCTGCGGCCTGGCCCCGCACCACCTCATCGGCGTCGACCTGGACGTCACCCCGGGACCTGAGCCCTCGGCGGCCCTGCGGGAGCTGGCCCTGCGCCATCTGTTCTCGATCCCCGACACGGTGGTCGTCGTCACACCCCGCGACGGGCGCCACGTGTGGCTCACCGGCCCGCCCGACCGGGTCGTCCCGAACTCCGCGGGCCGCCTCGCCCCGGGCATCGACGTCCGGGGCGCCGGGGGGTACCTCGTCGGCCCCGGGTCCCGCTCGCAGGACGGCGTCTACAGCGCGGTGCCCGGCACGGCACACCTCACGCCCGCGCCCTGCCCGCCCGCGCTGCTGCGCATCCTGGCGCCGCCGCGCCCCCGGCACCACGGTGAGGGTTCCTCCGCGGGGGACGCGGCCGGACGGGGGCTCGTGCAGTTCGTCCTCGCCGCGCACACCGGCCAGCGCAACACCCGTCTCTTCTGGGCCGCCTGCCGCGCCTACGAGACCGGGGCCGGCACCGAGCTCCGGGACGCCCTGGTGGAGGCGGCGGTGCGCACCGGCCTGACCGAACGCGAGTGCCGGGCCACGGTCGCCTCCGCCGCCCGCCTCACCGGGAACCGCCCCTGACGGTCTCCACGACCTCTACGACCTCTACGACCCGATCAGCTCCGTCACCTCCCCGGGCGTCCAACGACCCGCCGCACCCGGCGCGCGGGCCAGGTACCGGGCGACCGCCGACGCGTCCCACGCCCCGGTGGCGAGCAGACCGCGGGCGAGGTGGCGCAGGTACGCCGCCGACGGCCGCACCGCCGTGACCTCGTCGAGTCGCCACGGCGCGGTGCAGGTCACCACCGGGAGGCCGTCCAGGAGGCCCGGGCACACCAACGTCTCGTAACGGCCGGGGCCCAGCTCGGCGCGGCCCTCCCGCAGCACCGTCGAGAGGTCGAGGTCCGTCCCCGGGGGCCGGTACATCTCCTGGGCGGCGATGTCGGAGAACTGCCCGACCGTGACCAGGTGGGCCCGGCCCCACAGCCGGCCGTCGGCGTACGGGTCGTAGAACGCCCGGCCACCGGTCCAGAGCGCGGACTCGGTCGCGAAGTACAGGGCGCCCGGCAGCAGCACCGCTTCGGAGCGCTCCGGCGGGCGCGGGTCACGGCACCCGGGACAGGCCCGGGCCGCGCCCGGTGGCCGACCGCCGCCGAGGTAGTGACGAAGCCTGTCCGTGTCGGTGTTGGACCCGTACGAGGCGTACCAGATCCGCTCGACGGGACCCACGGGCCGCAGTGCCGTGAGGGTGCGGACGGAACTCAAGGGTGCCTCCCTGGGACGGGGCGGACGGCGACCTGGGTAGCCACTCCAGTGGAACACCCGCACCGCGGTCCGCACCCGCGCCGGGGCCGAACCCACCGGTCGGCCGCCGCCCGCCGCAGGGCATGCTGAACGTCCGGACACCGATCGGGAGGGTCACGCACGTGCGCTGGGAAGTTCACGGGGAGCAGCAGCTCTACGGCAACGAGTGGTTGAGGCTGTGCCAGCTGGACGTCGAACAGCCGGACGGACGCCGGGTGGACTACTACGCCGTCCGGCTCAGGAACCTGGCGGTGGCCGCGGTGCTCAACGACCGCCGGGAGGTGCTGATGATGTGGCGGCACCGCTTCGTCACCGACTCGTGGGCCTGGGAGCTGCCCATGGGTCTGGTCGAGGACGGCGAGTCGCCCGCTGAGGCGGCGGCCCGCGAGGTGCTGGAGGAGACGGGCTGGCGCCCCGGTCCCGTCCGTCCCCTGATCTACGCGGAGCCCGCAGCCGGCATCACCGACACGCAGCACCACGTCTTCCGGGCCGACGGCGCCACCCGCGTCGGACCGCCCGCGGAGCGGAACGAGTCCGACCGCATCGAGTGGATCCCGCTCGACGAGGTCCGCGGGATGATCGACCGCCGGGAGATCGTCAGCAGCGGCACCCTGGTCGGCCTGCTGTACCTGCTCATGACCGAAGGAGCCGCAGACCCTGGGGGGTCTGAGGGGCCTGAGGGGTCTAAGAGGTCTGAAGGGGTTCGGTGAGGGGGGAGGCCGTCGGCGCGAGGACGAGCTTCCCGGCGGTGCGCTTCGATTCGATCGCCCGGTGGGCCTCGGCCGCCTCGGCCAGGGGGTAGGTGCGCTGGACCACCAGCCGCAGCCGGCCCGCCTCCACCCGCTCGGTGATCCCCTCCAGCACCTCCCCCAAGGGCCGGGCGGTGACCCAGGCGTAGCGCAGCCCACGCGCGGCGGCCTGCCGCTCGTCGGTCCCCGGATCGATCGACGCGCCGACGAGCAGACCACCCGGCCGCAGCACGTCGAGGGAGCGCGGCCCGTACGAGCCGCCGACCAGGTCCAGCACGGTGTCCACGGGGGCCACGGCGGTCCGGAAGTCGGTGGTCGAGTAGTCGACGAGTTCGTCGGCGCCCAACTCGCGCAGCAGTTCGTGACGGGCCGCCCGCGCGGTGCCGATGACATGGGCACCGAGGTCCTTGGCGAGTTGCACCGCGACATGGCCCACCCCGCCCGCCGCCGCGTGGATCAGGACCCGGTCACCGGGCCGGACCCGGGCCAGCACGGCCAGCGCCTGCCACGCGGTGAACGCGACCAGGGGCAGCCCGCCGGCGTGCACCAGGTCGAGGTTCGCCGGGGCGGGAGCCAGTACGTCGGCCGGTACGGCGGTGTACTCGGCGTACGCGCCGCGGCGTCCGAGCGCCGTCATCCCGTACACCCGGTCGCCCGGCGCGCACCGCGTCACCCCCGCGCCGACCCGCTCCACCACGCCGGCGACGTCGCTGCCGGGCGTCCACGGCAGGGCGACCAACTCCGGTACGCGGCCGGCCCGGAGGATCGCGTCACCCGGGTTGACCCCGGCACCGGCGACCCGGACCAGCACCTCCCCGGGACCGGGCTGCGGCACGTCGACCTCGGTGTGGACGAGCACTTCCGGACCGCCGAACGCGGACTGGACGATGGCATGCATACGGGCGGACAACAGGACTCCTCGTCAGTGGGTCAGGATGCGCCCATCGTCGGTCCGGGCGACGCCCGCCCGGAAGAAGGCACTTATCTGATAGCGAGGTTCCTCATGGATACCGGCTTCGACCTGAGGCGACACGGGGGCGTGGAGGTCTTCCTCCGCGACTGCCCCACCCGTGCGGTGCTGGAGCTGATCGCCAGCAAGTGGACCATGCTGGTCCTGGTGGTGCTGGAGGACGACCGGCCCGTGCGGTTCGCCGAACTGCGCCGGCGGTTGGACGGCGTGACCCCGAAGGTCCTGACGCGGACCCTGCGCGCACTGGAGCGCGAGGGGCTGCTGACCCGCACGGTGTACCCGACGGTGCCGCCGCGCGTCGAGTACCGGTTGACCGACCTCGGCCGGGAGCTGGGCGAACTGGTGCAGGGCATCACCGACTGGTCCCGCACGAACCTCACCGCTCTCCGGTCCGCGCGCAAGGAGTTCGACGAGCGCACCGACCCGCCGGCCCCGGACGCCGCCCCCTAGAACGAACACCCCGAGCACGCGGAAGGGGTGCCCCTGATGCGGGGCACCCCTTGTGACCAGCTACGTCGCTGGGCGCTGCGGAGACGGTGGGATTTGAACCCACGGTGACATCGCTGCCACGACGGTTTTCAAGACCGTTCCCTTAGGCCGCTCGGGCACGTCTCCCCGCGCCGTCCGACCGGAGCGGCGCGGGGACAAGAATAACGGGTCAGCTGCTGTCGCCCTCGCGTTCGCCCAGGACCAGGTCGACCGTGCGCTCCTTGCCGTCGCGCTCGTAGGTGATTTTGACGGCGTCACCCGGCTTGTGGGTCCAGATCTCACCGATCAGGGTGGGCCCGCTGTCGATCACCGTGTCGTCGAGCTTGGTGATGACGTCACCGGACTGGAGGCCCGCCTTGGCCGCCGGGCCGCCCGGGATGACGGAGTCCGAACCGCCGGCGCCCTCCTGCGTGATGGTGGCGCCGTCGCCGTTCTCCTCCAGGGAGACCGACGCGCCGATGACCGCGTACACGGGCTTGCCGGTCTTGATGAGCGTCTGGGCGACCGTCGTGGCCTGGTTGATGGGGATGGCGAAGCCGAGGCCGATGGAGCCCGCCTGGCCCGCGCCGCCCATGCCGCTGCCCGCGGACTGGATGGCCGAGTTGACGCCGATGACGGCGCCCCGCGCGTCCAGCAGCGGACCGCCCGAGTTGCCGGGGTTGATCGAGGCGTCGGTCTGGAGGGCGCTCATGTACGACGCCTTGCCGCTGCTGCCGCCGTCGCTGGAGGCGACGGGACGGTCCTTGGCGCTGACGATGCCCGTGGTGACCGTGTTGGACAGGCCGAAGGGGGCGCCGATGGCGATGGTGGAGTCCCCGACGGCGACCTTGTCGGAGTTGCCGAGCCGCAGCGGCTTCAGGTCGCCGGGGGCGTTCTTCAGCTTCAGGACCGCCACGTCGTACCCCTGGGCGCGGCCGATCACCTCGGCCGCGTACTTCTTCCCGTTGGAGAAGGTCGCGGACAGTTCGCCGCTGTCGGCCGCCGATGCCACCACGTGGTTGTTGGTGAGGATGTGGCCCTCGCGGTCGTAGATGAAGCCCGTGCCGGTGCCGCCCTCGCCGTCACCTCCCTTGGCGTCGATCGTGACGACGCTGGGCAGCGCGGCGGCGGCGATGCCGGCGACCGAGCCGGGCTCGCGCTTCAGGTCGGCCGGGCTGTCGGAGGCGGCGACCGTGGTCGAACCGGGGGAGTCGTCGTTGTTCTTCGCGACCTGGTAGCCGACGCCTCCGCCGAGGGCGCTCGCGACGAGCGCGGCGGCGGCGATGGCCACGACGAGCCCGCCGCGGCGACGGCCGGCCGGCTTGGCCCCCGGGGCGTCGCCGGGGTGACCGGCGGGGTGGGCCTCGGGATACGAGGAGCCCCAGCCCGTCCCGCCGTCGTTCCCGGCGTAGGCGGGCACGGTGGGCGGCGGCCAGTCCCCGACGGGCGCACCGGACTGCGCCGGGTACGCCGCGGCCGGCGGCTGCGGCGGCGGGTAGGAGGCGTACGCGGGCGCAGCGGGCTGCTCGGGGGCGCCCCCGGCGTGGGTTCCCGGGGCACCGGTGGTGGGCAGCGTCGCGGTCTGCTGCTCCGGCGCCTCCTGGTAGATGCCGTGGGTGCCGTCCTGGTGCGGATGGTCCGCGGGGGCGGCGCCCGGGCCCGGCCCGCCAGCCGGAGCCCCACCGGCGGGGGCCGCACCGGCCGGAGCCGCCCCGGCGGGGGGAGCCGCTTCGGCGGGAGCCGGGGGGTGAGTCGCGGGAGCGTCCACCGGCACGGGAGGTGCGGACGGCGCCGGGGGTGCCGGGGTGCCCTCGTTCTCGGTGCTCACAGCTTTCTCTCCTCGGTCCACGACTCGGTCGACGGTTCGTCGGTCACGCCTTGACGTCCTTGCTCCACTGTCCTGATCCGCTGACGGTCACGCCGCGTTCCGTCCACGGCCGTCACCGGTCCGCGGCGGACGTGGTGCCCCGTAGCCTTTCCCATGGGGCGTCAGGGCACCATAAGCCGATCCTGTGCGTACGATGACATTCTTTATGCCGGACATCTTGGACACGTTCACGGAAGGTCCCCCGGCCGGGCGAGACCCACGCCCGTGCGCCCTTCGCTCGGCCCCGGATGGCACGATGACGCGGTGACCCACGCAGACCGGCATCCGACCCGCCCCGTCCAGGTGGTGGCCCACCGGGGCGCCTCCGAGGACGAGCCGGAACACACCCTGGCCGCCTACCGGAAGGCCATCGAGGACGGCGCCGACGCCCTGGAGTGCGACGTGCGACTCACCGCCGACGGCCACCTCGTCTGTGTCCACGACCGTCGCGTCAACCGTACGTCGAACGGCCGCGGAGCGGTGTCGGCACTCGAACTCGCCGACCTCGCCGCCCTCGACTTCGGTTCCTGGAAGCGCCGCTCGGCGGGGCGGGAGGGCCCCGGCTGGGAGGAGAGCCCCGACTGGGAGAGCAGCCCGGAGCGGGCGGGCACCTCGGTGCTCACCCTGGAACGACTCCTGGAACTGGTCGCCGACGCGGACCGGCCGGTCGAGCTGGCCATCGAGACCAAACACCCCACCCGCTGGGCCGGGCAGGTCGAGGAACGCCTCCTCGACCAGCTCCGGCGCTTCGGGCTCGCCGCGCCGCGCTCGGCGGAGGAGTCCCCGGTACGGATCATGAGCTTCTCGGCACGCTCGCTGCACCGGGTGCGGGCCGCCGCTCCGGAGCTCCCCACCGTGCACCTGACGCAGTTCCTGACCCCCCGGCTGCGCGAGGGGCGGCTCCCCCGGGACGTACGGATCGCGGGCCCCTCGATCCGGCTGGTGCGCAACCACCCGGGACACGTGGCGAAGCTCCGACAGGCCGGTCACCAGGTGCACGTGTGGACCGTGAACGAGCCCGCGGACGTCGACCTCTGCGTGCGCCTCGGCGTCGACGCGATCATCACCAACCGGCCGGCGCAGGTGCTCGCCCGACTCGGCCGGACCCCGTAACCCGACCGGCCGCACCGGACCGGGCGGCCGCACACCGGACCGGACCGGACGAGACCGCACCGCACCGGCGTCCCGACCATGGCTGGAAACCGACCCGGGAGGCGACCGGAGCGGAGCCGGACGGGGGCTCGACGGGCACCCGGACGGCCGCGGTGCGGGAGCCTCCGGCGACCGACCGGAGGGGACGTCGATTACGGGGAGTGCGCTGGCGCGTTCGCTGTGTATCGAGGGGTCGCGAGTGCGACAGCCGGGTCCGGCGGGCCGGTTTCCGGTCCAGTCCAATGGGGCATCCACACGATGGCGTGGGGCGAAGGAGGTCTCGGGGGTGGCGTTGGTGGTGACACAGGAGGTACCCACGTCGTCGAGCATGGCCGTGCCCCATGGCCCTGCGGGCGTAGGGGAAGCCAGGCGCCGGATGCGGGCGCAGCTACGGGGCGGCGGAGTGCCGGAAGCGGTCGTCGACGACGCGGTGTTGGTCCTTTCCGAACTGCTGAGCAACGCGTGCCGACACGGCCGCCCCCTCGGTGACGCGTTCGCCGGCGACGGCGACGTCAGGGCGGCGTGGCGCACGGACGCGTCGGGCCGGCTGACGGTGGAGGTGACGGATGGCGGCGGTCCGACCCGCCCGATCCCGTCGACGCCTTCGGTCACCGCGCACGGCGGTCGCGGGCTGAACATCATCGGCGCGCTCGCCGACGACTGGGGCGTCCGCGACAACGACCGCGGCGAAGTGACCGTGTGGGTCGTGGTGCGGGACGACTCCCGCACCGACTCCCGCCGTACCGGCTCGCCCACCGGTTCCCGTAGCGAATCCCCCACCGGTTCCGGCACGGGCTCCCCCGCCGAATCCCGTACCGACTCGCGCACGGCGGATGTTCACGGCGATTTCGCTACGCGCGTCACATCACTCCAGGACACGGGCCCGTCGCTACGGGACACGGGCGCCACGCCGCTCGGGGACGCGAGCGCCATATCGCTCGGGGACACGGGCGCCGCATCGCTCGGGGGCGCGAGCGCCGCATCGATCCGGGACACTCCCGCTCCGGAGCGGGAGTTCGGCGATTCCCTCGCCCCCGACACGTTCGGCCACGACGACTGACCTCGTCCGCCCCGACGCACCCCACCGGCGCGGGGCGGGCGCTGTCGGCGGGAGCGGATAGGCTCGCGGAGTTACGAGACGAGCCGTGATCGGGAGACAGGCACGATGGCCAAGAAGCGCCCCCAGACGAAGGCCACACCGCGCTCCGCCAGCGCCGACGACCGGGAGGTCCCCGTCGTAGGAGCCCGCGAGCCCTGCCCCTGCGGATCGGGGCGGCGCTACAAGGCGTGCCACGGCCGCGCGGCCTCCCACGCAGCGACCGAGCTGGTCCAGCGCCCCTTCGAGGGGTTGCCCGGCGAGGGCGACTGGGTGGCGCTGCGCGAGCTGGTCCCGGCGGCGACGGTCGCCCTGACGCTCAAGGGCGGGCTGCCCGAGGGCGTGCCGTCGGTGACGCTGGCGACGGTCCTGCCGATGGCCTGGCCGGCACTGCGCCGCGACGACGGCTCGGTGCTGCTGGGCGTGCAGAACGACACCTCCTCCGGTGACATCAGCCGGGACCTCGCCGACACCCTGGAGCGCGCCCTCGTGGCCGAGCCGGGCACCCCGGTGCAGGGCCGCCGGGCGCCGGCGGACGGACCGCGCCTCCAGGACCTGATCGAGCCCGACAGCGCCTTCGAGCCGACCGTGCACCCGGGCTTCGAGTTCTGGGTTCCGGACGCGGAGAACGCCGCACCGGACGTCACCGCCTCCCTGGAGCGCGCCAACGAGGCGGCCATCCCGACGGTCAAGCTCGCCGGTGTGGACGCCGCGTACTGGTGCGAGACCCCGGAGAAGAACCACCTGCGCTGGGTCATGCCGTACCCCGAGGAGCAGCTGCTGGACGCGCTGGCCCGGCTGCACGCCGCCGGCGTCTCCTCACTGGGCGAGGGCACCCGGCTGGTCGGTTCGTTCCGGGCGCACGGTCTGACGGTCCCGGTGTGGGACCTGCCGACGGGCGTCACCGCCGAGGACGTCGAGAAGCCGGCGGCCGCGTTCGCGGAGCGGCTGGTGTCCGCCCTCGCCGTCGACGCGCCGTTGACCCCGGACGAGCGGCGGGCCCGCGGCGGTCTCACCAACCGTCAGGTCACCCTGAGCTGATCCGCCCGGCCGGAGGCGGTGCGTCGGACCGGTGGCAACACCGCCCCGGTCCGACGCACCGCGATGTCACCGCACGGCCCCGCACACCGCGAGGTCACCGCACCGGCCCTCCTACGCCGCACGCCCTCGTACGCCGCACGCCCCCGTACGACGGGTACGACGCCCCCCGGTACGACACGCGCCCCACACACACGGCCCCGCACCCGTACCCGCGGACACCCGCACCCGCCCCCGTACGGACGCACTCGCACGGGCATGCGTACGCACACCGCGGCGAACGATCCGCAGCCGTGCGTGAAGGGTGCGTCACTGACCGACCAGTCAGCATGCGGAACGGGTGACTCCTGTCACAACTACCCGCGCCCACGCGCAAATCGCTGGCCAAATAGGCGGCATCGAATTTGCTAACCGCCGATCTCTTGTTACGGTTCGGATAGCCCGGTTGCTGGTGCATCCCCCGTCGCCAGCAACCGGGCGCTTCCATGTCCGGGCCCGCGTGTCGCACCCGCCGGCCGGCACCCACCCCCTCATCAGCGCTTTCAACTCCCCCGCCGATCTACGGAGTTGTCGTGCCCCTGACCGGAGGGGCCTCGCGCACCGCATCGCCGGGCCGCGCCCCGCGGCGGCCCCGAGGGGCTCCCCGTCCCGCGGGGCTCGCCCCGCAGGGGTGCAGCGCGCCCGGTCGTCCGCGAGGGCCCCGCCCCCTCCCGCACCGCTCCGCGTTCGCCCGTGCGACCCCCGGGCCGACCCACCCTCGTCAACCGGCCATATCAACGGAGTCCGAAGCACCCGAAGTTCCCGCCACCACCCCCGACCGGCGGCCTCCGTCCGGCCGGCCCGCCGCAACCGCGGGCCCGGACGGGGCACGAACAAGCAGGCGAGCGAACGGACGAGCAAGCGGACAAGACGGCGGCGGCCCCGGGTCAGCCACCCCGGGACCGCCGCGCAGTCCGTCCACACTCCCCGCACCCGAGGCGACGGGTCCTAGAGTTCCGGCGCGTTCACCTCCGCACGGATGAGGGCGTCCACGACCCCGTCCACCACGGCCTCCACGTCCGGCACCCAGGGGCGCGCCGAACCGGGCAGCGGCGCCCGCTCCCACCGGACCTGACCCACGCCGGTCCCCGAGGGCGGCAGGGCGAGGTAGCCGCCCTCACCGTGGAACCGGAGCGAGCCCGGGACGTGGTCCTTCGCGTAGAGCAACTCGCCCAGCCGCTCGAAGGAGTACGGGGCGACGAGCAGCGCCCAGCGCTCCGGGGTCGCGATCACGGGGCCCAGGCGGATGCCCGCCCGGTCGAGCGCGGTGAGGGCGCGGGCCGCCGGGAGGGCGGGCAGACTGACGGCGCAGGGCGCCGCGCCGCCCGTGGCCAGGATGACGGGCGCCTGCGGACGGTTGGTCCACCACCAGCGCACCATCCGCTCGTCCGTGGTGGCCGCGAGCAGCCCGGGCTCGAAGGGGTGCGCCCCGGGCACCCCGCAGTCCGGGTCGGGGCAGGAACAGCCGGCACCGCGCGGCCGAGTCCCCACCCCCGGGAGTACGGGCCACTGCCAGAGCGTCGCGAAGGTCAGTGCCGCACCGATGACCTCGGGCCGCCCGTCATTGCGCCTGGACAGGAGCCCGCGTCGCCTTCCGAGGATCTCGCGCATGAGCGCTCGTTCCTTTCCTTGAACGCCGAAGACCACATCACAGCATGTGTCGATCAGTTGATCAGTTAACCGTGCACACGAAACGGCTGTTCGCCGTGCGTGCGTGCTGGCGCGTCACCACCCCTGCCTCAGGCACGGGGAGCCCCGAAGGGTCGATCCTTTGGGTGCGGCCGTTGCGCTGCCGCGTCTGGTTAGAGCATGGCCGTGGCATGGGGTGGCGGCGTCGGTCTCGTGCCGTCACGCGTCGTACTCGCTACCGGTGCCACGGACGATGGGGCACGGTCACTGCTGGTGATGACGCCCGGTTCCGTCGCCAGGTTCCACGACCGCGGTGTTCTGCACCGGGTCACTCCTGGCCTTCACCGATTACGTACCCATCAAGACCGCCATGACGCTCCGTCGAACAATGCCAGTCGACCGCAATGAGCCGTTCCCATGGGCAGTTTTTTGCCAACTTGCGATGTTGCCGAAAACCCCACGGACACCAGGGATCCCAGCAGGACAATGCTGGACATCCCCTCTCCACTCCGTGTAGATGTGGAGACATTGTCGGCACCGCGAAATGACAGGGGGTTTGCGATGCTATTCAGCATTACGCACCGGCCCGGGAGTCGGACACCATGACAACCCCCCCTCCGCCGAAAGTGGCCGGAATCGATTCTGCGGTTCCCGCCCCCGCGCACACTGTCACGCCCGTCGCTCCCACCTCGTCCCCCGCGGACCCGGGAGCCGGCCCCCCCGGGGACGAGCCGGCCGGCGGCGCCCCGGAGAGCGGGCCCGAGGGGGCCCCGCCCCCGCCTGCCGGAGCGGTCCTCCAGGACCGGTTGGCCGGATGGGTCTCGGACCTCACGACCCTGCACGAGCTGACCGAGTGCCTGACGCGTCGGGCGACGGTCGAGGAGGCGCTGCACGAGGTGCTGCGCGCCGGCGCGGCCCTCGTGGGCGCCCGGCGCGGGCTGGTCGTCCTCGAACCTGCTGACGGATTCGGGCCGGACACCACGGTCGGGCTGGGCCTGGCACGGGCGGACATCGGCCATATCGAGACAGTTCCGCGCAGCTCGACGTCGTACGGCCGACTCCTGGACGCACCTGCCGCGGACCACGAGATCGCCCACCCCGACCTGCTGCGCGACGACGCCGTCGACCCGCGCCACCGTGAGGTCGCCGCCCGTCTCGGCTACGCGGCCAGTTACGCACTGCCACTGACGGCGGAGGGAACCGGCCGGCTCGGGGCGGCCGTGTGGCTGTACGACGAACCCGCCGAACCGACGGAGCGCCAGCGCCACCTGGTCGGCCTCTACACCCGGCACGCAGGGGAGCACCTGGCGCGGCTCCTCGATCTGGAGCGGGCCCGCACCGCCGCTTCGGCGCTCACCACAGAGCTGTTGCCGAAACGGTTGGCCCGGGTGCCCGGGGTGCAGTTGGCCGTGCGCCACCACAGCGGTCAGCGCGGCGGCGGCGACTGGTTCGACGCCCTGCCGCTGCCGGAGGGCGCGCTGGGGCTGTCGGTCGGTTCGGTCACCGGGTCGGGGCCGAGCGCGGTCGCCGCGATGGGCCGGCTGCGGGCCTCGCTGCGGGCGTACGCGGTGATGGAGGGCGAGGACCCGGTGGCGGTCCTGTCCGACCTGGAGCTGCTGCTGCGACTGACCGAGCCGGCCCGCGGCGCCACCGCCCTGTTCGCGTACTGCGAACCCGCCCTGCGCAAGGTCACCTTGGCCGGGGCCGGGCACTGTCCGCCGCTGATCGTCGGCGAGCGGCGCACCGAGTACGTGGAGACCACGCTGTCGGCGCCGTTGGGGATGCTGGCGTGCTGGGAGGCTCCGAGCGTGGAGCTGCACCCCGAGCCAGGAGAAACGGTGCTGCTGTTCACCGACGGGCTGCTCCAGCGCACCGGGGACCCGATGGACCGGGCCTTCGCCCGACTGCACTCGGCGGCGGCCGGCGTGCCCGCGCGGCTCCGGGACGACCCCGGGGCGATCGCCGACCACGTGGTGCGGGCGATGGCGCCGCAGGGCCTTGAGGACCCGGACAGCGACGAGGACGTGGTGCTGCTGGCGGCCCGGTTCCGCTGAGCCGTTGAGCCGTCACGCCCGACGCTGACCGCCGCGCCCACCCCCGTACCACCGCACCGCGACGCCACCGCACCGACCCGGCGCAGGGTCCGGTCGCCCCGGTTCGGGGGGCGCGTCCGGGGGTGCCCCCCGTCCGGGGGTGCCCGGGACGCGACGGGACGGGAGCGCGGTCAGCAGCCCGCGATCACCGAACGCGAACCGTCGACCGCTCACCGTGTACATGGCAGATACACGGGCCACGCCTTCCGGCCACGACCCCCCTTCCGCACGACCGTACGATGGAGGGGGTCCAAAGCCGCATCCAAGGAGGAAGACCGTGTCGGAGGAGCTCAACCCGGAGAACCCGGAGGCCCCGGAGACCGCTGCAAGGCTCGCGAACCCGGAGAACCCGGAGGAGCAGGGCATCACGGGCGCTCCGGAGGGCACCGAGGAGGGGGAGCCGATCCAGCAGCGCAAGAACGGCCTCTACCCCGGCGTGTCCGATGAACTGGCCGAAAACATGCGGTCGGGCTGGGCGGACACGGAACGGCAGGATCTCGCCCCGATCCCGCAGGCGTCCGAGACGGCCGCCCGCCGGGCCGCCCTGTCCACACGCTTCCCCGGTGAACGCCTCGTCATTCCCGCGGGCAACCTGAAGACCCGCTCGAACGACACCGAGTACCCGTTCCGCTCCTCGGTGGAGTACGCGTACCTCACCGGCAACCAGACCGAGGACGGCGTCCTCGTGCTGGAGCCGACCGACACCGGGCACGACGCCACGATCTACCTGCTGCCGCGTTCCGACCGGGAGAACGGCGAGTTCTGGCTCGACGGCCAGGGCGAGCTGTGGGTGGGCCGACGCGACTCGCTCACCGAGGCCGCGCAGCTGTACGGCGTCCCCGCCTCCGACGTCCGCAAGCTGCCCGACGCGCTGCGCGCGGCGAGCGGCCCGGTCCGGGTGGTCCGCGGTTACGACCGGGGCGTCGAGGCGGCCCTCACCGACAAGGTGACCGGCGAGCGCGACGAGGAGCTGCGGGTCTTCCTCTCCGAGGCCCGCCTGGTCAAGGACTCCTTCGAGGTCGGCGAACTCCAGAAGGCGGTCGACTCGACCCTGCGGGGCTTCGAGGACGTCGTCAAGGTGCTCGACCGGGCCCAGGCCACCAGCGAGCGCTACATCGAAGGCACCTTCTTCCTGCGCGCCCGCGTCGAGGGCAACGACATCGGCTACGGCTCGATCTGCGCCTCCGGCGCCCACGCCACCACCCTGCACTGGGTCCGCAACGACGGCCCCGTCCGGGCCGGCGACCTGCTGCTGCTGGACGCGGGGGTCGAGACCCACACCCTCTACACCGCCGACATCACCCGCACCCTGCCGGTCGACGGAACCTTCAGCGAGCTCCAGAAGAAGATCTACGACGCGGTGTACGACGCCCAGGAGGCCGGGATCGCCGCGGTGCGACCGGGCGCCAAGTACCGCGAGTTCCACGACGCCGCACAGCGTGTCCTCGCCGAGCGGCTGGTCGAGTGGGGGCTCGTCGAGGGCCCGGTGGAGCGGGTCCTCGAACTGGGCCTCCAGCGCCGCTGGACGCTGCACGGCACCGGCCACATGCTCGGCATGGACGTGCACGACTGCGCCGCCGCCCGCACCGAGACGTACGTCGGGGGCACCCTGGAGCCGGGCATGTGCCTGACGGTGGAGCCGGGCCTGTACTTCCAGGCCGACGACCTCACCGTGCCCGAGGAGTACCGGGGCATCGGTGTCCGGATCGAGGACGACATCCTCGTCACCGAGGACGGCAACGTGAACCTGTCCGCCGCCCTGCCGCGCCGCTCCGACGAGATCGAGCGGTGGATGGCGGAGCTCCAGCAGGGCTGACCCACCGCGCCCGCGGCCCGGAACCCGCCCGCCCCGCACCCGGTCACCTCCGGGTGCGGGGCGGCAGTCGCTACCCTGACGGGCCACGGGCACCCGCGGGGGAACGCGAACGGGGCTCACCACCGGGGCCGGACCCACCTCCGCGGCCGTGCCCCGCGTCCGGGAGACGGCCGATGATCGAGCTGACCGACCCGCAACTCGTCGAACAGGACCTGGTCCTGACCCCCGCGGACGCCCTGCGGGACGTCCCCGCCGAGGGCGACCCCGCGGACCCGCCGCTCGCCGGACGGGTCCGGCTCGGCGGACCGCACGCGCTGCGGCTGACGCCCGACGAACTCGCCGCCGACCCCGACCTGGCCCGCTACGCCGAGGACCAGGCCGCCCTGTACGACCACTACCTGGTTCGGCTGTCGCTCACCTTCGCGCCCGAACCCCGTGGCCCCCGGCTGGAGTTCGCGCACCTCGGCCTGACCCTGTCGTCCACCGCGTTCGCCCCGCAGCCCGTCGCCCACTCGATGGACCCGGTGCGGCTCACCGACGCGGTGCAGGTCCAACGGGTGCGCCGGATCGGCCCGCAACTCTCCCTGCTCGGCGCCGACGCGTCCCTCGGCGAGGTGGGCCGCACCGTCACGTTCACCCGCAACCGGCCCCTCCTCCAGGCCCTGGACCTCGGAGGCTCCGCACCGGCCTGGGAGTTCCGGCGCACCGAGGCGACGGAACTCACCGGCAGTTACCCGCTGAGCCTGGTCGTCCGGTCGGGGGCCGGCGCCGTGACCGAACTGGGCTGCACGGTCACCGCCGGGGTGAAGGCGCCCCTGCTCCGGCGCTACCACCGCGTACTGCCCGACCCGCTGCGGCTGAACACGGTGTTGTAGGACCCCACGGCCCCCGAGGTGCCGCGCGGGGTCAGGCGATCGCCAGCGGGGCGGCGTCCGCTCGCCACTTGAGGGCCTTGTCGAAGCTGACGACCGCGCCCCCGCGGCCCGGCCGGTTGGTGAAGTGGACGTCGTCGGCCAACTCCCGGATGAGCAACAGCCCCCGCCCGTGCTCGGCGTCGTCCCCGGCGGACCCGGCGGACCCGGCGGACCCGCTCACCGCGGCGACGGGGTGCCCGGCGGGCACGGGACGGGGTCCGCGCCGGTGCGCCACCGGGAAACCGGGGCCCGAGTCGGCGACCTCGATCCGACACATCTCCCCGTCCAGGTAGGCCGACACCCGGTACGCACCCGGGGCGCCACCGGGATGCGGAGCGCCCCCGTGCTCCACCGCGTTGGCACAGGCCTCGCTGAGGGCGACCGACACCTCGTAGCAGACCTCCGGGTCCACCCCCGCCGTCTCCATCGTCCGCTGGAGCAGACGCCGTGCCAGCGGGACACTCGCCGCGTCGCACCGCAAGTGGACAGACCACGAGATGCTCATGCTCCGGGCTCCCGGCTGCGGTTCGACATACCGTTACGTATTGCCATCGGGGAGTGACCGCAATCGCGGCGTCGACGTGATGCCGCCCATACGGCCGACGCGCCGGACCGGGCGCCCGTGCACCAGGCGCCACCAGCGGATACCGCGGCCCCTTCGGCACCCGCCCCGGCGGCCACCGGCCGGTCGGCCGTACGGCGGCGGGGGCGCCCGTCCCGGATCGGACCGCCGGGGACCGACCTGCCGCACCGCGCTCCGCCGCCCAGTGCGATGATGACCCGGCCATGACTGCCCCCCACCCGTGCGAGGAACGCGCCGGGAGAGACCTCCGGCTGCTGCGGGCCGCGGTGTTCGCCGCGGTCTGCGTCGTGCTGTCCGCAGTCGGTCATGTGCTCGCCTCGTACCAGGCTGTTCCGCTGTGGACGGTGCTCGCGGGGTTCCTCGGGGTGTTCGTGGTGGCCGTGCCGCTCGCCGGACGGGCCCGGTCGCTGGCCGGGATCGCCGCACTGCTCGGCTTCGGTCAGCTCGTCCTGCACACCGTCTTCGGCATCGGCCAACACACCGGGGCGGGCACCGCGAGCGCGGCGTCGTCCGATTCCTGGCTGATCGCCCAGGCCGCCCAACTCGTCTGCGGGGCCGGCGCCTCGGCCATCGACCCGGTGCAGGCCCAGCGCATCCTCGACGCGTCCGCGGCGCTCCCCGGTACGGCCCTCGGCCAGGGGCAGCACTCCCTCGACGCGGCCGGGTCAGCCGGGCTCTGGGCCCTGCTGCCCACCCTGCCGATGCTCCTCGGGCACGTCCTGTCGGCCGCCGCGGCCGGCTGGCTGCTGCGGCGGGGCGACCTCGCACTGGTCCGGCTCGTCCGGCTCTC
Organism: Streptomyces sp. NPDC059816; assembly: GCF_042732055.1. Lineage (NCBI taxonomy): Bacteria > Bacillati > Actinomycetota > Actinomycetes > Kitasatosporales > Streptomycetaceae > Streptomyces > Streptomyces sp. NPDC059816. Next base: position 485,277 of record NZ_JBHWIQ010000001.1, read on the forward strand.
CGTGCAGGGCGTCGCCGAAGGCGCACTGATCCGTGCGCTGCGCGCCGCCCTCGCCTTCGTCCGGGCCCAGCTCGCGGGGCTCACCGGGGCGCCGGCGAACGGCCCCCGGACCACGGTCGTCGACCGGTCCCGAGTGCCCTGCCCGCGGACCGGGCCGCTGCACCACACGGTGATCCGGCGGGGGCCGCCGTTCACCGTGGCCTTCGGCGCATCTCCCGCGTAGCCGCGCTCACCGGCGGCTCCCGGGCACCGCGCTGACCGTCGCCGAACGGCAACGGACGCCGATCCCGGCACCGACCCGTTCCCCCGCACCGACCCGACCCCGACACGTCCACCGCGCCGCGCTCCGCCGCGCGGACCCACGCCGTGTCGGCGCGCCGGCGCCCGCCCGCACCCGCACCCGCACGCCCCGCGTGCCGCGGACGGACGTCACCGCGCCCGCATCCCCACCGGATGCGTTCCCGGGTCCCGGTGCGTCGGGCGCGACCCGGTGCCGACCGATCCGCCGTCGCGTGCCACCCCCACGCGCCTTCCCGCGTCTTCCCGGGCGGGCCCGATGGCACGGCCGCCGTTCTCCCTGCCAGTCCCACGCCCGTACCACCGAACCGCCGTGGACCGCCACGGCAACTGGAGTGCTTCCGCGATGAAGAAGTCCCGTGTGCTGCTGACCGCCGCCACCTCCGCGACCGCCGTGTTCGTGCTGTCGTCGCCCGCGTTCGCGCACGTCAGCGTGCAGCCCGACGGCGAGGCCGCCAAGGGTGGCTACGCGACGATCGGCTTCAAGGTGCCGAACGAGCGCGACGACGCCTCGACCACCAAGCTGGAGATCACCTTCCCCACCGAGCACCCCCTGGCCTCCGTGCTGCCGCAGCCCGTGCCCGGCTGGAAGGCCAAGGTCACCAAGAGCAAGCTCGACAAGCCGATCGAGGTCCACGGCAACAAGATCACCGAGGCCGTCACCAAGGTCACCTGGACCGCCGAGGGCAAGGGCGTCGAGCCGGGCTTCTTCCAGCGCTTCCCGGTCTCCGTGGGTCAGCTGCCCGAGAACAGTGACCAGTTGGTCTTCAAGGCCCTGCAGACCTACTCCAACAAGGAGGTCGTCCGCTGGATCGAGGCGCCCACCGAGGGCGGCGAGGAGCCGCAGTACCCGGCGCCCGTGCTGGCCCTGAGCGCCGCCGAGGAAGGCCACCACGGCGGCACCGGCGGGGACGCCAAGGACGCCGAAGGCTCCGAGGAGAAGGAGGCCAAGGCCGAGAAGGGCGAGAAGGACGCCGGCCACGGCCACGAGGACGGGGCGAAGGACACCGCGTCCTCGTCCCACGACAGCGACACCACGGCCCGGGTGCTCGGCATCGCCGGCATCGCCGTCGGCGCGGCCGGAGTGGCCTTCGGCGTGCTCGCCGGCCGCCGGGCGGCCGGCAGCGGCACCAAGAGCTGACCTCCGCCCACCCGTCGCGGGCCGGCGCCACCGCGCCGGTCCGCACCCCGACGCCCGGGGCGACACGGCCCGTCGGCCGGACGACCGGTCCGACCGACGGCCGCCCGTCGCCCTTCTGGAGAATTGCCCCATGCGTACCAAGACCCTCATCGCCTCCGCCCTGACCCTCACCGCCGCCCTCACCCTCACCGCGTGCGGCAGCAGTGACGGCGACTCCGACGCCGCCGTCACCGACAAGGTGGCCGTCGACACGAAGCGCCAGGCCGGCACCGTCCTCGACTCGCCCTTCACCAAGCCCGACTTCGTCCTCACCGACACCCACGGGAAGTCCTTCGACCTGCGGGCGAAGACCCAGGGCAAGCCGACCCTGATCTACTTCGGCTACACCAACTGCCCCGACGTCTGCCCGCTGACCATGGGCAACCTCGCCCAGGCCAAGAAGCAGCTCCCGAAGGCCGACCAGGACGAACTCCAGGTCGTCCTGGTGACCACCGACCCCGAGCGGGACACCCCGGCTTCCCTCGGCAAGTGGCTCAAGGCCCAGGACCCCGCCTTCATCGGACTGACCGGCGACTTCGACACCATCCAGGCCGGGGCCCGCCAGCTCGGCATCGCCATCGAACCGCCCAAGAAGAACGCCAAGGGCAAGGTCGAGTCGATGCACGGCAAGCAGGTCGTCGCCTTCTCGCCGAAGACCGACAAGGGGTACGTCCTCTACAACGGCGAAACCACCACCATCGACGAGTACGCCAAGGACCTGCCGAAGCTGATCAAGGGTGAGGCCCCGTGACCCGCCCCGCGATCCGCAGCGCCGTCCCCGGCGCCGTCCCCGGCGCGGTACGCCGCGCGGTCCGCCCCGTGCGGGCGACGGCCCTGGCCGCGGCCCTCACCACCGGGCTGCTCCTCACCGGCTGCGGCGGCGACACCGCCGACGAGGGCGAACCGCGGCTGTCCGTGGAGGGCGCGTACATACCCGCACCCCCCACCGCCGACCTCGCCTCCGGGTACTTCGTGGTCAGCAACTCCGGCGGCGCCGACCGGCTCACCTCGGTCACCACCGACCTCGCCGAGACGGTCACCCTGCACAGCACGGCCAACGGCCGGATGAAGGAGAAGTCCTCCTTCACCGTGCCGGCCGACGGCACGCTGGAGTTCGCCCGCGGCGGCAACCACCTCATGTTCGAGGAGCTGACCCGCAAGCCCGAGCAGGGCGACCGGGTCACGCTGAAGCTGCGTTTCGAGAAGGCGGGGGTCATCACCCTGGAGGTGCCCGTCCGCGAGGCCACGTACAACCCGGCGAACGGGAAGTCCGCGCCGTCCTCGCACCCGTCCGACGCTGACCACCACTGAGGGAAGGCCCGCCCGTGCAGACCGTCGCTCCCCGTCTGAGAACCGTGCTCCTGCTGTTCCTGTTCGTCACCGGGACACTGGTGACCGGCGCCGCTCCGGCCTCCGCGCACGCCGCGCTGACCGGCAGCGACCCGGAGCGGGGATCGGTGGTCGACACGGCCCCCGAACAGGTCTCGGTCACCTTCTCCGAGAACGTGGCCCTGGCCGACGACTCCCTGCGTGTGCTCGACCCCCGGGGCGACCGCGCCGACACCGGGCCCACCTCGGAGGTCGGCGCCACCTCGTACTCCGTGAAGCTCAAGCCGGGCCTGCCCAACGGCACGTTCACGGTGACGTACCAGGTGGTCTCGGCCGACAGCCACCCCGTCGCCGGGGCCTTCACCTTCTCGGTGGGGGCGCCGTCCAAGACGTCCGTGGCGGTGCCGGACCAGACGGCGGGCGGCGGCGTCGTCGGCACCCTGTACGACATCGGCCGCTACGTGTCCTACGCGGGGTACGTGCTCATGGTCGGCGGCGCGGTCTTCGTCCTCGCCTGCTGGCCGCGCGGCTCGGCCGTGCGGTCCGTCCAGCGGGTCGTCGTCGGCGGCTGGCTCGCACTCGTCGCGGCGACCCTGTGGCTGCTGGGGACCCGCGGCGCGTACCTCACCTCCGGCAGCCCCGGTGACCTCTTCGACCTGAAGCTCCTCGGCGAGGTCCTCCCGACGAAGACGGGCGCCGCTCTCGTCTCCCGGCTGCTGCTGCTCGCCGCCGCCGCGCTGTTCATCGCCGTGCTGTTCGGCGTGTACGCCCGGACGGTGGCGGATCGCGACGCCGCCCCCGGCGAGGACGAGCGCGAGGAAGGACCCGGGGACGGGGACGGGGCCCGGGACGTCGGGGTCGCCGAACGCGACCTCACGTTCGGCCTCGGGGTCGGCGGGGTCGTGGTCGCCGCCGGTATCGCCGCGACCTGGGCCCTGTCCGAACACGCCTCGACCGGTATCCAGACCGGGCTGGCCATGCCCCTCGACGTGGTGCACCTGCTGGCCGTCGCCGCTTGGCTCGGCGGACTCGTCACCCTGGTGACCGCCCTGTACCGGGCGCCCTCGATCGACGCCGTCGCGGTGCGCCGGTTCTCCGCGCTCGCCTTCGGCAGCGTGGTCGTCCTCGCCGCGACCGGGCTCTACCAGTCCTGGCGGCAGGTCGGCAGTTGGTCGGGCCTGACCGGTACGGACTACGGCCGGCTGCTCCTGCTGAAGGTGGGACTGGTCGCCGTGGTGCTCGGCGCGGCCTGGTTCTCCCGCCGCTGGACCGCACGCCTGTCGAACCACCCCGCCGGGACGACCACCGAGAACGCCCAGGGCGCCGAGGACACCGCCGGGACGGACGCTCCGGCCGCCGACGACGGCACCGTCCGCACCGCACCGGACCCTGCGAGCACTGACCCGGCGGACACCGACCCGACGAGCACAGACCCGACGGACACCGACGCGCCCGGTACCGAGCGGGCCGCCCAGCTCGCCCGCCAGCGCACCGCCGTGGCCACCGCACGGGTGAAGCGGGCCCGTGACGCCGACCCCGCCCGCTCGGGCCTGCGCCGCTCGGTCCTCGCCGAGACCTCCGTCGCGGTGGTGCTGCTCGCGGTGACCACCGTGCTCACCACGACCGAGCCGGCGCGCACCCAGGAGTCGGCGGAACGCGCCAGCACCAGCGGCGCCGCGAGGTCGGGACCGCTGAGCGTGGAGCTGCCGTTCGACACCGGCAGCGCCGAGGGCAAGGGCCTCGTGACGGTCGACCTGGCCCCCGGGTCCATCGGCAGCAACGGCCTGCACGTCTATGTGGAGCGGCCCAACGGGAGCGGCTACGACGTCCCCGAGATCAAGGTCGCCTTCACCCTGAAGGAGAAGGACATCGGTCCGCTGGCCGTCGCACCGGACCGCATCGCCACCGCACACTGGAGTGCCAGCGGAGTGCAGCTCCCGGTCGCGGGCGAGTGGGAGATCGCCGTGACGGTGCGGACCTCGGACATCGACCAGGTCACGGTGAAGAAGAACGTGAAGATCGGCTGAACCATGGCAGACCCCACCCGAACCACCCCTCCCACGCCGAAGAACGGGCCGCGGTCCGGGCCGCAGGTACCTAAGGACGGGCCTCAGGTCTCGGGCCCCCCGGCCACCGGCGGGCCCGGCGTCACCCGCCGCCGTCTGCTCGGCACGGCCGGGGCCACCGGCCTCGCACTCGGCGCGGTGGGCGCCGCCTCCGGCTACGCCCTCGCCGACTCGGGCAGCCCGGGAGCCACCCCGCTGTCCTCGGTCGGCGCGGACACGGCAATGTTTCACGGGAAACATCAGCCCGGGATCACCACCGCGATGCAGACCCACGGTCATCTCATCGCCTTCGACCTGGCGCGGGGGGCGGGTCGCAGGGAGGCGAGCGCCCTACTGCGCCGCTGGTCGGTCACGGCCGCACGGCTGATGGCGGGTGAGGACCGCGACGAGGACACGGGGGTCGCCCGGGACGCCGGCCCTTCGCTGCTGACGGTCACCTTCGGTCTCGGGCACAGCTTCTTCACCCGGACGGGACTGGAGAAGCAGCGTCCCGTGGCGCTCGATCCCCTGCCGGACTTCTCCTCGGACCGCCTCGACAAGGCACGCAGCAACGGTGATCTATGGGTGCAGATCGGGGCGAACGACGGACTCGTCGCCTTCCACGCCCTGCGCGCGATCCAGAAGCAGGCGGGCGACGCGGCCCGGGTGCGTTGGCAGATGAACGGGTTCAACCGTTCCCCGGGCGCGACCGCCCGGCCGATGACCGCCCGCAACCTGATGGGCCAGGTCGACGGTACGCGCAACCCGAAGCCGTCCGATCCGGACTTCGCCCAGCGGCTCTTCGTCCCCGACGAGCCGAGCGGCACCAGTACGGCCGAGGTCCCGGGCGGCGGCTCACCGGAGTGGATGGCGGGCGGCTCCTACGCAGTGGTCCGCCGCATCCGGATGCTGTTGGACTCCTGGGAGGACCTGCCCGTCAAGGAGCAGGAGGCGGTGATCGGGCGCCACAAGTCGGACGGCGCCCCGTTGACCGGGGGCGAGGAGACCACGGAGCCCGATCTGGAGAAGCTGGGCCCGGACGGTTCCTTGGTGATCCCGCTGGATGCGCACGCCCGGATCAGCCGTCCCGACGAGAACGGGGGCGCGGCGATGCTGCGCCGCCCGTTCTCCTACCACGACGGGTACGACGCGAAGGGCGCCCCGGACGCGGGGCTGCTGTTCGTCTGTTGGCAGGCCGATCCCGCCCGCGGTTTCGTCCCGGTGCAGCGCAAGCTGGACCGGGGGGATGCGCTGTCGCGGTTCATCCGGCACGAGTCGAGTGGACTGTTCGCCGTGCCGGGCGGCGCGGAGCGGGGCGGTTACGTGGGCCAGCCGCTGCTGGAGGGCTGAGCGCCGGGCCGTGACCGCGCCCGAGCCGGGGCCCCCGGCCCCGGCCCCGCACAGCGGAGACCGCGGGGCACCTCTGGGGGCGAGAGTGTCGGGCGCACTGGACCACGGGGCATCGCAGAGCCACGGGGAGGACCTCGACCGTGCGGAGCAAACGCGGGGCGACCGCCCATGAGCCCACTAGGGTGACCGTATGTCGGCCACGCGCTACACCTATCTGGGCCCCGAGGGAACCTTCACCGAGGCCGCCCTCCGTACGCTTCCGGAAGCCGCCACGCGGGAGCTGATCCCGATGGTTTCGGTGCCCGCCGCGTTGGACGCGGTGCGGGTCGGCAACGCGGCGGGGGCACTGGTCCCGATCGAGAACTCGGTCGAGGGCGGAGTCACCGCGACCCTGGACGAGCTGGCCAGGGGCGGACCGCTGATGATCTACCGCGAGGTGGTCCTCCCGATCGCCTTCGCGCTGCTGGTCAGGCCGGGTACCCAGCTGTCCGGGATCAAGACCGTGACCGGTCATCCGGTCGCCCAGCCCCAGGTCCGCAACTGGCTAGCCGCCCATCTGCCCGATGCCGTGTGGGAGTCGGCGGCGTCGAACGCGGACGGGGCGCGGCTCGTCCAGGAAGGGCGGTTCGACGCGGCCTTCGCGGGGGAGTTCGCGGCGGTGACGTACGGGCTGGAGGCCCTGGTCACGGACATCCACGACGCGGCGAACGCCGAGACCCGGTTCGTCCTGGTGGGCCGCCCCGCGCGACCGGCCGCGCCGACCGGGGCGGACAAGACGTCCGTGGTTGCCTGGCTGGGCGACGACCACCCAGGCGCGCTGCTCGCCCTGCTCCAGGAGTTCGCGATCCGGGGCGTCAACCTGATGCGCATCGAGTCCCGACCGACCGGCCAGGGCATCGGCAACTACTGCTTCTCCATCGATGCCGAGGGTCACATCACCGATCGGCGGGTGGGCGAGGCCCTGATGGGGCTGAAACGCACCTGCCCGCAGGTCCGTTTCCTCGGCTCGTACCCCCGGGCGGGCGTGTCCCCCGACGAGGTGACGCCCGTCCGGCCCGGCACCTCCGACCAGGAGTTCTCGGAGGCTTCGGACTGGCTTTCGTGGTCCCTGGACGGGCGTTTCTAGCCACTGATCGGGTAGTCGCACGTTCCCCTCACCCGTCCACCACTCGGCGGGGTTCCTTCGGGAAAAGTTATCCACAGCCCCCCGTGCATCCTGGGGACAAGTCGACAAGCGCGCCCACGGGCATCGACAAATCAGCTAGGCCGATTGGCCCCGTCCACAGAACTGCACGTCACACCCCATCCATGACTTCCCTTGATCAACCCGTGAGAGTGAAGGCAATTCACTCGAAAGTGAGCGGGAGAGTGGTTTCCTCCAAGGTTTCCTCGCTATGGGTGCAGTCGCTGGAATGATCAGCTCCGTCATCCACAGATCTCTCACACAGCCTGTGGATAACCTTCCCGGCACTCCCTCCCTGTGGACAACAGCCACCCGCCACCGTCACCAACTCCCCTTCCGCCCACGGGAAACGGGGTCAACCAGCGGCCCCGCACCTCACCGTCCCGAAGGAACAGGCACGATTTGTGGACGCCGGGTACGAAGCACTGCGCCCCTCCGGCACGCCTCGCCCCAGCCCACCCGCACCCCCGCGGCCACCACCACCGCACCCCCCGACGGTCACCGCACGAAGGATGACCACGCACCCCGCGAAACAGGTTCACGTCCGCTAAACGCCCCTGATTTCGCCACCCCCCGACCCACTCGTCAGCACCGGCGCACCCCGCCCATTTTCATCGGACCGCCATTCCCCACCGGCTTAACAATCCGACAATTAGGATATTGCTCACAGCGCGCAAAACGCAGTCGTGGGCCGGAAGCGGGCACCGGTAGCCTTGAGGGGTGATTGACCTTCGCCAGCTCCGTGAGGACCCCGACCGTGTCCGCGCCTCGCAGCGCGCCCGTGGAGAGGACGTCGACCTCGTCGACGCCGTGCTCTCCGCAGACGAGCGGCGCAGGTCCTCCGGGCTCCGTTTCGACGAGCTGCGCTCCGAGCAGAAGGCGCTCGGCAAGCTGATCCCCAAGGCCACCGGGGACGAGAAGCAGGAACTCCTCAAGAAGGCCGGCGAGCTGGCCGCCGCCGTCAAGGCCGCGAACGCCGCGCAGGACGAGGCCGAGGAGGAGACCAAGCGGCTCTCCCTCAAGCTCGGCAACCTGGTGCACCCCGACGTCCCGGTGGGCGGCGAGGAGGACTTCGTCGTCCTGGAGACCCACGGCACCATCCGCGACTTCGCGGCCGAGGGCTTCGAGCCCAAGGACCACCTGGAGCTGGGCGAGGCCCTCGGCGCCATCGACGTCGAACGCGGCGCCAAGGTCTCCGGCTCGCGCTTCTACTACCTCACCGGCGTCGGCGCCCTGCTGGAGCTCGCCCTCGTCAACGCGGCGATCGCCCAGGCCACCGACGCCGGGTTCATCCCGATGCTCACCCCCGCGCTGGTCCGCCCGCGCGCCATGGAAGGCACCGGATTCCTCGGCCAGGCGTCCGAGAACGTGTACCACCTGGAGAAGGACGACTACTACCTCGTCGGCACCTCCGAGGTCCCGCTCGCCGCGTACCACATGGACGAGATCCTCGACGCCGACAGCCTCCCGCTGCGCTACGCCGGTTTCTCGCCCTGCTTCCGCCGCGAGGCCGGCACGTACGGCAAGGACACCCGGGGCATCTTCCGGGTGCACCAGTTCGACAAGGTCGAGATGTTCTCCTACGTCGCGCCCGAGGACGCCGAGGCCGAACACCAGCGACTGCTGGACTGGGAGAAGCAGTGGCTCTCGGGCCTCGAACTGCCCTTCCAGGTGATCGACGTGGCCAGTGGCGACCTCGGCGCCTCGGCCTCGCGCAAGTTCGACTGCGAGGCGTGGATCCCCACCCAGGGCAAGTACCGCGAGCTGACGTCCGCCTCGAACTGCAACAGCTTCCAGGCCCGACGGCTGTCCGTGCGGATGCGGGACACCGCGGGCGGCAAGAAGGTGCTCCAGCCGCTGGCGACGCTGAACGGCACGCTGTGCGCGGTACCGCGGACGATCGTGGCGATCCTGGAGAATCACCAGCAGGCCGACGGCTCCGTGGTGGTGCCCCGGGTACTGCGCCCGTACCTCGGTGGCCGCGAGGTCCTCGAACCGAAGTAGGGCACCCGCGCGTCGGCGCCCGCCCCCGAACTCAGCTTGGAGCCGATCAGCACGTGAACCCCGCGTCGACCCCCGCCGAGCAGCCCGCCCGTCCCGTTTCCGTGCCCTCCCCCGCCGGGGAGCCGTCGCCCGGCGCGCCGGGCGCCCGGCGGGGCGCCGAGCCCGGTGCGTTCCCCTACCGGCTGGTCGCCACGGACCTCGACGGCACGCTGCTGCGGAGCGACGACACCATCTCCGAGCGCACCCGTGAGGCCCTCGCGGCGAGCACCGCCGCCGGGGCCGCGCACATCGTCGTCACCGGCCGTGCAGTGCCCTGGACCCGGCACATCCTCGACACCCTCGGGTACGAGGGACTCGCGGTGTGCGCCCAGGGAGCGCAGGTGTACGACGCGGGTTCCGGGCGGCTGCTGACCTCCGTGACGCTGGACCGCGGGACCGCCCGGCTCGCCCTGGAGAAGATCGAGTCCGAGGTGGGGACGCTGGCGCTGGCCGTCAGCCGGGACGGACTGGACGGGAACGTGATCGTCGAGCCCGGCTACGCCACCAGCGACGCCGGACCGCTGCCGTACGTCCCCTTCACCGACCGGGCCGAGGCGTGGGCCGAGCCGCTGAACAAGATCTACATCCAGCGCCCCGGACTCGGCGACGACGAACTCGCCGAGGCCGCGCGGGCCGCTGCGGGCGCGCTGGTCGGGGTGGTCATGGCGGGTCCGGGGATAGTGGAGATCCTGCCGCTGGGCCTCACCAAGGCGACGGGTCTGTCGATCGCCGCGCGCCGACTCGGCGTCAAGCCCGCGGAGACCATCGCCTTCGGCGACATGCCCAACGACCTGCCCATGTTCGGCTGGGCCGGGTACGGGGTCGCCATGGGCAACGCCCACGAGGACCTGCGCGCGATCGCCGACGAGGTCACCACGGCCAACGACGACGACGGCATCGCCCACGTCCTGGAGCGCCTCCTCACCGCCGGTGGGACGAACGCCTTCACGGGTGCTTGACGGTCCGCCGGGCGCCGTCCCGTCGGTCACGGCGCCGAACTGTTTTGCGGAGGATGCGCGATTCGAACGCGCGCGGGCACAACCCGACCACGGCTTAGCAAGCCGGTGCCTTCCCACTCGGCCAATCCTCCGGGAGGGCGACCCGCGCTTTCGCGCGCTCGAAGCGGTCGCCCCGGGCAACTCCCCGTACGGAGCGGACTCCACGGAGTGACTACTCCGGTGTTGCGCTCCGCCCGTCGCCCTGCGGGGAACGGGACGTACTCAGGCACACGTCGCGCTCCTCCCCGGTCGTCAGCGCCGGACCACCCGGCGGCACACAACCAATGTCCCGCACCGGGTAGTTGGCCGCCACCGAATTAGCCCGCGGCTCAGCGCTTGCGCCACTTCCGGCGCCGCGCCTTGGACCAGAACCACCCGGCGGGCGGCTCGTCCGAACGCCACGGCTGCGGGTCGGGCGCCTGCCCGCGCCACTTCTCGGCCAGCATCCGCGCCCGTGCGGACGGCTCCTGGGCCTCCGCGGCCCGGACGAACGCCTCGTCGAACTCAACGGCGTCCCAGTCGTCGCGGTCGTCCCCCTCCGGGGTACCACCCCGCGGCGTAGGTTCCCCTGCCATCGTGGCTCCTTCCTCGGGCCGTCCCGTACCAACGGGCCGCCCCTCCCCCAGGGTTCCCGGAGGAGGGTGAAGGCACCGTCAAGACGGCCGGACGATCAGATGGACCGGGCCCGGACTCACTCCTCCCCGGCCAGCTTCAGCGTGCGCAGCTTCTGCCCCGCGTACAGGGTCGCGAGGACGGTGACCCCGACCAGCAACACGGTGGCGAAGGTGAGGCTCACGTCCGAGGTGACGAGGTCGTTGCCCGCGACCTCGTGCGCCACGGCCAGCGACCACTGCTGGACACTGAGCGTGCGCGCCCCTGCGACGAGCGTGCCGAACACCGCCTCCCACACCAGTGCGTACACCAGACCGAAGACCACGGCGTGCCGGGTGATGGTGCCGAGCAGCAGGAACAGGGCGGCGTAGGCGATGGAGCCGACGAGCGCGGCGACGGTGTAGGCGACGGCTATCTGCTGGCCGTTGCCGTTGAGGATGTATCCCGCGATCAGCGTGGGCACGGCGGAGAACGCCATGGTCACCGCCACGGCGACGATCAGCTTGGTGAAGATGATCGTCGGCCGCTTGATCGGCTTGGCGAGGAGGTAGACGACGGAGCCGTCGTCGATCTCGGGGGCGATCGCACCCGTACCGGCGATGACGCCGATGATCGGGACCATCGTGGCGAGCGCGAAGCCGCCGAGCACGTCGGAGGCGACCTGGTCGTCCGCGCCGGTGAAACTGCGGACGGCCACGGCGAGCGCGATGAGCAGCGCGGGCAGGGCGAAGAGGATGAGGGCGCGACGGCGGCCGAGCAGGGCCCGGTAGGTGAGTCGGGCGACAGTGGGGTCGTACATCGTGGGCCTCCTACGCCGCGACCAGGTAAGAGAACACGGACTCAAGAGATTCGTCGGACGGGGAGACCGTGAGCAGCCGGATGCCGTGGGCCCGGGCCACCTTGGGCAGCAGTTCGGTGAAGCGTCCGAAGTCGACGGCCTGGATGCGCAGGACGCCCTCCTTGACGTCGACCTCGATGCCCGCGGTGGACGGGTCGGCTATCAGCGCGGCGGCGAGCGCCCGGTCGTCGCTGGAACGGACGGTGTAGAGGTGGGGTCGGTCGGTCATCAGACGGCGGATGCGGCGGAAGTCGCCGCTCGCCGCGTGCCGTCCCGCGACGATCACCTCGATGTGCGAGGCGAGTTGCTCGACCTCCTCCAGGATGTGCGAGGAGAACAGGACGGTGCGGCCCTCTTCCCCCATGCGGCGCAGCAGGTCCATGAGGTGCATGCGCTGACGCGGGTCCATGCCGTTGAACGGCTCGTCGAGGAGCAGCACCGACGGCTGGTGGACCAGCGCGGACGCCATCTTCACCCGCTGGCGCATGCCCTTGCTGTACGTGGAGATCTTGCGGTCCTGCGCGTACTCCATCGCCACGGTGGCGAGGGCCTCCTGGGCCTCCCGGTCGCCGAGGCCGTGGAGTTCGGCGTTGGCGACGACGAACTCGCGTCCGGTGAGGAAGTCGTACATCGCCTCGCGTTCGGGGACGATGCCGATGTGCTGGTAGATCTTCTCGTTGCGCCAGATGCCCTGGCCGTCGAGGGTGACGGTGCCGTTGGAGGGGGCGAGGAAGCCGCCCATCATGTTGATGAGGGTGGACTTCCCGGCGCCGTTGGGACCGAGCAGCCCGGTGACGCCCGGGCCGATGCTCATGGTGATGTCGTTGACGGCGACCACGTTGCCGAACCAGCGGGAGGCGTGGTCGATCTCGATGGTGGTCACAGCCCGACCTTCCGGTAGCGACGGGCCATCAGGGCGTAGGAGCCCACGATGACGGCCAGGATGACGAGCAGGTAGACGACTCCCTCGGCGGCGGACGGTCCCTTGTTGCCGGGGAAGGCGGAGGTGGCACCGAGGAACGCGGTGCTCAGCCCGTCCATCAGGGTGGCCGGGGAGAAGAGGCCGATCCAGGTGACGGCCTCGGCGTTGTCCTGCTCATAGGCGATGGCCTGCACGGTGGAGACGGCGCCGTAGGAAATGGTCAGCACGGCGATCACGGCGGCGATACCGAAGCCCCGGCGCGGGGTGACTGCGGATATCACCAGGCCGATGCCGGCGAACAGCAGCGATAGGACGGCCACGGACACCATGCCCTGGAGGAACCCCTCGGTCTGGTCGGCGAAGTCGAGTTTGGCGAGCAGTGCGCCGATGTAGAGGATCAGCAGCGGCCCGCCGGTCAGGATGAGCAGGGCGGACGCCATCGCGGCGAACTTGGCGAGGACGTAGTCGACGTGCTCGATGGGGCGCGAGAAGTACAGGGGCACCGTCTTGAAGCGCAGGTCGCGGGAGACGGCCTGCGGTGCCTGGGAAGCGAGGTACAGGGCGATGACGGCCTGGAGGACGACCGCGTAGCGCGTGTACTCCAGGGGGAGGTCCTTCGCCTTGGTCGCCACGGCGACCGCCACCATGATCAGCGCCGGGGCGCACATCACGGCAAACAGCAGCATGGGCAGGACCTTGGACTTGGCGGACCTGCCGAGTCCGTAGGAGCCGCGCAACGTCTGGGAGAAGAGCGAGCGGCGGGCGTAGGACCGGCCGAGCCGGGGCCCGTCGTAGTTGCGGTACCCGATGTTGTGGATCTGGGTCTGGGCACCGGCTGTGGACTGTTCAGTCGCCATGGCGGACCGTCTCCTTCCGCTCCTGGCCGGTGGGGGTGACCGGATCTGCGCTGTCGGTGCCGGGCTCGTCCTGGAAGACCTCGGCGATGTGGTGCCGGCGCTGCTCCATGCGGATCAGGCCGATGCCGAGGTCGGCGACCACGTCACGGACGAGGTCGTAGGTGCCCTCGCCCTCGGCGGTGAGGAGCACGATGCGTCCGGCGCCCGGAAGTCCGCCGCCCGTGTCAGTGGTGACGCCCCGGGCGGACAGTGCCCCGCGCAGTGCCCCGGTGCCGTCCGGGTGCTCGTCGGTGTCGGTGACCTCGATGGCGAGGGTCGCGGTGTGCTGGGTGAAGTCGGTGGTGGAACTGGACCGGAGCAGCTTGCCGCCGTCCACCACGACGACGTGGTCGCAGGTGCGTTCCAACTCGCCGAGGAGGTGGGAGGTGACGAGCACCGAGATGCCGAAGTCGGTGTGGACGCGGCGGATGAGGCCGAGCATCTCGTCCCGACCCACCGGGTCGAGGCCGTTCGTCGGCTCGTCGAGGAACACCAGCTGCGGGTCGTGCACCAGGGCCTGGGCCAGCTTGACCCGCTGTTTCATGCCCGTGGAGTACCCGCCGATGGGGCGGTAGCGCTCCTCGTACAGACCGACGTGGCGCAGGGTGTCCGCGGTGCGCTCGCGCGCGGCAGTGGGCGGCAGGCCGGACATCCGCGCCATGTGGACGACGAACTCGGTGGCCGAGACGTCGGGCGGCAGGCAGTCGTGTTCCGGCATGTAGCCCACGCGCTCGCGGATGGCGGGGCCCTCGGTGGCGACGTCGAGCCCGAGCACGGCGGCCCGTCCCTCGGTGGCGGGGGACAGGCCCAGCAGGATTTTGATGAGCGTGGACTTGCCGGCCCCGTTGGCACCGACGAGCCCGGTCACCCCGGGGCCGATGTCCATGGAGAGCCGGTCGAGAGCGGTCACCCGCGGGAACCGCTTGCTCAGGCTTTCGGTCGCGATCACAGTCACGATTCGAAGGTAGTGGCGCGGACCACAGTGGTCGTCAGACCACGGTGCCGACCTCATCTCAGACTCCAGTATTACGGCCCCGTAAGGGTCCCCCTCAAGTGCCAGACCTCCCCGCCGTCCGGGGGGCTACGCCGGAGTACGGGACGAACGGGTTATCCACAGGCGGACGGAAGGGCCCTTGACGTGATCGCCGGGCGGGGGTCACATTCGGAAGCGTCACGTTCCGAACACGAAGTGCGCCTTTGGGTGACGGACGGTGACGCGACGACGGCGGTCCCGTCCGTGCGACGGCGAACCGAGGGCGAAGGGCGAGGGGACGAGCGATGGGTCTGCGGGGAGCGCGCGAGCGTCGGGTGACGACCGGGGGCGTGGAGTTGTGCGTGGCGGAGCTGGGCGATCCCGCCCGGCCCACGGTCGTGTTGGTGCACGGGTACCCCGACTCCAAGGAGGTGTGGTCCGAGGTGGCCGCACGGCTCGCGGACCGCCACGGTTGCCACGTGGTCCTCTACGACGTGCGGGGGCACGGCGGTTCGACGGCGCCACGGCCGCTGCGCGGCGGATTCACGCTGGAGAAGCTGACCGACGACTTCCTCG
Source organism: Streptomyces sp. NPDC059816 (assembly GCF_042732055.1). Lineage (NCBI taxonomy): Bacteria > Bacillati > Actinomycetota > Actinomycetes > Kitasatosporales > Streptomycetaceae > Streptomyces > Streptomyces sp. NPDC059816. The sequence continues at coordinate 500,519 of NZ_JBHWIQ010000001.1, forward strand.
CCGTCGTGGACGCCGTCAGCCCGGGCAGCCCAGTGCACCTGGTGGGGCACGACTGGGGCTCGGTGCAGTCCTGGGAGTTCGTCACGGCCGTCCGCGCCGAAGGACGGATCGCGTCCTTCACCTCGGTGTCCGGCCCGTCCCTCGACCACCTCGGTCACTGGCTGAAGCGCCGGGCCGCCCGCCCCACCCCCCGGCGGCTCGCCCAGCTGCTCGGGCAGGCCGCCAAGTCCTGGTACGTGACCGCGCTGCGCGTCCCGGGGCTTCCGGAACGGGTGTGGCACGGCCCCGTCGGCAGACGGTGGCCGGCGTTCCTCGCACGCGCCGAGAAGGTGCCGCCCGGCGACTACCCGACCCCTTCCGCCCCCTCGGACGGAGCCCACGGCGCCTGGCTCTACCGGGACAACGTCCGCTCCCGGACCCGGTCCCCACGGGCCGACGCCCACGCGCACGCGCCCGTGCAACTCGTCGTTCCCCTGCGGGACGCGTACCTGTCGCCCAGTCTCTACGACGACCTGGAACAGTGGGTGCCCGACCTGACCCGCCGCACGGTCGACACCGGCCACTGGGCGCCGCGGACCCGCCCTGACCTGCTGGCGACCTGGATCGCGGACTTCGTGACCCTGCACGAGAAGGGTCCTGCCACCAGCGGGGTCGCCACCACCGAGAACCCCCGACCCGTGCCACGCACGGGTGCCAACCGCTACCACGACCGGTTCGCCGGGCACCTGGTCCTCGTCACGGGGGCGGGCAGCGGCATCGGACGGGCCACCGCCCTGGCGTTCGCCGGGGCGGGGGCACGGGTCATCGCCGTCGACCGCGACGCCGAAGCGGCGGTCCGCACCGCGCGGACGGCCCGCGAGGTCGGTGCGCAGGACGCCTGGAGCGAAACCGTCGACGTCGCCGACCGATCGGCCATGGAGGGGCTCGCCGTGAAGGTGGCCGCCGAGCACGGTGTGCTGGACGTGCTGGTCAACAACGCGGGGGTCGGCCTGTCGGGCCGCTTCCTCGACACCACCCCCGAGGAGTGGCGGCGCGTCCTCGACGTGAACCTGTGGGGCGTCATCCACGGCTGTCGACTCTTCGGGGCACAGATGGCCGACCGCGGGCAGGGCGGCCACATCGTCAACATCGCCTCGGCCGCGGCGTACCTGCCGTCCCGGTCCCTGCCCGCGTACAGCACGACCAAGGCCGCGGTGCTGATGCTCAGCGAATGCCTGCGGGCGGAGCTGGCAGGCGGGGGCATCGGGGTCTCGGCCGTCTGCCCCGGCGTCATCCGCACCAACATCACCGGCACGACCCGGTTCGCCGGTGCGGGACCGGAGGAGCAGCGGCAACGCCAGGCGCAGGCCACCCGGATGTACCGGCTGCGCAACTACCCACCGGAGAAGGTCGCCGACGCGGTGCTGCGCGCGGTGGTCCACAACCGTGCCGTGGTCCCGGTGACACCCGAGGCCCGAGCGGCCCGACTGCTGTCCCGCCTCGCCCCGGGCGTCCTGCGCACCGCCGCCCGCATCGGTTCCAGACCCTCACCCCACCGCTGACAACACTCCCTACATAGGCCCTGATTGCACCACGGCCTACCCAAATGCCGCCATACACACTCTGATTGTCACCCTCACCGTTCAGAGCGCCACGACACAAGCGCAGTTCACACCCGCACAGCAGCCACCCACCACCCTCTCCGGCAACACACCGGAACGCCTCCCCATGGCCAACTCCACGCGGCCGAACCCTCGGCCCCGAACCGCGAACTCAGCAACCCGACCTACAGGTTGCCATCCCAGCCATGCCGCACGCCCGGCACGCCACAGACCATCAGTCGTCTGCAAAGGAAACTCCATCACCCCTACCAGCAGGGCGCCATGCAATGCACTCGCAAGCAGAGCACCCCACACCGCCATCTGAACCACACTTCCACAAGCGATATTTAGAGCACTCCTCGCCAAGCACGCTAAAAACATGGAGACTTACCCAAATGACCATGAAACTCAAGGAAGTTATCCACAGAATCACCAAATCACCTGTGGATAACCACACTTGACTGTGGATCAAACCTCCGGACCCAAATTCATGTGCGGAAATCCGCGGCCCCGGGCACGCTGTGGCGATGGATGACAGACGCACCGTGAAGGTGTCGAAGTACCTCTCGAAGCATCTGCGGCACCGCCCCGAACGCCTCGGGCTGACCCTCGATCCCGGTGGGTGGGTCGAGGTAGACACCCTTCTCGCCGCCACCGCGGCACACGGCTTCCCGATCGACCGCGCCGAACTCGACCACGTCGTCGCCGTCAACGACAAGCGCCGGTTCTCCGTGGAGGGCGACCGCATCCGGGCGAACCAGGGCCACACCGTGACCGTGGACCTCGGGCTCGTCCCCGAAACCCCGCCCGCGTACCTCTACCACGGCACGGTCGCCGCGCACCTGCCGGCGATCCGCGTCGAGGGGCTCCGCCCGATGGCCCGGCACGACGTACACCTCTCCCCCGACCGGGAGACCGCGACCCGGGTCGGCGCCCGACGCGGACGCCCCGTAGTGCTCACCGTCCGAGCGGGCGACCTCCACCGCACCGGCCACGAGTTCCGCGTCAGCGCCAACGGGGTGTGGCTGACGCGCTCCGTCCCCCCGGCGTACCTGAACTTCCCCGAACCCCGGTGACCACCACCGTCCGCCACCCGGTGGGCCCCACCACCTGCTCCGTTCCAGCGCCACGGGCGGCCCGGTGCGTACCGGACCACCCGCCCCCTTGCCCCGGGGAGTGATCAGCGCCGGGCGATCCCGGGCGCCACGTCCTCGTACACGGGACCCGCATCGGCACCGACCTCAGCGCCGGCGCGCTCGGACGCCGCACCCGGTGCACCGGCGGCCCCCGCGCCCGTCCCCGCCGGACAGAACGTCGCCTCCAGCGTGCCCGCCATCGTCGTCAGCACGGTCCCGTTGTTGGACGTGTTGGCGAGCGCGCTGACGCTCCGCTTCCCGTCCCGCGACGTGAACGCGTAGGTGTAGTAGCCCTGCACGGTGCCGGTGTGCCCGTAGACGGAGACCCCGCACGACAGGTCACGGCGGCGCAGCCCGAGCCCGTAGAACTGGGTGCCCGCCGCATTGGTGGGTGCCCACCGCTGCATCTCGGCCAGTTCGTCGGCCGGGACCAGCCGTCCGCCCAACAGCGCCGAGAAGAAGCGGTTGAGGTCACCCGGGTTGGAGATCACCGCGCCCGCGGCCTGCGCCCAGGAGGCGGTCTGGCGGGTCGAGTCCACCAGCGGGGCACCGGCCTGGTCCTGCGTCAGGTACCCGCGCGCGTGTCGCCTGGGGATCGCCGTCTCGGGGTGCACGTACGTGGTGTTCTTCAGCCCGAGCGGCGCGATGATCCGGGTCCGGTACGCCTGCCCGATCGAGGTCCCGGTGGCCTTCTCCGCCAGCATCCCGGCAACGACGAAGTTGGTGTTCGAGTACGAGTACGCGGCGCCCGGCACGGCGGACGGGGGTCGGGTGAGCGACAGGTCGATGAGTTCCTGGTTCGTGTAGACGCGGTTGCGCACCGCCTCGAACCCGGGGACGGTCTGCTGGAACATGTCGTTGGTGTAGTCCCACAGCCCGGTGCGGTGGCTGAGGACGTGGCGCACGGTGATGCCGTCGTTCGGCAGCAGACCGGGGAGGTAGTGGTTGACGGAGGTGTCGAGGTCCAGCTTCCCCTCGGCGACCAACTGCATGACGACCACGGTCGTGAAGGTCTTCGACACGCTGCCGACGCGGAAACGGTCGGCGGTGCTCAGGTTGCGCGGGGCCTCCCGGTCCGCGAGCCCTTCGGTGACGCGGTACGTGGTGCCGTCGTCGTCGATCCGCGCCATCGCCCCCGGCGCACCCTGGGACAACGCCTTCTGGAGCACCGCGCGCAGCGCCGCGGTGTCCGGGGCGACGGCGGCCGTCGCCCCGGCGGCCCGCCCGTCGGGGTGCTGTGCGGCCGGGCTGCTCACGGCGACGTCCTGCCCGCCCGCGCCGTCCGGCGTCGCGTGCGCGGGCACTCCCGCGCCCAGCGTCAACAGTGCCGATCCCAGCGCGACGGCGCCCGCGGTCCTGCGTCGATGCGTCATGTTTCCCCGCTTCCTGTCCCGTTCCTGCTCCTGCGTGTACCTGCGGAGAGCCGGTGCGCAGCGTGATCATCGGCGCCCCGGTCCCCGGGGGCCATGCTGCTGTACGGGCCACGGTGCGAGGCCGGAACACAAGCCGGCGCGTGGCGTGATGTACACCGCTGAAGGAACGTCACCTCACCGCGAGGACCCCGCCGGTCGGCCGTAGCCGCATGGCCCGTACCCGCCCGGAGCCCCTCCCAGTGCGCCCCCACGAGCGGCGCGAATGCTGCGGAAGACGGCCGGAACACGCCCCTGACGACACGCCGCAGCACCTCCTACGGCGGGATGATCACCCCGCCGTTCGGAGGGTTCGACTTCAAGACTCGGCTTCAGGCTCCGGCTTCAGGGCCGAGGGCCAGGGGCCAAGGGCCGGCCGGGGACGGACTCCGATCGCGCCCGGTCAGCGGGAGCGGAGCTGGTCCGGGGCCTCGACGGCGATCCGCTCGAACACGGCGGGGTCAGCGGCGAACTCGGTGTCCGGAATCGGCCAGTGGATCACGATCTCGGTGATCCCGAGGTCCAGGTGACGTCCCGCGAAGTCCACGAACGCGTCCACCGAGTCCAACGGGGTCGACCGGTCGGGGGTGAACCCGGTGAGCAGCACCTTGTCCATCTCGCGGCTGTCCCGGCCGAGGTCCGTGCACGCCTTCCCCAGCCGTTCGATCTGCTCCGCGATGGCAGCACGGGAGTCGGCGGGCGTGCCCGTCTCGAAGATCTTCGGGTCTCCCGTGGTCACCCACGCCTGACCGTGCCGGGCCGCGAGCTCCATGCCCCGCGGGCCGGTGGCGGCCACGGCGAACGGCAGCCGGGGTCGTTGGACGCACCCGGGGATGTTGCGGGCCTCCTGAGCCGAGTAGTGCGTGCCCTCATGGCTGACGGAGGGGGTGGTGAGCAGCCGGTCGAGGAGCGGCACGAACTCGGCGAACCGGTCGGCCCGCTCCCTGGGCGTCCACGGCTCCTGACCCAACACGACGGCGTCGAAGCCGTTGCCGCCGGCTCCGACGCCCAGCGTGATCCGTCCCCCGGAGATGTCGTCCAGGGACATGAGGTCCTTGGCCAGGGGGACCGGGTGCCGGAAGTTCGGCGAGGTCAAGCCTTGCTCATACCCTCGCTCCCATGCCCCGCTGCGGACCTTCCGGCGACCTCCTCGGCTACGCCGTTGGCCGCTCCGGCGATCTCCACATGGGCGGCGAACAGATCTTCCACCCCGGCGGCAAGATCGCCCCGCCCTCACCCTCCCCAAGCTCAGGGCCCCGGCTCAGTTGCTACTGCTCGTATGCCCATGCTCGGCCGGTCTGGCGGTACTCCTCGACGGGGATGGGGGCGATACCCGTCCGCATCCGTGCGGTGTAGAGCAGGCCGTCGAGGTGGTCGATCTCGTGATGGACCAGCCTGGCGAGCCCGCGTTCGTAGGTGGTGGTCACCAGCTGGCCCTCCAGCGTCGTGGTCTCCACGGTGATCCACAGGGGCCGGGGGACCAGGCCGCGGACGTCGAAGAACGACAGGCAGCCCTCATACTGCTCGTCCCCGTCGCTGGAGCGGCCGGTGATGCAGGGGTTCAGTAGGACGATCGCGGGACTGCCGGGGTCGGGAGGCTGGACCACGGCGGCGGCCCGGGCGACCCCGATCTGCGGAGCAGCGATGCCCATGCCCTTGGCAAACGAGTGGACCTGCCCGATCCGCTCCATCGCGGAGAACAACTGCTCGATAACGCGCTCGGCTGCCTCACACTCGGCCGACAGGTCGAAGGCGCGGGCAGGCTCGGCGAGGACGGGCGCGCCGTCCTGAACGACACCGAGGCCGCGCATCTGCTCGCTGGGCCGCACCTGGATCACCTGAACTCCCCTCGGTCCGCTTGACGTTCGGGTCGCGCCCGGAACCGCCATTCCAGACGGTACCGGGTGTGGAGTGCGGGTTTGGACGTGCTCCAGGAGAAGACGCGCGTCCCACCCTCGTCGTGCTGGACCGGGGCCGTCCGCAGCGGCGCCGCCTCGGCGGTCATGGAGGTCTCGGTGCCCCACACGACGGGGTCGAGGTCGGCAGGAAAGGCGAGTTCGACCGTCAGGTGCTCGGTGGGCAGGCGGACGGCACGCTGGAACCAGCGGCCCCACTTCTCGTCGCCCACCGAGTAGGCGTACTCGATCCACACCGACTCGCCCGGGTAGAGGGGGAAGCGGCCCTGTTCGTTGTCGAACAGCAGCCACACCTCCTTGAAGGCGTCGCGGTCGTGCTTGGCCTGCCAGCGCATCGCCTCACCGCGACAGGTCGCGGTCAGGGCGAGTTCGTCCCAGGTCAGCGGGTGCTCGCGGTAGTGGGCGTTGGACCGTTCCGGCTCGCCCGGGTAGCGGTCGACGCTGATGCGGATCAGGTAGCGGGTGATCGGCTCACTGCCGGTGTTCCGCAGCAGCCGGCGCATCGTGAGCCGGTAGAGGCGGCCGTCGTAGTCCAGACGGGCCGCATCGTGCTCGACGACGATCGCCGAGCCGGTCGCGTACGGCTGCTCGGCCCTGCGGGAGGCCGACACGGCCGCCGCTGGTGCCGAAGGGGCCTTGGCCGTCTCGTAGTCCAGCCAGCGCTTCCAGATGGCCTTGCCCGCGTTCAGGGCCTCCTCCGCACGGCGGGCGAAATCCTCCGTCGGTTTGTGACGGCCCGACTCGACATGGCTCACGTACGACGGGTCGAAGCCCATTCTTCTGGCTAACTCCCGCTTGGCCAGACCCCGCACCTCACGCCAGTAGGCGACCTCCGCCGCGAACGCTTCGGCGGCCTGCTCGACCGTCAGGGCGTCATCCCGCGCGTCCATCAAAGCCCCCGCCCCGGCCGTCGGATGAGATGAATGAACCGTGAGTGATCTCGATTCACCATTCTGTCACGGTCTCGTTCGCCAGTTTCCTGCCTTCACCGGCCCAGGTCGACCACGGGCCCAAACGAGGAGGGTCCCCAGCAATGCGCGTGCTGTATCTGCTCAACGTCTCCAACTCCAGCCAACTGTCCGCCGACTCCGGCTTCGTTTTCGCCGACATGCTCGCCCCGGCCCTGACCGATGCCGGAACCGAGGTGACCATGGCCTCCCCGGTCCCGACCGGTGACGCCCGCGTGCACTTCGCGCCCACCATCTCGCCGTCCACCAAGTACCGGGCCCGCTTCGACCCGGGCATGGACGCCCTGGTCACCCTGATCCGCGACCGGCGGCCCGAGGTGGTGGTGGCCAACCAGGTCGAGGCCACCCCCGCGATCCGGGCCGCGCTCCTGGAAACCGGAGTGGACGCGCTGATCGCCGGCTACTGCCACTACCTGCCGTTCTCCTTCACCGACACCGGTGCCCTGGAGCTGGACCCCGCGATGAACGACCGGGGTCTGGGTCGCAGCGTGCTGCTGACCTTCGCCGCCGGCCTCGCGGCCTGCGACCGCGTCCTGGTCCATTCCTCCACCGCCGCCTCCTGGACCGCCGCGGCAGCCGCCCGCACCGGCGTCGATCTCGGCAACAAGCTGCACATCGTCCCCGCCCCCAGGGACACCCGGCTGGTGCGCGACCCGGTCGACATCACCCCGCCCGAAGGCAGGGCCACGGGCCTCTACAACCACCGCCTGTACAGGCACTACGGCACCGCCCGCTTCGCCAGGCTCGCCCGCCGCCTCGTCGCCGACGCCCCGGTGCGGCTCACGGTGATGGACCTGCTCGGCACCCGCAGCCCCGAGCGCGTCCGCCTCGACCCCAGCCCCGAACGACACTTGGAGGAGTTGGCGACCACGGACGGCGTCACCATCGCCTCCGACCGCGGTGACCGCATCCGCTACCGCAACCTGCTGGCCGACGTCCACTTCGGCATCGCCCCTTTCCGTCCCGGCTGCCCCTGGTCCATGTCGGTGATCGACTGCCAGGCGATGGGCCTGCCCGTGATCGGCCCCCGCATCGGCTGGCTGGCCGAGCACATCGACCACGAGCTGCTGTTCGACACCGATGAGCAGGCCGTCCAGATCGCCGAGCGCCTCGCCACGGACGCCGAGTTCTCCCTGGTGCACGCCAAGCGCGCGTACGCCTCCACCGCGGACCTCACGCCCGCCGTGGTGGCCGCCCGTTACCTGAAGGCGATCAAGTGACCGGCTTCGACGCCGTCCAGCTCTCCTACGACGAACCGCTGGCCGGTTCCCTGCACAACCGCCTCGCCCGGGTGCTGGGCGGCACCGTCAAGCGCCTTCACGGAGTCCGTGGGATGCGACGCGCCTACCGGCTCACCGCCGAGATGGTCGACTCCGAGACGTTCTTTCTCGCTGACGGCGACTTCGCCATCGACCCCGAGTTCCCCACCGCCACGGTAGAGCCGCTTTCCGACGGGGTGGCGATGCGGGTCTGGGAGGCGGTCAATCCGGTCAACGGCCTGACCTACGGCTACGGCGGGCTCAAGCTGATCCGCCGTTCGGCGCTGAGGGAGATGGGCCAGGCCGTCGACGTGCTGGCCGCGCTACCCGGTCGGGTCGAGTTCTGCCGCCAGCCCGCCGGGATCACGCGGTTCAACCAGAGTCCGTTCCACGCTTGGAAGGCGGGCTTCCGCGAGTGCGCGATGCTCGCGCGCGGCAGCGAGTACGGCATGACCGATGCCTCCGCCCAGGAACGCATCGCCGCATGGACGACCAGCCGCGACGGCGAATTCGCCGCCTACGCGGCGGCCGGCGCCCGCGACGGACTCGGCTTCGCCAACGCCGCAGCCCGCGACCCCCAACGCTTCGAGGCGCTCAATGACCCGCCCTGGCTCCACCGGAACTTCACCACGTTGTACGGCGAGCAGGCGGTCACTGGATGAACACCGCCCGCGAGCCGCTGGTGCTGATCGAGCCGTACGCGCACCGGATCGGCGGACACCACCAGCGCACTCTGGCGGCGCTCGCCGCCGCGCGACCGGACAGCCTCGTCATCGCCCCGGGCGGCCTGAGCGAGAACCTGGGCCCGCTGGTGCGGGCCGGTACCCGGGTCGCCGTCGGTCCTGCCGGGCCCGCGGCAAAGATTCTTCTGGCCGCCGCGCGGGCGGCAGCACGGGTCTCCGCAGTCGGCCAGCGGGTCTTCGCCTCTCCGCGCTGGCCACAGGTGGTCCGCAGGGCCCCGCACCAGGTCACCATTCTCGCCCGGTGCATGACCGAGGCCGCCTGTCTTCGCACCGCACGCCGTCTCACCCGGCAGGCGTCGGCAGTGGTGATCCTCAGTGCGAGCGAGGCACTGCACGGCGTGGCCGCCCTGCTCGGTGGCACCCCGCACCTGCGGTTCATCCACGAGGTGGTCACCACCGAAGACCGTCCCATCTGGTGGCTGGGCCAACTCGCCCGCTGGGGCGAGAAGCAGGTGATCGCGCTGTACCCGACCACCGCCGTCCGCGACCAGGCCGCGGCGGCCTTCCCTCACCTTCCTGGCCAGGTGCGGGCGTTCGCGGTCGATGACGGCCGTCCGCTGACCGACGCCGAGCGGGACGGAGCCCGCACCGCCTTCACCATCCCCGCCGGCGCGAAAGCAGTGTGCGTGGTCGGCGGCTGGTGGCCGTACAAGGACATCCCCACCATCGACGCCGCCCTCGGCCGCCTCACCACCCCACTGCACGTCCTGGTGTGCGGCACCCCACTGGACGACGCCGTCCTGACACGTTGGCAGCAGCTCCCCAACGTCCGGCTCCACACCGTGGCCGGTCCGGTCGACGACCAGGTCCTGCGGCTCGTCTACGCCGCCGCCGACGCGGCCCTCGTCGCCCGCAAGCCCGGCGTGGGCAAGGAATCAGGACTGGTCATGGACGCCGCACGCCTCGCCGTTCCGTTGATCGTCTCCGCACACGACCCCGAGCTGACCGCCCGGCTCACCGGGGAGCCGTGGGCCCGGCTCTTCCCTCCGGGCGATCCGAACACCCTCGCCATGATGTTGGACCAGCTCGCGACCGACGCGCCCACCCGCCCGGAACCTTCGGCGCGCGGAGTCCTGGCCATGCACTCGGCGGCCGAGCAGGCCGCCTTCCTCACCGACACCTACACCCGTCTGGCCAAGAAGTGCCGATGAAGACGCCCGTCTCTCCGGCCCTGGTAGCGGTGGTCGGCCCGGTCGAACCGGCCCTGCTAGCCGCCTGGACCGCCCTTTACCGCCGACTCGGCGTCGAGCGGTTCCACCTTGCCTTCCACTTCCCCGACCACGTCCACGACGCCTGGCAGAACCAGCTTCTCGCGGTCAGTCGCGACCTCGGCATCGTCCCCGTCCGGATCAGCACCGGGCCGTGGCACGAGCACACCAACACCCAGCTCCGTGACTCGTTGCGCGAGCAGGCGGGGACCGGCTGGCACCTGATCGCCGACTCCGACGAGTTCCAGGCCCATCCCGCCCCGCTCGCCGAGATGATCGCCGAGGCCAAGGCTGTCAAGCAGCAGGTGATCGGCGGGCTGATGCTCGACCGAGCCACGAACGACGGCCGCTTGGCCCTGTGGCGCCCCGAAACCGGACTGGACCGCGCCTTCCCGCTCGACGGACACCTCACCCACCGGCTTCTCAAGGGCGACCCCCGCAAGATCGGCCTCGCCCACTCCTCGGTGACCGTGGCGTCCGGAAACCACCAGGCTCCGGGCCACAAGCCCGCCCCGGACAGGCTCACGTGCGTGCACCACTTCAAGTGGCGCTCGGGCGTCCTGGACGATCTGCGCCGACGGGTCGACCGGTTCACCTCCAGGGAGTGGGCTGAGCACACCCCGGCCGTCCGCAGCAAGGCGTCCCGCTTGTTGCAGCACATCGACCGTCACCACGGTCGCATCGACGTCGCCGATCCCCGTCTGGCCTTCCGCCACGTCACCCTCGATCGCCTGCCGGACGGTTGGGCCGCCGAAGCCGCCAAGATCGCCACCACCTGGCGCCCGCACACGCCTCAGAGCCAGTCCGGCTCCACGATCTCCTCGCCCTCGCCATGAGGTGCCTCGAAGCGGGCGAAGAAGTCCTCCAGGGCCTCCGGCGTCACGACGAGCGCGTTGGCGTCCTCCCGGTCGTTGCGCTCTGCCAGCCTGCGTAGCAGCTCGTCCCGTTCCACCGGGAAGTACAGCAGCCGCCACCGCGCGCCAGCTGACTCCACCAGCTCCTTCATCGCGTCACGGTCCTTGCGCGGCCACAGCCCGTGGTCCCACACCACGTCCCGGCCCTCGGCGACCAGCTCGGCAAGCCGCTCGTGCAGCTCGCCGACGACCGGGGCCTCCTTCTCGAAGTAGGTGTTCTCCGGGTAGGCCACGCCGTACCGACCGTGCCGCTCGAAGACCACTTCGTCCACCGACAGCCGCACAGCACCCTCGGGCTCCAGCTTCCGCTGGGCATAGGTGGTCTTCCCCGAACCGGTGAGCCCCACCAACAAGAACACCACCGGAGTGCGCTCGGCCACTGCCAACTCCCCTCAACACCACCAGCGTTCCTTGGCCAGTCTGCCACCGCCGACCAGCCCAAGGCCCCATTCCTCAGCACCACCACCCGAAGGAGCCGCCGTGTCCGTCTCCGCAATCGCCCGCACGCTGCGGGCCTACGTCCGCTACGCCCCCGGCACCGTGGGCAAGGCCCGGCTCGTCGGCAGCTTCCTGGACGAACACCTGCGCACCCGCCCCGTCCGCACCACCGTCAGACTGCGATCCGGCGACATGGTCACCGTCACCACCAGCGACGTCATCCAGCGCTACCAGTACCTGTTCGGCGAGTGGGAGCCGAGCCTGAGCGCCTTCCTGCGCGACCGGCTCCGCCCTGGGGACACCTTCATCGACGTCGGAGCCCACCGCGGCCCCTTCAGCCTTCTGGCCTCCCACGCCGTCGGCCCCCACGGCCGAGTCGTCGCTATCGAGCCCTCCCCGCAGTTCCACGACGACCTGACTGCCGCCGCCACCGCCAACCAACGCGCCAACATCCGGGCCGTCCGTTCCGCCGCCTCCGACACCCACGGCATTCTGACCCTGTACCTGGAGGACCCCGCCAACCTCGGTCACACCACCGTCGTCCGGCCCCGCCACGTCCACACTGCCTTCGACGTGCCGACCGCGCCCCTGGCCGATCTGGTCAGCAGAGCCGAGCTCGCCACCACCCGGATCATCAAGATCGACGTTGAAGGTGCCGAGGCAGCAGCCATCCGAGGGCTGCTGCCCGCGCTCTCGCAGCTGCGCGACGACGCGGAACTCGTCATGGAAGTCACCCCCAGGCTGCTGGCCAGGCAGGGCGAGAGCGCCACCGACATCATCGACACCCTGCGCGGGCACGGCTTCCACGCGTACACGCTCACCAACGACTACGACCCGGCCAGCTACCCGCGGGCCATGCACCGACCGCAACCGCCCATTCGATGCGTCACGGTCCCCGAGGAGATGACCGACCTGGTGTTCTCGCGCATTGATGCGGACCACCTCGCATCTGGGCGCTGAACAGCGCCCGCACGCGTCGAAGGCGGTCGTTGGCCCCAGACGCCCGCAAGTCCCCGAAGTCTTCGAGCGCATCTACGAGAAGTGGACACGGTGATCAGCAACAGCGTGATGAACAGTCGCAATGCGGTCTGCGTGATCGTCCACGACAAGGACACCGACACGGTCGCATCCCTGCTCTATGGGGCCCGCAACTGGTCCCCGCAACCGGTCTGGACCCTCCCCGGCGGCAAGGCCGAACCCGGCGAACCCCTCGACGAAGCCGCCGCCCGCGAGCTCAAGGAGGAGACCGGCCTGCTCGTCGACCCGGCCGACCTCATACTCGTCCACGTTGTCCACGTCGAGCAGGGCTGGGACCAAGCAGGGCAGTTCGTGCTCTTCGCCTTCACCACCGACACATGGACCGGCGAACTGACCAACGCCGAACCGGACAAACACCTGGCAGTCCAGTGGCTCGCGGCCGAACGCCTCCCCGAGCCCGCGTTCCCGACCGCCGCACAAGCCCTTGCTGCGTACAGGGACGGCGGCCCGTCCTTTTCCCGCTACGGATGGCCGACCGCCACCGCAAAGTGAGCGGGCTCCCAGGGCGGTCTGCCCGACACATGGCACCATGCCTGATCAGTAGGGACTCGCCTTCGTCGGGCCACGGCCAAGGCCGCGCTCGACGTAGGCTCACCGGCATGAGCCTGCGCCTGAGCACCGTGATTCTTCCTGTCGACCGCTGGCACGAGGGAGGTCGCGCGAAGTGGCAGCGCGCCGAGGAGCTCGGCTTCCACACCGCGTACACATACGACCACCTCTCCTGGCGGACCTTCCGCGACGGCCCCTGGTTTGGCGCCATCCCCACCCTCACCGCCGCCGCCACGGCCACGGATCGCCTGCGCCTCGGCACCCTCGTCACGTCGCCTAATTTCAGGCACCCAGTGACGCTCGCCAAGGAGCTGATGTCGCTCGACGACATCTCCGGCGGTCGGGTTACCCTCGGCATCGGTGCCGGCGGCAACGGTTTCGACGCCACCGCGCTCGGCCAGGAGGCGTGGACGCCGAAGGACCGGGCGGACCGGTTCGGGGAGTTCCTGCCGCTGCTGGACCGGCTACTCACCGAGCGGGAGGTGGACGCCGAGGGCACCTGGTACTCGGCATCGGAGTACCGCAACGTCCCCGGGTGCGTACAGCGGCCCCGGCTGCCGTTCGCGGTGGCGGCGACCGGTCCGCGCGGGATGCGGCTGGCCGCACAGTACGGGCAGGCGTGGGTGACGACCGGCGACCCGAAGCTGTACGACGAGGGCACCCCCGAGCAGTCGGTGAAGGCGCTGCGGGGCCAGGTGGAGAAGCTCGGCAAGGCGTGCGCGGAGTTCGGACGGGACACGACCAACCTCAACAAGGTCCTGCTCCACGGCTTCACCCCGGACCGGAACCGCCCGCTGGAGTCGGTGGATGCCTTCGTCGACTTTGCCGGCCGCCACCGCGACCTCGGCTTCACCGAGATCGTGATCCACTGGCCGATTGCGGACTCCGACTTCGCCACGAACGATGCCGTCTTTGAAAGAATCTCCACGGAGGCGGTTAGGCAGCTGGGATGACGTACTTTTTTAAGCGATTCACCAGCTCTTCTGGGTAAGTATGTGGCGGATCACACCAACATCTCAGCGATTATCCCGAAGAACGCGCGCCTTGGCTTCGGAAAATTCCTGATCGGTCAAGTGGCCGGCGACGTGAAGTGATGCCAGCTTGGCGATTTCATCAGAGATGCCACCTGCGACTTCACCGACTTTCGATTGTTCATCAACCTGAACCTGTGGCTGCGCTCTACGGAAGCGCTGAAGGAATTTATTCACCACTTCTTTGATGCGGTCATCTGCTCCGGTTGTCTGCACGAGAAACTGAACCGTAGCGACAGTTAGACCCGCAGCACCCAATGCATCGCGTGTCTCCTGTGGTGGCCGGTAGTCAACCTCACATTGCCCCTCTTCTCTGAGCATCTGCGCGAGAACTCTGGCAAGAGCCGGCGGCCCCTGATACGTGATCCGGGTGGTTCGCGATGCGTTTCTGTCGTTCATAGCTAAATCCTCCTCAGGTTGCCTTCAATTAGTCAAGAGTCCACTCGAAACCCCGTGAACCTCGATGGGCCCCGACTAAGGTTCAAGTTGACCGTCGCCAGAAGGGGCAGCGATGTCAGTGGTCCCCCGTAACGTGGCCCTAGGCAACGTCGAGAGGCTACGAACATGCAGGCGAGCTCCTACCGCAGTCAACTGGAGCGCAAGAACAAGGCCCGTGCTGACGCGGACAAGAAGGTCGGCGAGTACCGCCGCAAAGAGGCCGACAAGCGTGCCGCTGCCACGAAGTCGCGGGCCGCAGCAGCGAGAACTAGGAGCGCCAGCACGGCCAAGAGTAAGCTCCGTGAAGCCAGCAGACATGATAGCCAGGCTGACGCCGCTGCCCACCAGGTTGCTTCATGGAGCGCCAGATCGGCAAAGCTCGGCAAGGAGGTAGCTGCCCTGCAGGCG
Source organism: Streptomyces sp. NPDC059816 (assembly GCF_042732055.1). NCBI lineage: Bacteria > Bacillati > Actinomycetota > Actinomycetes > Kitasatosporales > Streptomycetaceae > Streptomyces > Streptomyces sp. NPDC059816. The sequence continues at coordinate 515,554 of NZ_JBHWIQ010000001.1, forward strand.
AGACTGGCGAAGGCGGAGGACGCAGAGAGAAAAGCAGCCGCGCACCGTTCAGAGGCCGCACACAGAGCAATTGACAGTCGCCTGGGTACGACAGAACAACAAGTGGAAACCGTGCTCAAGGAGCTGAGGGCACCGAAGCCGGAGAAACTGCGGGTACTGATGTTGGGTGCCGCGCCAGCGGGGGACCTCCGCGTCAACCGTGAACAGGCAGAGATCCGGAGCGGCGTGGAGAGAGCGCTGCACCGCGACCTCGTAGAGCTGGACGTGCACCCGGCCGCAACGACGGAGCATCTCCTTGATGGGCTGACCAAGTTCCGACCCCACGTGGTGCACTTCTCGGGGCACAGTGAAGCGGACCTGCTCGTGTTCGAGGAGGATCGCGACGAACTACACGGAGGGGTAGAGGTGTCCGCCGAAGCCTTCGCCATGGCCATCGCGGCTCCCGATGAACCGCCCGTGCTTGTCGTTCTGAACTCGTGTCACTCCGCTGCCCACATCAAGCGTCTGACCGAGTTGGTGCCTTTCGCAATCGGGATGGCAGATGAAATCCCCGACAAGGAGGCGCTCAAGTACGCCGCTTGCTTCTACGCCGCCGTTGCCAACGGCCAGTCGATCCAAGCCGCCCACGAATTTGGGCGAGTAGCTATCGAGGTCGCCGGCCTGCCAAGCAGCGATCTGCCGACTCTGGAAAGCGCTCCTGGGTTCGACCCAAGAGCCGCGTTCCTTGTCAAGCCACCTCAGTAGCTACAGGACGGTCCCTTGCGTGCCGAAAGACGGCATTGCCGCAGGTCACACCCCGAAAGGTGAGAAAGGCTTGACTGAGGTCACGAGGGTGCCCAGGCGCAGCCGGGTGGTCGCGGTGGCGGCGGCGGTCAGCGTCGGGACGGTGCCGAACCACGGCCCGTCCCGGAAGGTCCGCCACGACAGGTGGTCGTAGGTGTACGCGGTGTGGAAGCCGAGCTCCTCGGCCCGCCGCCAGGTCTGCTGCCCCTCGCTCCACCGGTGGACGGGAAGGATCACCGTACTCAGTCGCATGGCCTCGACCCTACGTCCCACGAGGTCCGCCGAGGCACGAAGCCCACCGGCGCCCGGCGCGGCCCGTCCAGCAGCGCACAGACCGCGCAGCGCACCGACCCCAGCACACCCGGGCGCCCGACACCGCCCGCGGTCCGCCCGCGGTCCGACCCCACGAGCCCACCACGCCCCACAGCCCCCGCGACCCCAGTACACACGGGCGCCGGCGTCGATAATCACTCACATGTGCGGACCCTCACACACACGTGCTGGCATATGCGCGAGAATGACGGGGTGACGTCAGCATCCCCGCGGCCGTGGACGACCGCCACCTCCGCCCTCCCGCCCCGGCTGATCGCGACGGACCTGGACGGAACCCTGCTGCGGGACGACAAGTCCGTCTCCCCCCGCACGGTCGCCGCCCTCGCCGCCGCCGAGGAGGCGGGCATCGAGGTCTTCTTCGTGACCGGACGCCCGGCCCGCTGGATGGACGTCGTGAGTGCCCATCTACACGGCCACGGCATCGCCATCTGCGGCAACGGCGCCGCCGTCGTGGACCTGCACGGGGGAGCGGTCAACCCCCGTTTCCTCAAGGTCCGCGAGCTGGCCGCCGACACCGCCCTCCAGGTGGTGCGCACCCTGCGGGAGGCGGCCCCCGACACGGCCTTCGCCATCGAGCGCACCGGCGGCCTGCACCACGAGCCGGCCTACCCGCCGCTCTCGTTCGACATCGGGGAGAGCGTCGCCCCGGCCGAGAAGCTGCTCACTGCGGGGTCGACCGTCGCCGCCGGGCCGGTGCTCAAGCTGCTCGCCCACCACCCGGACCTCGCGCCCGATGCGTTCCTCGGCCTCGCCCGCGCCGTCGTGGGGGAGCGGGCCAACGTCACCCGGTCGAGCCCCACCGCCCTGCTGGAGATCAGCGGCCCCGGCGTCTCCAAGGCCAGCACCCTGGAACTGTGCTGTACCGAGCGCGGCATCTCCCCCGCCGAGGTCATGGCCTTCGGCGACATGCCCAACGACGTCGAGATGCTCAACTGGGCGGGCACCTCGTACGCCATGGGCAACGCCCACCCCGACGTCCTGGCCGCCGCCTCGGGACGGACCACCGGCAACAACGAGGACGGCGTCGCCCTCGTCATCGAACGCCTCCTCACCGCGCGCCGAACGGACTGATCACAGCCGCCGCCCGCCGCCCGGTCGGCTCACAGCTCGACGCCCCGCCGGGCGAGCCAGGGCACCGGATCGACTCCGGAACCGAGCTGCGGGGTCAGCCGCACCTCGAAGTGCAGATGCGGACCCGTCGAGTTCCCCGTCGTCCCCGACAGGCCGATCCACTGGCCCGCCCGTACCTGCTCGCCCTGCTCGACCGCCGCCGAGGACAGGTGCGCGTACTGCGTGTAGTAACCGCCCGGGTGCGCCACCACGACGGCGATGCCGAACGCGCCCCCGCAGGACACGGCCGCCACCCGGCCCTCGCCGACCGCCCGCACCGGCGTCCCCTCCGGCACCGCGAAGTCCTGTCCGGTGTGCCGGCTGGCCCAACGCTGCCCCGTCCCGCCGAACCCCGCAGACAGCTCGTACCCCGTGAGCGGGGCGACCCAGGTACGGGTCGTCGGGGGCCCGTCCGGGGACAGCCGGACCGCTCCCGGGCACCGTCCCGCGGCCACTGACCGCTCGGCCTCGCTCCGCAGCCGCCACTGCGCCTCTTCGAGCTTGCGCTCGATGCCCCGCCTCAGTTCGGCGAGCCGTTCGTTGCGGCTCGCCAGCGCCCGCCACGCCCGGGACGCCGCCGCCTCGTCCCGAACGAGCCGTCGCTCCGCCGTGCGGCTCTCGCCGATCTGCTGGCGCACCGCCAGTTCCGCCTGCCGCACCGCCCGCTGCCCCTGCAACACCTCCTCCGGGCGGTCGGTGAGCAGCATCCGTGCGGTGTAGGGGACCTCGCCGCCGGTCCGGTACTGGGCCCTGGCGATCCGGCCCAGATCCCCGTGCAGCTCCTCGATGGCCCGCCGCTCCCGGGCGAGCCGCTGTTCCAGCTGCTCCGCCTTCTGCCGCTGCGCTGCGGCCTCTCGCTGTCCGGCCTCGTGGGAGCGGGCCGCCTCGGCCGCCTCCTCGTAGAGCCGCGCGACCTCGGCGCCGGCCCCCCGCCCGGACTCACCGAGGCCGTCGGGGAGTCCGGGCGGGTACGTGTCGTCGTACGCACTGACGTGGGGGACGGCGAGGCCGAGCAGCACGCACATCACGGCCGGGACGAAGAAGGGGCGGCGTCGGGAGGAGAAGGGCATGTGACGGATCGTTACGCGACTCGGCGGCGCCGGCGCGCACTGATCGTACGCACGGGGGACGAGGTGGTCCGTACGGATCAGCCGGATACCGCCGAACAGGGCGACCGCACCGAACGGGGCCGCCCCGGGCACTCCCCCGTCAGTGCGGCGCCTGCCAGACCACGCCGGTGCCCCCGCCGTCCTCACCGATGCCGGGTCCGTACCAACTGTCGCCGCCCAGGGACTCGGCGCGACGCTTGAGGTTCCGCAGACCGCTGCGCCGACCGCCCTGGGGGATGCCAACCCCGTCGTCCGCCACCGTGAGCCGGACCCCGGCCACTCCGTCGGGAAGGGTCACCGTGGAATCGACGACCACGTCGATCCGGGCGGCCTCCGCGTGCCGGAACGCGTTCGACAGGGCCTCCCGCAGCGCCGCGATGAGGTTCTTGCCGGTCAGCTCGCCCACCATGGTGTCCACGGGTCCGACGAACCGGTGCGAGGGCTTGAAGCCGAGGGGGACCGCCGCGGTGTTGATCTCCCGCAGGACCCGGGTGCGCAGTCCGGAGGGCGCCTCGGCCGGCCCCTGCTGAAGGGCGAAGATCGCCGTGCGGATCTCCTGGATCGTCACGTCGAGTTCGTCGACGGCCTTGCCCACGCCCTGCTGGACCGCCGGGTTTCCGGACTTGCGCTGGGCGCTCTCCAGCATCATCCCGGTCGCGAACAGCCGTTGGATCACCAGGTCGTGGAGGTCCCGGGCGATCCGGTCGCGGTCCTCGAAGACCGCGAGGCGTTCCCGGTCGCGTTGGGCCTCGGCCATCTTCAGCGCCAGGGCGGCCTGGGCCGCGAACTGGCCGGCGAGGGTGCGTTCCGCCTCGGTGAAGGTTCGGGCGCCCCGTTCCCGCAGGGTGACCAGCGTGCCGAGGACCCGTCCTTCGCTCTGGAGGGGCAGCAGCATCGCCGGTCCGTAGCCGCGGACGAGTTCGCTGAGCACCCGGGGGTCGGTGGCCGCGTCCTCCAGGAAGACGGTCTCGCCCGCGAGCAGCAGCGCGGCGATCTGACTCTCCGGCGGGATGACCACTCCGAGGGCCCCGTGCCGTCCCTCCGGGGCCACGGCGACGATCTCCAGCCCGCCCTCCTCGGCGGGCAGCAGGACGATCCCCGCGGCCGAGTCGGACAGTTGGCGGGCCTGCTCGGCGACGACCTGGAGCGCGTCATCGGCGTCGCCGCCCGACAGCAGGGCGGTGGTGACCGCGACGGAGCCGTCGATCCAGCGCTCCCGCTGACGGGCGGCCCCGTAGAGCCGGGCGTTGCCGATGGCGATGCCCGCCTCCGTCGCGAGCACCCGGACGATGCTGAGGTCGTCGTCGTCGAACTCGGCGCCGCCCCGCTTCTCCGTCAGGTAGAGGTTGCCGAAGATCTCGCCCTGCACCCGGATGGGCACGCCGAGGAAGCTGCGCATCGGCGGGTGGTGCGGCGGGAACCCGCAGGAGCGCGGGTCGGCGGCGAGGTCCGCCAGCCGCACCGGCTCGGGGTGGTGGATCAGGGCGCCCAGCAGCCCGCGGTGGCCGTCCGGCAGCCGCCCGATGCGGTCCGCGGTCGCCTCGTCGATCCCGTGGAAGACGAAGTCGGAGAGCCCGTCGCCGTCCTCGGCGACCACGCCGATCGCCGCGTACCGCGCCTGCGCCAGCTCGGCGGCCGTCTCGCAGATCCGGTCGAGCGTCGAGTGCAGCTCCAGCCCGGTACCGACCGACCGCATCGCGTCCAGCAACTGCGGCACCCGGGCCGCCAGCTCGCCGGACATCCGCAACGACCCGCCACCGTCCTGCTTCCCAGCCATGCCCAAAGCCTAATAACCCCCTGTACCCCCCGAAACCCGACCCCCTCCGTGGCGCCCGGGTGGGCGTACGGTCACCGCAACGATCCCACCCGGGCAGTGCCGCCCGGCCGCACGGGCTCAGACCCTCGCGGCCAGCAGGTCCACCGCGCGCTCGCGTTCCCTCATCCGGGCCAACGGTCCTTCCGCGTCGACCAGTTCCCGGAAGGGGCCCCGCTGGACGACCCGGCCGGCGTCCAGCACGACCACCTCGTCCACCGCGTCCAACCCGGCCAGCCGATGGGTGATCAGCAGGGTCGTGCTCCCCGCGGTGGCCGCCAGGAGGTCCGAGGTCAGTGCGTCGGCCGTCGCCAGGTCGAGGTGCTCGGCGGGCTCGTCCAGCACCAGTACCGGGAAGTCCGCGAGCAGCGCCCGGGCGAGGACGAGCCGCTGCCGCTGGCCGCCGGACAGCCGCGCGCCGTGCTCACCCACGAGGGTGTCCAGACCGTTCGGCAGCGAGTCGACCCAGTCGAGCATGCGCACCCGGCCCAGTACCTCCCGCAGCCGGGCCTCTCCCGCCCCGCGGCGGGCCAGCAACAGGTTCTCCCGTACCGAGCTGTCGAAGAGGTGCGCGTCCTGCGCGCAGAGCCCCACGAACCGTCGCACGGTGTCCCCGTCCAGCGCACCGGCGTCCACCCCGCCGAGGGTGTACGTCCCCACCCCCGGCACCGGGTCCAGGAACCGTGCGAGCACCTGCGCGAGGGTCGTCTTCCCCGAGCCGGAGACCCCGACGACGGCGACCCGGCGTCCTTCGGTGAGCACCAGGTCGACCCCGTCGAGCGCATCGTCCGACTGGCCCTCGTACCGGGCGCGGACCCCGTCCAGCCGCAGGGGGAAGGGGGAGTCGGGTGCGGCCTCCGGCACGGCGGGTTCCCGTACCGGCACCGGAGCGTCCAGCACCTCATGGACCCGCTCGGCGCTCTTGCGCACCCGCTGGCGGTACTGGACGGCCAGCGGCAGGCCCATGACCGCCTCGAAGGCGGCCAGCGGAGTGAGCACCACCACGGCGGTGGCGACCCCGCTCAGGCGTCCGTCGGCGACGCCCTGCACGGCGACCCACGCGGTCGCGGTGACGGTGACCCCGGTGATCAGTGTGGTCAGTCCGTCTCCGAGCGCGGTCGCCTTCGCCGCGCGGGAGGCGATCCGGGTCAGTACCGAGTCGGCCTGCTTCGCCCGGTCGGTGCGGTCGCCCAGGGCGCCCGCGACGGTCAGTTCGGCGGTTCCGGTGAGCAGATCGGCGACCCGGGTGGCGAGCGCACCGCGCGCCGGGGCGAGTCGTCGTTCGGCCCGCCTGGCGACGGCGCCCGACAGCAGGGGCACTCCCGCCCCCGCGGCGAGCAGCCCCACCGCGAGCACGGCGCCCGCCTCGGGCAGCATCCAGGCGGTGAAGCCGACGGCCCCCAGCGACACGACGAGGGCGGCGGCGGCCGGGAGCAGCCAGCGCAACCAGTAGTCCTGGAGTGCGTCCACGTCCGCGACGAGCCGGGAGAGCAGGTCACCGCGGCGGGTCTTGCGCAACCCTGCCGGTGCCAGCCGTTCCAGGCGCCGGTAGACCGCCACCCGGGTGTCGGCCAGCATCCGCAACACCGCTTCGTGCGAGACGAGCCGTTCGGCGTAGCGGAAGCAGGCCCGTCCGATGCCGAAGGTGCGGGTCGCGGTGACGGCGGTCATCAGGTAGAGCACGGGCGGTTGTTCGGAGGCGCGGGAGATCAGGTACCCGGACGTCGCCATCAGTCCGACGGCACTGCCCAGGGCGAGGCTCCCGAAGAGCAGCGCGAGGGCGAGCCGTCCCCGTCGCGGCCCGGCCATGTCCCGTACCCGGGCGAGCACGGCCCTCGTACCCGACGCGCCGGCGGTCTTCCCGTGGCCGGCCCCGCGTTCCCGGGCGTCGACGCGTCCCGTGTCCCCGGGCACCGCACCGCCCTGCGCCGGGACCAGCGGCTCCTGACGGTCCCGCGCCGGCTGGAACAGTTCGTCGCCGAAGGCGGTCCCGCCGTCGGTGAGATCGGCGAGCAGGTCCACTCCGGTGGGACGTTGCCGGGCCCCGTGGTCGGCGGCGATGCCCGCGCCGGTGGACGAGGTGTCCTGGCCGTCCGCAGCCGACTGCGCAAGGTGTGCGGGGGCGTCCTGCTCGGGCAGCGGAAGGGTCACTACGCGGTCCGCGACGGCGAGCAGGGCGGGGCGGTGCACCACCAGCAGGACGGTGCGGCCCACCGACAGGCGTCGTACCGCGTCGACGATCCCGGCTTCGGTCTCCCCGTCCAGCGCGGCCGTCGGCTCGTCGAGGAGTAGTACGGGGCGGTCGGCGAGGAACGCCCGGGCCAGGGCGAGTCGTTGTCGCTGGCCGGCGGAGAGTCCTGCTCCGTCCTCGCCCAGCGGGGTGTCCACCCCTGCGGGCAGCGCGTCCACGAACTCCAGGGCCCCGGCGTCCCGCAGGGCGGCGCGTAGCGCGGTGTCGTCCGCTTCGGGGCGGGCGAGGCGCACGTTCTCGGCGAGGGAGCCGGCGAACAGGTGGGGGCGCTGCGGCACCCAGGCGACCTGTCGGTGCCAGGAGTCCCGGTCGACGCCGGCGAGGTCGGCGCCCCCGACGAGCACCCGACCGTCCCGGGGCCGTACGAAACCGAGCGCAGCGGCGACCAGCGTCGACTTCCCGGCGCCGCTGGGCCCGACCAGGGCCACCGTCTCGCCGGGCGCCACGGCGAAGGACACCCGGGACACCGCGTCCACCGATCGCTCCGGATGGCGCACGGTCACCGCGTCGAAGCGGAGTTCCAGCCCTTCGGACGCGACGGGGACCGCACCGGTTCCGGCCGCGCGCACCTCGGTCTCCAGGACCTCGAAGACCTCTTCGGCGGCGGCCAGCCCTTCCGCGGCGGCGTGGTACTGGGCTCCCACCTGGCGAACCGGCAGATACGCCTCGGGCGCCAGGATCAGGATGACCAGACCGGTGTAGAGGTCGAGACCGCCGTGCACCAGACGCATGCCGATGGTGACGGCGACCAGGGCGACGGACAGGGTCGCCAGCAGTTCCAGGGCGAACGAGGACAGGAACGCGATCCTTAGGGTCCGCATGGTGGCCAGGCGGTAGTCGCCCGTGATCGTGCGGATCGACTCGGCCTGGGCCTTGGCCCGGCCGAACACCTTGAGGGTGGGCAGCCCGGCGACGACGTCGAGGAAGTGCCCGGACAGCCGGGAGAGCATCCGCCACTGGCGGTCCATGCGCGCCTGGGTCGCCCAGCCGATGAGGATCATGAAGATCGGGATGAGCGGCAGGGTGCCCGCGATGATGGCGGCCGAGACCCAGTCCTCGGTGACGATCCGGACCAGCACCGCGACCGGAACGACGACCGCGAGACCCAACTGCGGCAGATAGCGGGAGAAGTAGTCGTCCAGGGCGTCGATGCCCCGGGTGGCGAGGGCGACCAGCGAGCCCGTGCGCTGTCCGCTCAGCCAGCCCGGCCCCAGGGCGCCCGCCCGCTCCAACAGACGCCCGCGCAGTTCCGACTTCACCGCTGCACTGGCCCGGTGGGCGGCGAGTTCGGTGAGCCAGGAGACGACGGACCTGCCCGCGGTCACGGCCAGCAACAGGAGCAGCGGAGTGGAGAGTTCCCCCACGGACAGCCCGTGTTGGAAGGCACCGACCACGGCCTCCGCGATCAGCATGGCCTGAGCGATGACCAGCCCCGCCCCGATCAGGCCCAGGACCACCACAGCAACGAGGAAGCCTCGAGTGGCGCGGGTGTATCGGAGCAGTCGCGGGTCGATCGGTTTCACGTGAAACACACCCTCGGGGGTCGGTTCAGGGGTGTTTCACGTGAAACACACCCGGGGAAGCGCGGTGGGGCGGGACTCGGGTGCGGGTCCCGCCCCGGGACATCAGTGCACGGGGTCCGCGATGTGCTGCGTACCGATCCGCTTGCGGAACACCCAGTACGTCCAGCCCTGGTAGAGGAGCACCACCGGGGTCGCGATCCCCGCACACCAGGTCATGATCTTGAGGGTGTAGGGCGTCGACGAGGCATTGGTGACCGTGAGGTTCCAGGCCGGGTCGAGCGAGGACGGCATGACGTTCGGGAAGAGCGTCAGGAAGAGCATCGACACGGCGGCGATGATCGTGATGCCGGAGAAGGCGAACGACCATCCCTCCCGTCCGGCCAGGTTGGCGCCGAGGGCGGCGACCAGCGCGGCGACGGCCACGATCATGGCGACCAGACTGCCGCCGTCACCCTTGTCGAGCTGGGTCCAGATCAGGAACCCCAGGGCGAGCACCGCCGTCAACAGACCGACCTGGGTGGCCAGCTTGCGCGCCCGGACCCGGATGTCGCCCACGGTCTTCAGCGCGACGAACACGGCTCCGTGGAAGGTGAAGAGGGTCAGGGTGACCAGGCCCCCCAGCAGCGCGTAGCCGTTGAGCAGGTCGAGGACGTTGCCCACGTACTCCTTGTTCTGGTCGATCTTCACGCCCCGCACGATGTTGGCGAAGGCGACTCCCCAGAGGAACGCGGGGAGCAGGGAGCACCAGAAGATCGCGTTCTCCCAGTTGCGCTGCCAGTTCTCCTCGGGTCGCTTGGCGCGGTACTCGAAGGCGACTCCCCGCACGATCAGACACACGAGGATCAGCAGCAGGGGGAGGTAGAACCCGGAGAAGAGGGTGGCGTACCACTCGGGGAAGGCGGCGAAGGTGGCACCGCCCGCACTGAGCAGCCACACCTCGTTGCCGTCCCAGACCGGGCCGATCGTATTGATCAGGACCCGCTTCTCGGGTCGGTTGCGGGCGAGCAGCTTGGTCAGGACACCGACACCGAAGTCGAAGCCCTCCAGGAAGAAGTAGCCGATCCACAGGACCGCGATGAGGACGAACCAGACATCGTGGAGTTGCACGATTCAGCTCCTTTCCGTGAGTAGGCCGTCAGTAGGAGAAGGCCATCGGCCGGTCGGGGTCGCGGTCATTGCCGCCGATCTTGGTCGGCGGATTGAGGTCGGCCTCGGTCAGTTCGGGCGGGCCGGCCTTGATGTACTTGGCGAGCAGCTTGACCTCGATGACGGCGAGGACGGCGTACAGCAGGGTGAAGACGACCATCGAGGTGATCACCTCGCCCTGGCTGACACCGGGGGAGACCGCGTCGCGGGTCTGGAGCACGCCGTACACCACCCAGGGCTGACGGCCCATCTCGGTGAAGATCCAGCCCCAGGAGTTGGCGATCAGCGGGAAGGCCAGGGTCCAGGCGGCCAACAGCCAGTACCCACGGGCCCACTTCGCATGGAGCGCCTTGTTCCGGAAGAGCACGAGATTCGGCATCTCGTCCTCGCCGACCCTCATGTGCGGGGGCAGCAGGAACTTCTTCCGGGTCAGCCACAGTCCGAGCAGGCCGATGCCGAAGGAGGCCATGCCGAAGCCGATCATCCAGCGGAACGACCAGAAGGCGACGGGGATGTTGGGCCGGTAGTCGCCGGGTCCGTACTTCTGCTGCTCGGCGGCGTTGACGTCGTTGATGCCGGGCACGAAGTGGTCGAAGTCGTCCTCGGCGAGGAAGGACAGTATCCCGGGGATCTCGATGGCGACGGTGTTGTGGCCCTTGTCCACGTCCCCGTAGGCGAAGAGGGAGAAGGGTGCCGCCTTCTGGCCGTCCCAGAGGGCTTCGGCCGCGGCCATCTTCATCGGCTGCTGGTCGAACATCACCTTGGCGAGCCGGTCACCGCTCAGCGCGGTGAGCATTCCGGCGATGGCGACCGTGACCAGCCCGAGCCGCAGCGAGACCTTCATCACGGGGATGTGCTTCTTGCGGACCAGGTGGATCGCCGACACGCCGACCATGAACGCGCCACCGGTGAGGAAGGCCGCCGTCAGGGTGTGGGCGACCTGGGTGAGGGTGGTGTTCTGGCTCAGGACCGCCCAGAAGTCGGTGAGCTCGGCCCGCCCGGCGACCTCGTTGATCCGGTAGCCGACCGGGTGCTGCATCCAGGAGTTCGCAGCGAGGATGAAGTAGGCGGACAGGATGGTGCCGATCGCCACCATCCAGATGGTCGCGAGGTGCAGCTTCTTCGGCAGTTTGTCCCAGCCGAAGATCCACAGCCCGATGAACGTCGACTCGAAGAAGAAGGCGATGAGCGCCTCGAACGCGAGTGGCGCCCCGAAGATGTCACCGACGAAGCGGGAGTAGTCAGACCAGTTCATCCCGAACTGGAACTCCTGCACGATGCCGGTCACGACACCCATGGCAATGTTGATCAGGAAGAGCTTGCCCCAGAACTTGGTCGCCCGGAGGTACTTCTCCTTCCCCGTACGCACCCACGCCGTCTGCAGTCCGGCGGTCAGGGCCGCCAGGGAGATCGTCAGAGGGACGAACAGAAAGTGGTAGACGGTTGTGATGCCGAACTGCCATCGCGACAGGGTTTCCGGCGCTAGAGCGAGGTCCACGTCTCCTTCTCCTTACGTGCCGTGTTCACAGCGGCAGTTTTGCCCCTTTGATCTCCGGCATAACGGGACCATTCAGGCGCGCTTGTGAACGCGTTCACATTCACAAGCATTATGTCCTACACATCTCCGCCCCTTGCACCCGGGGGCCCCCTTACGGGAGGGAATGACCACCAGGTACCCCATTGAACCCAGGGGCAGACAGCAGAAGACCCCCGGAACCGAAGGTCTCGGTGCCCGGGGGCCTTCCATGCCAGGAGCCCCGTACGGCTACATGGCGGTGATCACAGCTCCTTGCGGAACGCCTCGGCGGCATGCAGGAAGAGGTCGTTCGCCTCGGTCTCACCGATGGAGACCCGCACGCCCTCCCCCGCGAACGGCCGGACGACCACCCCTGCGCGCTCACATGCCGCGGCGAAGTCACCCGTACGGTCTCCGAGCCGCAACCAGACGAAGTTCGCCTGGGACTCCGGCACCGTCCACCCCTGCTCGCCCAACGCGGCCTGCACCCGGGTCCGCTCGGCCACCAGCGAACCCACCCGGCCCAGCAACTCGTCCTCCGCGCGCAGGGAGGCCACCGCGGCGTCCTGCGCGAGCTGACTCACCCCGAAGGGGACCGCCGTCTTGCGCAGGGCCGCGGCGACCGGCTCGTGGGCCACCGCGAACCCGACCCGCAGGCCCGCCAGTCCGTACGCCTTGGAGAAGGTCCGCAGCACGCACACATTGGGGCGGTCCCGGTAGAGCTGGACGCCGTCCGGCACCTGAGGGTCGCGGATGAACTCCCGGTACGCCTCGTCCAGCACCACCAGCACGTCGTCGGGCACCCGGTCGAGGAAACGCTCCAGCTCGGCCCGCCGCACCACCGTCCCCGTGGGGTTGTTGGGGTTGCAGACGAAGATCAGCCGGGTCCGCTCGGTGATCGCCGCGGCCATCGCGTCCAAGTCGTGCACCTCCCCCGAGGTCAGCGGCACCCGCACCGAGGTCGCCCCGCTGATCTGCGTGATGATCGGGTACGCCTCGAAGGACCGCCAGGCGTAGATCACCTCGTCGCCCGGCCCCGCCGTCGCCTGGAGCAGCTGCTGGGCGACCCCGACCGAACCGGTGCCGGTCGCCAGGTGGCCCACCGGGACGCCGAACCGGTCGGCCAGCTCGGCCATGAGCTCCGTACACGCCATGTCCGGGTACCGGTTGAACGTTCCGGCCGCCGCGACCACCCGCTCCATCACGCCCGGGAGCGGGGGGTACGGGTTCTCGTTCGACGACAGCTTGTAGGCCACCGGGCCGCCGGCCGCCGCGGGCTTGCCGGGCGTGTAGGCGGGGACCCCCGCCAGCTCGGCCCGAAGCCTGGGACTCTGCACGCTCACCACGCAACTCCTCGCGACTCGACCAGCACCGTAATGCTTCACACCCTAAGAGGATTCCCGCCCCAGACAACCCCCGAGGAACCCGACGGTGGGGGAGTCACCCGCCGTCGAACCGGGGACGCCCCCGCTCCTCCACCCCGATCAGCACCGGGACGGCGCGCGCTGGAAAAGCTCGCGCCCCTGGCTTGCGCCGTGGCGCGCATCCCTCGTCAAGGTGAGTTGAGACCTCTTCGAGACATGACTCCCCGCCGAGGCCCAGCCCCCTCCACGGTCCTGGATTCCCTGGCTGATCCCTCAACATCCTTGCGTTTAAACCCTTTTAGCCCCTCATTGCCATGCAGAAACGTGCCTGTCAACGGGTGGATCCCCGTCCGCCCCACCCCACCGTCTGAGCCCTACTATCGGCACGCCATGACAGCAGCAGGGAAGCACCAGGTGAGCCGGGCGGACACCCCCCGCCGAGGCGGCCGGCCGGGCCGAGCGGGCATCAGAGACGTGGCCGCCGCCGCCGGTGTCTCCATCACGACCGTCTCGGACGCGCTCAACGGCAAGGGGCGGTTACCGGACGCGACCCGGCGCCACGTACGCGAAGTCGCCGACCGTCTCGGCTACCGCCCCTCGGCCGCCGCCCGAACCCTCCGTACCGGCAAGTCCGGCCTCATCGGACTGACCGTGACCACCTACGGGGATGAACCTTTCACCTTCACGGAGTTCGCCTACTTCGCCGAGATGGCGAGAGCCGCCACCTCCGCCGCACTGGCCAGGGGGTACGCCCTCGTCATCCTTCCGGCGACCTCCCGCCGCAGTCCCGTCGACGTGTGGTCGAACGTCGCGCTCGACGGAACCGTGGTGATCGATCCCTCCGACAAGGACCCGGTCGTCACCGAACTGGTCCGCCAGGGCCTGCCCGTCGTCTCGGACGGCCGACCTGCCGGTTCGCTCCCGGTCACCGCCTGGGTGGACAACGACCACGAGGCCGCCGTGCTCGGCATCCTCGACCACCTGGCGGAAGCCGGCGCGCGCCGGATCGGGCTCCTCACCGGCACCACCACCGACACCTACACCCACCTGTCGACGACGGCGTACCTGCACTGGTGCGAGCGCGTGGGGCAGGACCCCGTCTACGAGGCGTACCCGGCGCACGACCCCTGCGCGGGTGCCGTGGCCGCCGACCGCCTCCTGGCCCGACCCGACCGTCCCGACGCGGTCTACGGCCTCTTCGACCCCAACGGGACGGACCTGCTGGCCGCCGCCCGCAGGTACGGACTGCGCGTACCGGACGACCTGCTCCTCGTCTGCTGTAGCGAATCGACCGTCTACGCGACCACGGAACCGCCGATCACCACGCTCTCGCTCAAACCGCGGCGGATCGGCACGGCCGTCGTGCAACTCCTGATCGACGCGATCGAGGGAGTCGAGTCCGACCATCCGATGGAGCAGGTCATACCCACGGAACTGATCGTCCGCACCTCCTCCGAACGGCGTCATCCGCGCACCACCGTCAGCCCTCCCCGCTCGCCGCGCACCGGCTAGCCGAGGGCGAACGGACATCCGGTCGCCGCCCAATTCGGGAGAAATGCGCGGTGAACCGGGCCGCTGTTCCGATTCACCACCCCTGGGTCATCACACAGCGCGATCCGCATTCCTATGATGGGCGGACGACACCGCGGGCCGCTGCGACCAGGCAGTCCGATCCGGTGCAGTTGCGGCGCGAGGTGGTGGAGGGGTCGATGACTCAGGGGGCAGGTCAGGGACCCGTCGTGCGAACGCCGACGGTACGTGACTTCCGGGTGCCGGCCTATGTGCACGAGGCCGGTCCCGTCCATCCCGACCGGCCCGATCCACGGCCCGATCCACGGGTCGGTCCGCATCCGGGCAGCGTCGGTCCGCACCCGGGCACCACGGCGGACCCGGGCGCCGCTGGGGCGCGCCCACCGCAGCCCACGGCACCTCCGGACGGCGCGCCGTACCAGGCGGCGAGCGCCCCCGCCCAGCCCGAACCCGGTGAGCACCCGGCGCCCGGTGAACGGCACGCGCCGGTCGCCGCGTACCCCGCCGCGCCCGGCCGCACCCCGCCCTACGAGGGCGGCGAGGAGCCCGAGGGCTACACCCCGACCCAGCGCGACCTCCCGGTGATCAAGCGGGGCGATGCCCTCCCGACACCGGACGGGTCCCCCGCCCCGGCCCCCGCGCCCCCCACCCCGGACGGGCCCGGCCCGCTGTACGTGGTGGGCGACGTGCACGGCTACCTGGACGAACTGGTCGCCGCGCTGCACGAGCAGGGCCTGATCGACACCGAAGGCAACTGGTCCGCGGGCACCACCCGGCTCTGGTTCCTCGGCGACTTCACCGACCGCGGCCCCGACGGCATCGGCGTGATCGACCTGGTCATGAAGCTGTCCGCCGAGGCCGCCGCCGCCGGGGGCTACTGCAAGGCCCTCATGGGCAACCACGAACTGCTCCTCATCGGCGCCCGCCGCTTCGCCGACACACCGGTCAACTCCGGTGCGGGCACCGCCACCTTCCAAGCGGCCTGGCTGCTCAACGGCGGCCAGAAGGCCGACATGGACCGCCTCCAGGACCACCACCTCCAGTGGATGTCCCGGCTCGACGCCATGGTGGAGGAGGACGGCCACCTGCTCCTGCACTCGGACACCACCGCCTACCTCGACTACGGCGACTCCATCGAGGCCGTGAACGACACGGTGCGGGAAACCCTGACGCGCAACGACGCCGACGAGTGCTGGGACCTGTTCCGGAAGTTCACCAAGCGCTTCGCCTTCCGCGACGAAGGCGGACCGCAAGCCGCCCGGGAACTCCTCTCCGCCTACGGCGGCTCCCGCGTCGTGCACGGCCACAGCCCCATCCCCTACCTGCTCGGGGAGGTCGGCTCCGAGGACGACGACGACAGCCGCGGCCCGGTGGTGCACGGACCGCACGTCTACGCCGACGGACTCGCGATCGCCATGGACGGCGGCGTGACCATGGCGGGAAAGCTGCTGGTCCAGCAACTCCCCCTGCACGACTGAACGTTCCGCGGGCGATCGCGGAAACGGAGGATCTTGCGGCACCGGGGCACCATTTTCGGAAATCCCCTGTCACCGTGCGCCGTGCCGGCCCTACCATGGCCCATCCGTAGCAGGCTCCCCTCCGTTTCTGCCCGACGGCTCTCAACCATGTGAGCCGCACTCCCTACGGAGCATCGGGGGATGCAGATGAACAGCGTTCCGCGGCAGTTGTCGAGCGAGGACCGCACCGAGTACGAGCGGATCCTCGACGAGGCGCTGCGCACCACCGCGCACCATCCCGAACTGGGGCCCGTCAGCCACCGGTTGAACACCGAACAGCTGCGCAGCAGGGCCCTCGAAGCCCGGGCCCTGATCACTGCCGCGGCCACCACCGAGTACGACGCCTACGTCACGGTCCGCACCGAGGCACGTGCCACCGCCCCGCGCACCACGGGCGACGGCGCACCTGAGCCCACGGGCGCCGGCGTCCTGGCCGTCCTCGCGGTGCTCGCCCCGGTGCTCGCCGGGTCCGCCGCAGTGATCTTCCTGCTCGTCGGCTACGCCCTACGGGCGCTCAGCCCCGGGCTGGCGATCGGCCGGACCCTGCTCGCCACGGGCTGGGTCTTCGGCGCGATCACCGCCGCCGCGATCCTCGTCGCCGCGGCCGGACTGCTGTTCGCCGCACTGCGCAACAACGCGACGGCGCTGCGGGCCGCCCCGCGGCGCGAGATCGACGAACGGGTCGAACTGGCCCGCGCGGCGTGGCGCGACGCCCTGGTGGAGCACGGCATCGTGCCCTTCCTCCGCAACGCCCTGGCGAACGCCCCAAAACCCGACGCCGGGGCTGCCGGGACCGGCGGGACGTACGGCCCGGCAACCCCGGCGGGTGCCGGCACCTCCGGTCGGATGCCGCACCTCGGCTACCACCGGCCGGGGTTCAGCAGCCCCGACCGGGGCGCGACGGGGCCGCGCCCCAGCTATTCGAGCCCGGACTTCAGCAGCCCGGACTTCGGCGGGCCCGAACACCCGCCGGAATAGCCCGGCGCACGCGGGGACGCGTCCGGCGGGTCCGCGCGGATCGCCCGCGCAGACCCACCGCACGTCGGCCCGGCCTCGCCCGCTACGCCAACGGGAGGTAGACCCGGTTGCCCGAGGCCGCGAACTCCTTGGACTTCTGGAGCATCCCCTCGGCGACCTCCTGAGCTGAGGCGTTCTCGGCGGCGTCGCCGCCGAACCGCTCGTTGATGCTCTGGCTGATCTTCATCGAGCAGAACTTAGGCCCGCACATGGAACAGAAGTGCGCCGTCTTCGCGGGTTCCGCGGGCAGGGTCTCGTCATGGAAGGACCGTGCCGTGTCGGGGTCGAGGGCCAGGTTGAACTGGTCCTCCCAGCGGAACTCGAAGCGGGCGTCGGAGAGCGCGTCGTCCCACTCCTGGGCACCGGGATGCCCCTTGGCCAGGTCCGCGGCATGGGCGGCGATCTTGTACGTGATGACCCCGGTCTTCACGTCGTCACGGTTGGGCAGGCCCAGGTGCTCCTTGGGCGTGACGTAACAGAGCATCGCGGTGCCCCACCAGGCGATCATGGCGGCGCCGATCCCGGAGGTGATGTGGTCGTAGGCGGGCGCGATGTCGGTGGTCAGGGGGCCCAGGGTGTAGAACGGGGCCTCCTCGCAGATCTCCTGCTGGAGGTCGATGTTCTCCTTGATCTTGTGCATCGGCACGTGTCCGGGGCCCTCGATCATGGTCTGGACGTCGAATCCCTTGGCGATCCGGTTCAGTTCACCGAGGGTGCGCAACTCCGCGAACTGCGCCTCGTCGTTGGCGTCCGCGATGGAACCGGGGCGCAGCCCGTCGCCCAGGGAGTACGTGACGTCGTAGGCGGCGAGGATCTCGCACAGTTCCTCGAAGTTCTCGTACAGGAAGGACTCCTTGTGGTGCGCCAGGCACCACGCGGCCATGATCGACCCGCCACGCGACACGATGCCGGTCTTGCGGCGCGCCGTGAGCGGTACGTACGGCAGCCGGACGCCCGCGTGGACGGTCATGTAGTCCACGCCCTGCTCGGCCTGCTCGATGACCGTGTCCTTGTAGATCTCCCAGGTCAGTTCCTCCGCCCGGCCGTCCACCTTCTCCAACGCCTGGTAGAGCGGCACCGTTCCGATCGGCACGGGGGAGTTGCGCAGCACCCACTCCCGGGTGGTGTGGATGTTGCGGCCGGTGGACAGGTCCATGACGGTGTCGGCGCCCCAGCGGGTGGCCCAGGTCATCTTGTCCACCTCCTCCTCGATGGAGGAGGTGACGGCGGAGTTGCCGATGTTGGCGTTGACCTTCACCAGGAACCGCTTGCCGATGATCATCGGCTCGATCTCCGGGTGGTTCACGTTCGCGGGCAGCACCGCCCGGCCGGCGGCGATCTCGGCCCGTACGACCTCGGGTTCGACGTTCTCGCGGAGCGCCACGAACTCCATCTCGGGCGTGACCTCGCCGCGGCGCGCGTAGGCGAGCTGGGTGACGTGCTTCCCGTCGCGGCCCCGTCGGGGCTGGCGGGGGCGCCCCGGGAACACCGCGTCGAGGTTGCGCAGCCCCCCGCGCGGCGAGGTGTGCTTGAGCCCGTCGTCCTCGGGGCGGACCGGGCGTCCCGCGTACTCCTCGGTGTCGCCGCGCGCAACGATCCAGTTCTCCCGCAGCGGCGCCAAGCCGCGGCGGACGTCGGTGTCGGCGTGCGGATCGGTGTACGGGCCGGAGGTGTCGTACAGGGTGACCGACCCGCCGTTGGTGAGGTGGACCTGACGGACCGGCACGCGCAGGTCGGGGCGGGGGCCCTCGACGTACGCCTTGTGCCAGCCGGCGGTCGGCCCGGGGTCCGCCGGCTCGCCGGTCTCCCCGGTGGGGACCCGCGCGTCGTCCGTGGACCCGGAGGGATCGGTGGGGTCGGTCGCGGTCACGGCAGGCGTGCGTGCGTCCTTGATGGTCATGAGACCTACTCCCTACGCCGGCATTACCCGGTAACAGGTTCAGCGGTCGACGCAGCGGTTCTCCGCCGGAGCACCCGTCCGCGTGAAGCGACGAGCAGGTCCGGGTACGGAGGTCAGCGCCCTCTCAGCCCGGTGCTCCGAGCTCCCGCGTGTGCAAAGGTGCCCCCACGCTAGCGTCATGTCTGGCGTGCTGAACAGTGGGCCCCGCCCGTTCTTGCGATGATCGGGCGGTGACCACCACGCCGCAGCCTCCCGTCCCGCCCGCCGGACAGCCCTGGTCGCCGTCCCCCGCGACGGCCCCGGAGTCGACCGCCCACGGCCACGGCCACGGTCCGGACGGCCACGGCAGCCAGGGGGGAGGCGGGGGAGGCCACGGGGGCCACGGGGGCCACGGGGGCCACGGGGGCCACGGGCATTCTCACTCCCACGGTCCGGCTGCGCCCGTCTCGGCGAGGTTGCGCCGGATCATCGCCGCCGTGCTCATCCCCTTCGCCACGGCCGTCGTCGTGGGGCTGGTCGTCCTGTGGCCGGGCGGCGCCCCCACCCACGAGCGCACGGGCGTCGGCTTCGACCGGCAGACCGAGCAGGCGACGGTCACCCGGGTCGACCGGGTCGACTGCAAGTCCGTCAACGCGGGCGCCGTCCCGCCGACCGGGGACACCTCGACCGCTGAGGGAAGTCAGGCGCAGCAGCGGTCGACCGGCGACTGCGGCAAGGCCACCGTCGAGGTCACCACGGGTCCGCACCAGGGACGGACGTTCACCGAGATCGTGCAGCCCGATGCCTCGCGGAAGCTGGAGCAGGGGCAGAAGGTGATCGTCGCCTACGCCCCCGACGCGCCGCGGGACCTCCAGTACTCGGTCGCGGACACCAACCGTCGCCTTCCGATGGTGTTGTTGGCCGGACTATTCGCGCTCGCCGTGGTCCTCGTCGGCCGGCTGCGCGGGCTGATGGCCCTGGTGGCCCTCGCGGTGAGCTTCCTGATCCTGACGTTCTTCATCTTGCCCGCGATCCTCCAGGGCTCAAATCCGCTGGTCGTCGCGGTGGTCGGGGCGAGCGCGATCATGCTGATCGCCTTGTACATGTGCCACGGGCTGTCCGCCCGCACCTCGGTGGCCGTGCTCGGCACGCTGGTGTCACTGCTGCTGATCGGGGTGTTGGGTTCCCTGTTCATCGGCTGGGCCTCGCTCACCGGGGACACCGACGACAACACCGGGCTGATCCACGGGCTGTACCCGGGGATCGACATGAGCGGTCTGTTGCTGGCCGGGGTGATCATCGGCTCGCTCGGCGTGCTGGACGACGTGACCGTCACCCAGACCTCGGCGGTCTGGGAGTTGCACCAGGCCGATCCGACGATGAGTCGCCGCGCGCTGTACCGCGCGGGCATCCGCATCGGGCGGGACCACATCGCCTCGGTGGTCAACACCCTGGTCCTGGCCTATGCGGGTGCGGCGCTGCCGTTGCTGCTGCTGTTCTCGATCGCGCAGAGTTCCGTGGGCACGGTGGCCAACAGCGAGTTGGTCGCCGAGGAGATCGTCCGGACGCTGGTCGGGTCGATCGGCCTGGTGGCGTCCGTACCGGTCACGACGGCGTTGGCCACGCTGGTGGTGGCCGCGGACCGCCCGGGAACGGGCGCCGCTCCCGCGCGTACCGTCCCGTCGCCCGGGGGCCGGGGCCGCCGTCGCAAGGCGCGTACGGGCGGCTGAACCGTCCGGGACGGGTGCGGGTGCTCACCGGGGGACACCCCCGGGGGATGGTTCGGCCGCCACGTTGACGGGACGTCAACCCGCGCTCTGTTCCTCCGCCAGGATGCGGTCGAGCGCCTGGTCCAACAGGGAGTCGAATCCGGCCATCGCCCGTTCCTGGCCCAGTGGAACGATCTTGTCCGTGCGGTCGAGGAAGGCGATCAGCGGCGCCACCCCCGCGCGGAAGACGGCCTGTTCGACACCCACCTGAAGCGTGATCAACACATCGCTGAGGATCTCCGGATCGTCCGGGGCGATGTGCACGTCCCCGTCCCCGCAGGGCTCGGCGACCCCGTCGACCAGCAGCTCTCGGCCGAACGTCCAGCTCACGGGCGCATCGCCGGGGAGGTGGAAGGTCAGCCGCACGGCATAGGGATCGGCACTGTCGTAACGCAACTCCACGGGAATGCGGAAGGTGAGTTCCTCGGACACGAGAAAGCTCATCATGACTTCTGCCTGTACCGACTCGCGCATTGGCTACCCCGTCGTGTGGCGTCGACTGGCCAGGAATCAGCCCCCTGACACTCATGGCATCTTGCTTAAAGTACACGACAGATCACAAGGAGTGAGTTTTCAGATGCTGATAGAGAAGCCGAGTGTCCCTAGTAGCTTTCCGACCTCGCGCTCCAACCGCGCCAACGTCGGCAGCAGTCGGTCCTCCTGGTGCGCGGGCAGCGAGAAGCCGATGGCCATGGCCGTGCTGCCGGCCATGAGGGGCATCGCCGCGCAGACCGTCCCGAGCGCGTACTCCTGGTGCTCCAGCACCGGCTGCATGCGGTCGACGGCCGCGAGCCGCCGCAGGAAGGTCTCCTCGTCCCGCACGGAGTACGGGGTCACGTACCGGACGGGGTGCCGGTGCAGGTGGTCGCGGCGGGCCTTCTCACCGAGCTGCGACAGCAGGCACTGACCCAGCGCGTGGGCGTGCCCGGTCTCGCGGAAGTCCACCCACTCCTCGATCGCGGGATGCGCGGGACTGTCGGCCACCGCGGCGAGTTCGATCTCGCCATCGCGGTACACCCCGAAGTACACGGGCACCCCGAGGACGTCACGGCAGTGCGCGAGCGCGTCATGCATCCTGCCCCGACGGTTCTGCTGGGCCGCGGCGCCGGCCAGCCTCTCGGCCGCCTCCGCCAGCAGGTACACCCCCCGCTCACGACGCACGTAGCCCTCGTGGACCAGGGTGCGCAGCAGGTGGTACGCGGTGGGGAGCGCCACCCGCGACTCGCGCGCCAGCTGCTTGGCGGGCGCGCCCCCGCGGTGCGAGGCGGCGGCCTCCAGCAGTCGCAGCGCGCGCTGCACGGAGCCGATCAGGGTCGGAGCGGGATCATCCGGGGCCAAGGCTCACTCCCGTGGCGAGTGGGTGTCCGCTTCGACTCTAGTCGTCCGATACGGACTATTTCCATACCCCGGACAATCTTCCCTCGGGAGGGGGACCCGGCCCCGTCCCCCCACCGCTCTGACGTGCTACCAGTCACCCCGTGACGAGGACGACGTCGTGAACTTCCGCACCACGTAGACGAGGCCGGCGACCAGCACCACGAACACGAGCACCTTGAAGAGCAGCTCCACCAGGAAGGAGAGCACCCCGACGATCAGTCCGCCGAACACGAACAGCGCGATGACCGGCACCGCGACCCACTTCACCCACCACGGCAAGCCCGAGAAGATCTCCCGCACGGTTCCTTCCTTCCGCTCCGCGCCCTCGTCGTCCGACGTCGGCGCACCCTTCGCGTACCCGGCCCGACCCCGCCCCGCGACGACGCGGTCCCGTTGCCGGGCCGTGGGGCGCGAGTGGTGCGAGTCTTCGATCCGTGCCTTCGATGCTAGGGCGCCGCGCGGTCGGGCGGGCGCCCGCGGCCCCTTGTCCTCCCCTGACCGCACCCTGAGGGAACCCCGAGGCCGGAACTCGGCCTTCCGGCGGGGAACCGGACGGGCCTCCTCAGCCCTCCGGAGGAGAGAACACCACGAGCACCCGCAGGTCCTCGGTGATGTGGTGGAACTTGTGCGCGACCCCGGCCGGGACGTACACGACGCTGCCCCGGGCCACCGTCGTCGTCTCCATGCCCACGGTGATCGACGCGCGTCCGCTCACCACGAAGTACACCTCGTCCTGGCCGTGCGGCTGCTGCGGATCGGATGCCCCCGCGTCCAGCGCGTAGAGGCCGACCGACATGTTCCGCTCCCGCAGGAACTGTAGGTACGCGCCGTCGTTGGCGGCCCGCTCGATCTCCAGCTCGTCCAGCCGGAATGCCTTCATCAGCCCTTGCCCATCTCCGTCAGCACCCATCCGTGCACGTGTTCCCCGGCCCTCGGGGTCCATGGTGGTCCCGGTGGACGGACACCGTCCGCCCGGGTCACCCGGTTGGACGCATCTGCCACGATCAGACACATGATGAATTTCCTAGTCAAGACGCTCGCGAACGCCGGCGCCCTGGCCGTGGCGATCTGGCTGCTCGACAAGATCACCCTCACCGGGGACGGCACGGGTGCCAAGGCGCTCACCCTGGTCGTCGTCGCGCTGATCTTCGGCGTGGTCAACATCGTCGTCAAGCCGGTCGTCAATATCCTCACCATCCCGTTGTTCATCCTGACGCTGGGCCTGATCACCCTCGTCGTGAACGCCCTGATGCTGCTGCTGACCTCGTGGGTCGCCGACAAGCTCGACGTCGGCTTCCACGTCGAGGGCTTCTGGACCGCGGTCCTCGGCGCCCTGATCATCTCCGTCGTCTCCTGGGCGCTGAACGTCGCGCTGCCCGACGGCGACTGATCCGCACGGTGCCGGGTCCGCACCGGGTCGCCCCCCGTCCGGGCGACCCCGCCCCAGCCGCCGCTCCGGCCGTGACCGACCCTGGTGACGGAGACCCCGCCGGGTCCGCAGCACGCGCCCGGCGGGCATCCGGGCGGCGGGCACCGGCCCGCCCGCCCCGGCACGGGCGGTGCCCCGCGGGGACCGCCCGGGAAGGCGGAGGGTCAAGGCGATGACGGCGGACGGTACGCAGAGCGGTCCGGCGGGGAGCCCGGTGCCGGGTCCTGTCGGGGACGGTACCCGGGCGGTACGGGCCGGGCTGCCCGAACCCGTGAAGCACGAGCCCGCGCTGCCCGGCCCGGTGTTCGCCGCGCACTTCCACCTCCCCGGGGAGGCAACGGGGCCCTACCGGTACGCGCGGGACGAGAACCCCACCTGGACGCTGTTGGAACGGGCCGTCGGTGAGCTGGAGGCCCCGGACGGGCCCCGGACGGTCGAGACGCTGGTCTTCGCCTCCGGGATGGCGGCGATCTCAGCCGTGCTCTTCTCCCAGCTCCGCGCGGGTGACGCCGTCGTCCTCCCCGCCGACGGCTACCAGGTCCTCCCCCTGGTCGGGGAACAGCTCACCGCGTACGGGATCGAGGTCCGTACCGCGCCCACCGCCGGGGACGCCCAACTCGACGTCCTGGACGGAGCCCGGCTGCTCTGGATCGAGACCCCGTCCAACCCCGGGCTCGACGTCTGCGACCTACGCCGCCTCATCGACGCCGCCCGTGCGCGGGGCACCCTGGTCGCCGTCGACAACACGCTGGCGACCCCCCTGGGGCAACGCCCGCTGGAGCTCGGGGCCGACTTCTCGGTGGCCAGCGCCACCAAGCAGCTCACCGGGCACGGCGACCTGCTCCTCGGGTACGTCAGCTGCCGCGACGCCGGGGCCGCCGCGGCCGTACGACGCTGGCGCAAGATCGTCGGCGCCATTCCGGGCCCCATGGAGGCATGGCTCGCGCACCGCTCCCTGGCCACGCTCCAGGTCCGCGTCGACCGCCAGAACGCCAATGCGCTCGCCGTCGCCGAAGCGCTGCGCGAGCGGTCGGACGTGTCCGGGCTGCGCTATCCGGGGCTCCCCGACGACCCCGCGCACCCCGTCGCCGTGCGCCAGATGCAGCGTTTCGGCTGCGTGGTGTCCTTCACCCTGCCGTCCCGGGCCCGTGCCGAACGGTTCCTGGACGCACTGACCCTGGTCGATGACGCCACGAGCTTCGGCGGGGTCCGCTCCACCGCGGAACGTCGCCGTCGTTGGGGTGGCGATCCCGTACCGGAGGGGTTCATCCGACTCTCGGCCGGCATCGAGGACGTGGACGACCTGGTCCGGGACGTTCTCCAGGCACTCGACCGGGCGGTCTGAACCGGGGCGGACGGGCGGGCGGCCCGAAGGGCCGGAGCGGAGCGGAGTCGAGCGGTTTCCGGCCCGCCTGTCCAAAGGGCGATGTTTCACGTGGAACCAACCGGGCCACATTTCTCCCATGACGGTCCGTCCCGTGGTCAAACGCACCGCCCGCGCCATCCTCCTGGACGGCGACGAACTGATCCTCATCAAGCGGACCAAGCCCGGCGTCGATCCGTACTGGGTCACCCCGGGCGGTGGCGTGGAGGCCGACGACGCCACGGTCATCGAAGCCCTGCACCGCGAGGTGTACGAGGAACTCGGCGCGAAGATCACCGATGTCGTGCCCTGTTTCGTGGACACCGTCGAACACATAGGCGAGGACGGCGGCGCGACGGGGGTGAAGGTCCAGCACTTCTTCGTCTGCCGGATGGCCTCCATGAACGTGTCCCTGCGCCATGGCCCGGAAGTCGACGCGCCCAGTGGCGAGTACGAGATCGTCCGGGTGCCGTTCACCCGGGTCGGCATCGCCTCGGTCCATCTGGTGCCGCTGTCCCTCCGCCACTACCTCGACGGGAACATCGAAGGCGTACGCGCCATGCACGCACCCGATCTGGGCTGAGGGTGCCCCTCCGCACCCCGCCGCCGCCCGATCAGGTGCCGGCCGCCACCAGTCCCTCCACGTAGTCGTGACGGATGCGGTTGACGGACACTCCGCTGGACCGGAGCGCCTGCACCCCGCTGCGGATCATCCCCGGCGGCCCGGACAGATAGGCGTCGTACTCGTACCAGGGCCCGAACTCCCGTACCGCGTCCGGCAGCTGCACCCGTGCCTGTGCGTCGATCACCGGCCGGACCGAGAGCCAGGGATGGGCCTGCTGGAGCCGGAGCATCGTGTCGATGTCGTACAGGTCGTGATCGGTGCGGGCACCGTAGAACACCTCGACCGACCGGCGGTCCCCGTGCTCGGCGACGTCCTCCACCAAGGCCTTGATCGGGGCGATCCCGGTCCCGCCGCCGAGGCAGAGCAGACCGCTGCTCGTGGTGTGGTCGACCGTCATCGACCCCGAGGCCGGACCGAGCCGCAGCACGTCCCCGGGACGGGCGTGACGCACCAGCGCCTGGGAGACCCAACCGGCCGGAACGGCCTTCACATGGAAGGAGAGGAGCCCGTCCGACCGGGGCGCGGAGGCGAACGAGTAGTGGCGCCAGACCCGCGGCCACCACGGTGTCTCCAGGCTCGCGTACTGCCCCGCCAGGAAGGCGTACGGCTGGTCGGGACGGACGGTGAGCACCGCGATGTCGGGGGTCCGCAGTTCGTGCGAGACCACCTCCGCGTGCCAGGCGGCGGGCGCGCGGACCTCGTCCTCGGCCGCCGCATCGATCATGACCTGCGAGATCGTCGTGTAGGTCCTGACCCAGGCCGCCTCGCACTCCGCGTCCCACGAGCCCGTCGCATAGCGGGAGAGTGCGCCCAACAACGCCTCGCCCACCGCAGGATAGTGCTCGGCCCGCGTCCCGTACTTGCGGTGGCCGCGCCCGAGGTTCTTCAGGTACTCCCCCAGGACCACGGGGTCGTCGATGTGGTCCGCGGCGAACAGCAGTGCCTTGAGCAGCCTGTCCCGCTGGAGGTCCATCGCCGCGGGGAACAGCGAGCGCAGATCCGGATGCCGAACGAACAACAGCGCGTAGAAGTACGAGGTGACCTTGTCGCCGATGGGTTCGATCTCCTCCAGGGTGCGGCGTACGCGCAGGGCGTCGGGGGACGGTGTCGATCCGTCAGACCCCCTCGCCCTGCCGGGACGGACCCCGGAGTTCGCGTGGCCGACGACGGCCACCTGACCGTTTCCGCCCCGCTGCTGATGCGCGTCTTCCACCGTCGGCAGTATTCGCACGTCCTCGGGGGTGCTCGGGCCCTCCGGTGCGAGCGCTTGCGGAGCCGACACCGGTCCCGCGCTCGCCGCTCGGCCCACCGGACGGACCACGGCGGTGCGCGGACGCTCCGCCGAGAGGTTCGCCGTGGGGTTCGCCGAGGGGTTCGCCTCCCCAGCCACAGGCTCCGGAGCGGTCCCGGCGGTGAACCAACCGCCGTTCTCCTCTGCCTCGTCGGCGGTTTCGGTGGTGCCCTTGGCCGACGTGGTGGTCGGAGCGTCCATTCTCTGCCTCGCCTCAAGCATCTTTCGGTCGATCCGCTTGCTTCCCTGATCGGAAGCCGCTGATTCCCCCGCATTGCGCCCATCGGTCCATGCAGCGCCCATTGAACCGCGAATCCCTTCTAGCGGGGACAAGATGGACAAAGATGTGACATTGCCCGCAGTCGTTACAAAGTAGCTTCCCATCAGAGTCCCCGGTCCGGGGCACAAAGCGCGAAGTGCGATACGCCGATCTCCCCATCCAGCTACGCTGCCCCGTCACACGGTTCTCATGGCCCAACGCGCTGCGATCTGACGATCACTTACCGGAGCCGACCCTACCCATGAGGGATACGCACAAGCACTCGACCCACCCGGCACTCCACCCCTCAGCGCGGCGGTGAACCACTCAACGCCCCTACGGGGTCCCGCCCTACGCCGAGCCGCGTAGCCGAAGCTACTCCCCCCGTCAGACGACGGCCGCCCGACATCCCGGCACGGTGTTTCACGTGAAACTAAGCCGTCGGGCCCGCCGGGCCACCCTCGTGACACACCTCGCCTTCTCCGCTGGCTGGCTGGGGCTCTCCCTAGCGCTCCTGGCGCTGGCCGTCACCGCAGCGACCACCCGTCAACCGGAAACCGTGGCGACCTCCTACCGGTCCATGAGGGTCTTCACGGACTGGCTGATCCTGCCGCTCTCCCTCACCACCCTCGCCACCGGTCTGGTGCTCTCGCTGGGCACTCCCTGGGGGCTGCTGCGCCACCGCTGGGTCGTCACCAAGTTCTGCCTCACGTTGGCCGCCACCACCGCGTCGATCTTCGCCTTCCGCCCCGAGGTCAGCGCCGCCGCAGCCCGGGTGACGTCAGGTCAGCCGGTCGAGAGCACGATCGACCTCGTCCTTCCGCCAGCCGTCTCGCTCACCACATACGTCTTCATCACGGCCGTCTCGGTCCTCAAACCCTGGGGACTCACCCGTCGTGGCCGAAACATCCGGGCGAGTGCTGGCAAAGCGGTGGACGCCAAGGGGGTCCGTCAGACAGCCTGACCAGCGTGTCGACACCTTCACTCTCCCTCTCCGCACTCCCCATCCGCCGGCTCACCCCGCGGGACACCATGCTCTGCGCCGACCTGTCCCACGACCGTGGTTGGCCACGGGAAGAGCACAAGTGGGGCCTCCTCCTCGCCGCGGGCACCGCGTACGGCATGGACGCACCCGACGGCAACGGGCTCCTCAGCGCCTGCGTGGTGACGTCGTACGGCCCTCCCGGAAACCCCGACCTCCAGGCGGTCGGCATGGTCCTGGTCGCCGCCCGCTACGCCCGCCGGGGGGTCGGGCGACACCTGATGCGACACGTCCTCGCGGAGGCCGGCTCGACGCCCCTCACCCTGCACGCGACCGCGAACGGCCGCCCCCTGTACGAAGAGTTGGGGTTCAAGACGGTCGGTGGCGTGGAATCCCTCCAGGGCACCTTCACCCCCGGGGGCCCACAACCGCGCATCGCCACCCGCCCGGCCACCGCCGAGGACCTGCCCACGATCCTGCATCTGGACGGTGCGGTCTTCGGCTCCGACCGCACGCACGTGATCACCCGACTGCCGGCCTTCGCGGACCGGCTCCGGGTGGCCGAGGAGCGCGGCCGGATCATCGGCTACGGCGGAATCTGGCCGAACACCGGTGCCGAGATGGTCGGCCCGCTGATCGCCCGTGACACCGAGACGGCCGTGGCACTCATCGCCTCACTCGCCGCGGGGGCCACCCGACCGGTGCGCGTCGACGTCGACGCCCGCCACGAGGGCGTACTGTCCTGGCTCCGGGACCGCGGCCTCAGCCCGTCCTTCCACAATGACGTGATGACCTACGGAACCACGGACCTGCCGGGCGACTGGACCCGCCGGTTCGCCCCGCTGACGGTGGCCGCGGGCTGACGTCACCGCGGGACCTAGGGTGTTCGGCATGGAAGACCTCGACATACGACCGGCGACGGACGAAGACATCCAGGCCATCGTGGACATGCTCGCCGACGATCCACTCGGCACCCGACGGGAGTCGCCGGACGACCTCGCCCCCTACCGCGCGGCCTTCCGGCGGCTCGCCGACGACCCCCACCAACACCTCGTCGTCGCCGTCCGACAGGACCGGGTCGTCGGCACGCTGCAACTCACCGTCATCCCCGGACTGTCGCGCAGGGGTGCCGTCCGGTCGGTCATCGAGGGCGTCCGGGTCCACGCCGACGAGCGCGGTAGCGGTCTGGGCAGCCGGCTCATCGAGTGGGCCGTGGAGGAATCCCGACGCCAGAGCTGTCAGTTGGTGCAGCTCACGTCCGACGCCACCCGCACCGATGCCCACCGCTTCTACGAGCGCCTGGGGTTCACGCCGTCCCACATCGGGTTCAAGCTGGCGCTCTGAGCACCGGTACCGGTCCGGAACGGAAATGCCGACGGCAGCCGCACCCTCACCCGCCCGGCGGGCCGGACGTCCGCGCGTCCCGGCCCGCCCCGCGGTGTCGCGCACTACTGGATGCCGCCCCGCCACCCCTCGGGGTGCACTCCACCGGGAACGGGCGCGCCCTGCTCGTACGGCTCCCGGGTGAAGACGAACGAACCCAGGTCGAGATGGCTCACCGAACCGTCCGGACGGCGCCCGACCCGCAGCGTCTCCCCCGCGTAGTACCCCTCAAGACCCAGCCAGGTGCCGTCCGGGCAGGCCCGGAACCGGGAGCCCCGTCCCCAGGCGTTCAGCGGCCCCAGGACCACCCCACCGTCCCCGGTGAGCTGGAGCGCGTGCGGGGCGGCGCCCCAGTACCAGGGCCCGGTGAGGTCCAGGGCCGCCCGGTCCACCTCGGGCAACGGTCGCCACGGCCCCGGGATGCGGGGCTCGCCCTCCGCCACGATGCGCACCAGATCGGCAGCGACCCCCACCACCGGGGGGCCCGAGGTGCAGTTGGCCAGCACCACGGCCGTCACGTCGTCCTCGGCGCTGAAGAACAGCGCGGCCAGGAACCCGGGCAGCGAACCCGAGTGACCCACCAGCGTGCGCCCACCCACCCGCAGCACCTGGGTCCCGAGTCCGTACGAGATCCCCGACGCCAGGTCCGCGGTGGCCGGGGGAGCGGCCGGAGTACCCATCTCCCGTACCGACCGGGCGCTCAGCACCCGCTCGTCACCCCGGGCGAGGAAGACGCCGAACCGGATCAGGTCCGCCGTCGTCGACCACAGCTGCCCCGCCGGGGCCATCAGCCCCAGTTCCTCCACGGGTTCGGGCAGCAGCACATCGGCCCACGGGTGCACGGCCCACGCGTCGGCGTGCGGGGCCTGCGGCCGGGCGCCCGTCCGACGTAGACCCAGCGGCTCCAGCACCTCCCGGCGCAGCACCTCCTCCCACGGGGCGTCCCGCAGCTTCTCCACGACGGCGCCCAGCAGGGTGTACCCGGGGTTCGAGTAGTGGTGGACCCTCCCCTTCGGATGGCGGAACGGTCGCTCGCCCAGGACGTCCGCCAGCTCCGGGCGCAACGATCCGGGGGTCCGCTCCCACCAGGGTTCCGGGGTCTCCGCGGCGAGCCCGCCGGTGTGCGCCAGCAGTTCGGCGAGCGTGACCTCGCCGGCCGCGGTCCCCGGAAGGTGCTTCTCCAGGGGGTCACCGAGGTCCAGCAGCCCTTCGTCCCTCAACCGCAGCACCAGCACCGCGGTGAACGTCTTGGTGATCGACCCGATCCGGTACTGGGTGTCCAGGGCGGACCAGGATCCGCCCGCCGAGGTCCGCGCCCCGCTCCAGACGGTCTCCCCGCCCCGCCCGACCGCGGCGACCACCGAGGGGGCCCGTCCTTCGGACTGGGCCACGGCGAGTCGGTGCAGCAACGCGCGGCGGGTGGCGGGGAGGAGTTCTTCAGTGGAAGTTGTCATTGCCCCAGTCCATCTACAACACCGGGCCTAGTCGAGCTCATTTCCCCGAGCCGCCCGTGGCGATCTGTGCGGGGGTGTTCGGCGGGGTCGTTCGGGGGTGTTCGGGGGTGTTCGGTGGGGGTTACTTGGGGTCGTTGTTGTACTTGGCGGTGGCCCAGAGGTAGCCGAGGGTCGTGAGGGCGAGGGACCAGGCGAGGGTGAGCCATCCGTTGTGGCCGATTTCGGTGCCGAGGAGGAGTCCGCGGAGGGTTTCGATGGCGGGGGTGAA
>NZ_JBHWIQ010000002.1:0-1800 GCF_042732055.1 Streptomyces sp. NPDC059816
ACCACGACCCCCGCCACATGAACGGGACCGACACACCCAAAACCGACAGCACGGGATTGACGAACGACATCGAGGCACCCCCCCCCCCAGATGGTTACTCCCACCCGGCGCGCCACCCGCGCCGGTCAGACGAACCGGAGATCACATGAGCACGCCCCTCCCCCGCACCCGACGCGTCGTCACCGTCCCGCTCGGCATGGCCCTCGCCTCCACCCTGGCGTTCCTGCCGCACGCCACCCCGGCCACCGCCGCCGACACGGAGACCGCGCCGTCCGCCCTGAGCGCCGCACCCGTGGGGACGAACCTCAGCTACGTCGTCAACCTGAGCCACCAGCACGCCGCCGACTCCGTCGAGCGGGCCATCCGCAAGGCCGGCGGCACCGTCGTCGCCACCTACCGGAAGATAGGCGTGATCGTCGCCCACTCCGCCGACCCGGAGTTCGCGAAGGTGCTGCGCACGGTGCGCGGCGTGGAGTCGGCGGGCGCCACCCGCACCGCACCGCTGCCCGCACAGGCCACCGGCGTCCTGGAGGCGCCCGAGGAACTGTCCGCCGCGGAGGTCGCGGCGGCCACCGAGACGGCAGGCGCGTCCCAGGACCCGTTGCAGCCCCTCCAGTGGAGCCTGCCCGCGATCAAGGCCGACCGGGCCCACGAGCGGACCCTCGGCAGCAAGGACGTCACCGTCGCCGTCATCGACACGGGCGTCGACGACACCCACCCGGACATCGCCCCGAACTTCGACCGCGAGGCGTCCGTCAACTGCGTGTCCGGTGCCCCCGACACCCGGGACGGCTCCTGGCGCCCCGGCCCCGGTGAGAGCGCCCACGGCACGCACGTCGCCGGGGAGATAGCCGCGGCCAAGAACGGCACGGGCATGACCGGAGTGGCCCCCGGCGTGAAGGTCTCCGGCATCAAGGTGTCCACCCCGGCCGGCTTCTTCTACACCGAGGCCGTCGTGTGCGGCTTCATGTGGGCCGCCGAGAACGACGTGGACATCACCAACAACAGCTACTACACCGACCCCTGGTACTTCAACTGCGCCGACGACCCGGACCAGAAGGCGCTGATCGAAGCCGTCTCCCGGGCCGCCCGCCACGCGGAGCGCAAGGGCGCCGTGAACATCGCGGCGGCGGGCAACGAGAACTTCGACCTCGCCGCCGACGAGCTGACCGACCCGTCGAGCCCCAACGACAGCACCCCCGGCACCCGGGTCGTGGACCCCTCCGAGTGTCTCGACATCCCGACCCAGCTCCCCGGGATCGTGACCACCGCGTCGACCGGCGCCAAGGGCATCAAGTCGTCGTTCTCCAACTACGGCAAGGGCGTCGTCGACATCGCCGCTCCCGGCGGGGACTCGACGAGGTACCAGCCGCCGCAGGCCCCCGCCACCAGCGGTCTGATCCTCGGCACCCTGCCCGGCGGCGGCTGGGGCTACATGGCCGGCACCTCGATGGCCTCCCCGCACGCGGCCGGCGTCGCCGCACTCATCAAGTCCACGCACCCGCGCGCCACCCCCGCGCAGGTCAAGGCCCTGCTGTACCGCGGCGCCGACGCCACCGCGTGCACCGACCCGTACGACATCAACGGCGACGGCAAGGTCGACGCCGTCTGCGAGGGCGGCAAGAACCGCAACGGCTTCTACGGAGTGGGCGTCGCGGACGCCCTGGACGCCGTCAGCAAGTAGGCGCAGCGGGGGGGGGGGGGGCGCCCGCCGCGGCGCCCCCCCGCGCCCGCGCGCCCCCGGGGGGGGCCCCGCGGCCGGCGGCTTTAACCAAGCCGCCCCACCGCCCCCGCGGCCCC